>JBJXFT010000464.1:0-4642 GCA_046155725.1 Saprospiraceae bacterium
GTGGATTTGAACAGCCCGCGCATCACGTTCGAGAATTTGGAAAACGGGGATTTGGTGCGGTTCGAGGCCCCGCTCATCTTCGCGGCCGACGGCGCGTTCAGCGCCGTGCGCTATGCGCTCCAGCGCACAGACCGCTTCAATTACCGCCAGCAATACCTCGACCACGGCTACAAGGAACTGAGCATTCCCGCGTTCGAAAACGGCGACCACCGCATGAAGCCCGGTGCCCTGCACATCTGGCCGCGCGGCAACCACATGCTCATCGCGCTGCCCAACGCCGATGGGAGTTTCACCTGCACGCTGTTCCTGCCGTTCGAGGGCGAGGTGTCCTTTGAAAAATTGAAAACCGATGCCGAGGTGCTGGGTTTTTTCCAAAAATACTTCCCGGATGCAATCCCCCTCATGCCTACGCTGCTGCGTGATTTTTTGGCAAATCCCACGTCATCGCTCGTCACGGTGCAATGCTCGCCGTGGCAATGGCAGGGCCGAATCTTGCTGCTCGGCGATGCGGCCCACGCCATCGTGCCGTTCTACGGACAAGGGATGAACGCGGGCTTTGAGGACTGCACCATCCTTGACGCGATGTGCGAGGAGATGGGGGGCGATTGGTCAAAAATCATCCCTGCGTTCGCCCAGTCCCGCGTTCGGGATGCCGACGCGATTGCCGAACTGGCTCAGCGCAATTTTGTGGAAATGCGAGACCTCGTGGGCGACCCCAAGTTTTTGCTCCGCAAAAAAATCGCCGCCGACCTGAGCACCAAGTTCCCGCAGGAATTCCTCCCCGTGTATTCGATGGTCACGTTCAGCAACACGCCTTATCACGTTGCGCTCCGCGAGGACGACGCGCAAAACGCGCTTTTCCGCGAAATCCTGAACCTCGAAAACGTGGAAACCGAGTGGGGCGGGGCCGCAGTAGAGCGGGCGTTCCGGGAGTGGCTGGCATTCCAAAAGCGCGATTTTGCATAGATTTCTCAGAGCCTCCGCAGAATTAGCGCGAATACTGCTGGCGTACCAGCAGTATTCGCGCTAATTTCAGCCCAACAGCGCCCGGTACGCCACCGCCCCACATATCCCCCCCAGTATCGGCGCGACCACCGGGATCCAAGCATAGCCCCAATCAGAGCCGCCCTTGCCGGGAATGGGCAGCAGCGCGTGGACGATGCGCGGCCCCAAATCCCGCGCCGGGTTGATGGCATAGCCCGTGGTGCCGCCCAGCGAATTGCCGATGGCCAACACCAAAGCGCCCACCACGAGCGGGTTCAAGCCTTCGGCAAAACGGCTGGCGCCAATGGCCGAGAGGCCAAACAGCAGCACAAACGTGCCCATGAATTCACCAATGAAATTGGACGGCGTGTGCCGGATGGCGGGGGCGGTGCTGAACGCGGCGAGTTTCGCGCCCGCATCCTCGGTGCGCGCCCAATGCGGCAGATAGTGCAGATACACCAAGGCCGCGCCGAGCATTGCGCCGAGCATTTGCGCAGCAATGTAGAGCGGCAGGGTGTCGGGCCTGAACTGGTCCGACCACTGCCCCGTGGCGGCCAGCGCGAGGCTCACTGCAGGGTTCAAGTGGGCCCCGCTGATGCCCCCAACAGCATACACGGCGAAGGTGACGGCCAGGCCCCAGCCAATGGTGATGACGAGCCAGCCCGAGTTTTCGTTCTTGGTGCCGCGCAGCACCACGCCCGCCACCACGCCGTTGCCGAGCAAGAGGAGAAGGGCGGTTCCGAGGAATTCAGCGAGAAAAATGTTCATTGAATGATGTGTGGTGAATGAATAAATGATGCCTCCAAGTGAGAGTCTCACTTAGAGTGAGACTCTCACTTGGACTATCCTGCCATTTGTACAAACGATTCCAGCAGCGCCACATACTCCTCCGCCCGCGCTTGTTGTTCCCCTTCCGGCCAGCCCAATTCTTCCCCCATCAGCCGGGCCACCACGGGCGCGGCTTGCTTCGCAGATTCCCAATCAGTGCTTTCCAACCGAATGCGCCGAGCGAGAAAGTCTCTGACGGTCAGTGCCATTTCTTCCCGCGCGGCGTACACCACTTCGGCTTTCAGGAAAGGGAAATGGGGCAGGATTCGTTCTGACAATTCGGGGTTTTCGGCGGCTAAAGCGGCCGGTACAGCCGCCCGACTGCCATATTTCGAGGCCAAATGTTGGCAAACATCTTTGGCAAAACCATGCTCCGACTGAATTTTTTTCCACAAACCCAGTTCAAAACCTTCCGCACCAGTCAAGCCCTGCGCCTCCGTTTTGCACACTGCCGAAACTCCCAACGTTTGGCAGACAGCCTCCACCGCGTCGCGCGCCATCAGTCGGTAGGTCGTCCATTTGCCGCCCAGCAGGCTGAAGAGGCCAGAGGCCGGGTCGCGCTCTACCTCGTGGTCGCGGAGGAGCGTTTTGGTCGCCCCCTCATTCCCGCCCAAGTGGGGGGCCAAAAGCGGGCGGATTCCGCCAAAACCTGCCTTGACGTGTTCCTTTTCAACTTTTTTGGAAACAAACGGCTGCAAGGTTTCAAGCAAAAAGGCCACCTCATCGGCTTCCAGAACTGGTTCTTTTTCCAAATCGGAATACGGCTCATCGGTGGTGCCCAAAAGCAAACTGCCTTCGAATGGAATGGCAAAGACCATGCGCCCGTCGCGGGTTTTGGGGATGAGCATGGCGTGGTCGCTGTCGAGGATTTCGCGGGGCAGCACGAGGTGAACGCCTTTGGACGGGCGGATGCGCGGCGGCAAATCGGGGTTCGCCAATTGGCGGACATGGTCGGCGTATGGGCCTGTGCAGTTCAAAAAAACCTTGGAGCGAAGGATGAACGATGAAGGATGAACGATGAACCCCAAACTGTCTGCTGGCTCTTGCAGGAGCGCAGCGTTTATTTTTCCCGAACTGCCTTTTTGAAAACCAACCACCTCGAGATGGTTGGCGACCACCGCGCCCGCCTCGGCAGCGCTCTGAACAAGGGCGAGGCAATAGCGGGCATCGTCCATTTGGCCGTCGTAGTACAGCACCGCGCTGTGGATGCTGGGCGAGAGGCCGGGCATCATTTGCAGGGCTTCTCGTCGGCTGAGCCAACGGCTGGGAGGGAGCGCACCGGCAGGTGCTTGCCGGCGGCGGCTCGCAAACCAATCGTAGAGTTTCAGCCCGATGGAGAAATAAAACCCTTCCCACCAACTGAAAACGGGCGTGACGAGGCCGAGCGGGCGGGCGAGGTGAGGGGCGTTTTGCAGCACGGTGCGCCGTTCTTCGAGACCATGGCGCACTTGGCGGAGTTGGGCGAAGTCGAGTTTTTTGAACGCCTGTTCGAGATACCGCACCCCGCCGTGTACGAGTTTGGTGCTGCGGCTGGAGGTTTCGGCAGCGAAATCGGTCTTCTCGATGAGCGCGACTTTCAGCCCCCGCAGCGCGGCGTCCAGCGCACAGCCCGCGCCGCTCGCGCCCCCGCCGATGATGCAGAGGTCGAATTCTTCTGTGGCGAGGTGGCGGAGGTTTTCGTTGCGTTTCATCATGTTCTACGTTTACTAAACTTTTAAAAGTTTAGTAAACGTGTTTTTTTTTGCCAACGCCAAGCATCTTCCAGCGCCTCGCGCAGTGAGCGCCGGGCTTGCCAGTCGAGCAGTGCGCTCGATTTTTGCACATCGGCCCAAACGGCCACCACATCGCCTTCCCGGCGCGGCCCGATGGAGTAGGGGAGGGCTTGGCCGCTGATTTCCTCAAAAGTTTTGACCAATTCCAGCACGGTGTTCCCCTGCCCGGTGCCGAGGTTGAATGTGTCGTAAAAATTGGCTGCTGGGTTTTTTACCGCATACCGCAGCGCGGCCACGTGCGCTTCGGCGAGGTCCATGACGTGGATAAAGTCGCGCACACAAGTGCCGTCCGGCGTAGGGTAGTCGCCGCCAAAAATGGTCAGTGATTCGCGCAGCCCGGCGGCGGCTTGCGTCATGAACGGTACGAGGTTGCTCGGCACCCCGCGCGGCAGTTCGCCGATGTGTGCCGACGGGTGCGCGCCGATGGGGTTGAAATAGCGCAGCGAAATGGCTTTCAAAGGCTTGGCTGCCGCCACGTCTCGGAGGATTTCTTCGCCCATCTGTTTGGTGTTGCCGTACACCGAAGCGGCGGGTTTGATGGGCGTTTGCTCCGTTACCGGCGATGTGTCAGGCTCGCCATACACCGTGCAGGAGGAGGAGAAAATGAAGTTCGGAACGCCCTCGGCGAGCATCGCATCGAGCAGGGTGAACAGCGAGCCGAGGTTGTTGCGGTAGTAAGCCAGTGGCTCTTGCATGGATTCGCCCACGGCTTTGAAGGCGGCAAAGTGGATTACCCCGCCGATTTTTTCGTCGCGCAGGATTTGCCGCATGGCGGGGTAATTGTTGCAGTCCAGCGCATGGCAAGGCACGTCGCGGCCCAAAATTTCCCGCAAGCCAGCCAGCACCGACGGCTCCGAATTGGAAAAATCGTCCACGATGACGGGGCTGAAACCTGCTTCTGCGAGCGACACCACGGTGTGGCTGCCAATAAACCCGGCACCGCCGGTAACCAAAATGTTCATGTTGTTTTGAATGGCAGTGGATATTCGGGGCTTCCCACCGTGTGTGTTTTTTCAAAGTGAAAAAACACACACGGTGGGAAGCCCCGAATATCCACT
>JBJXFT010000465.1:0-22521 GCA_046155725.1 Saprospiraceae bacterium
TATGAACTATGAACGAGGAACTATGAACTATGAACGAGGAACTATGAACTATGAACGAGGAACTATGAACTATGAACGAGGAACTATGAACTATGAACGAGGAACTATGAACGAGGAGCCAAGTGAAAAGACGGAATCACTCCTCGTTCCTCGTTCCTCGTTCATAGTTCATAGTTCCTCGTTCATAGTTTATGCAAGTGGTGGCGGGGCGCACAATCCATTGATGCTGCAATTTTTGAAAGAGAAATTGCCCGGTTTCGGCATTGCCCCGATGGAAAAACTCGGTATCCACGGCGATGCAAAAGAGGCGGTGCTGTTCGCTGTGCTGGCAAACGAAACGGTGGCCGGCAGGGTAGGAGAGGGGGCGGTGCTGGGCGGAATCCCCTTGGTAGGGATGGGGAAGATTTCGTTTCCGGGGTAGGGTGAGGGCATTGATGGTATCTGATTGGAATCATGAAATGGGTTATTCCTATTTATTCTTGTGGCCAACCAGGATTTGCGTAATCTCTTCTTCGGTCTTTTTAGTGACTCTTGCGATTTGTGGGATGGTCAACCCTTCCCTATCCATTTCCAGTATCAATTCAATCTTGCCTTTTTCTTCTCCTTTTTGCATTGCTGTTTTTATCTCCTGCCGCTGATCTCCCTCCCAAATACTGAAATTGTCGTAGGCTATCAGGTCTTCCTTTGACCAATTGTGCTTATCTGCTTCTATAAATGCTTCTTTCAAGCCTTCATCGTCATTGGCATAATCAGGGATAAAGGTAAGTTCCTCAGCGTACTTGATAAAGTAAGTCCATTTGTCAATAGGAGTTGCCAACTCGGTGATTTCTAACTGAAATTTTGGCAACTCAATAAATGAAAACTGAACATCCTTTAACAGGTGTTCATTGGTTGATTTGTTTAAAATCAGATGGCGGGTATGGTAGTCCTTGCTGGCACTAAACGGGAAGTTCAATATTCCAATGAAGTATGCAGGGTTGAGCAACGGGTAATCTTCACCTCTATTTATTTGCATGGAGTAGTCCCGTGCGAGGTAATACTGTACGCGCTTGTCGAAGCCATTTTTTTCGGCCACCTGCATTTCCACCACGAATTTCCGCCCGGCTTGGTCGGTTGCCCTCACGTCGAGTATGGAGGCTTTCTCTCCGGCGATGCGAGGGAAAAGGTTCGGGTTGGCCAAGGTGACATTGACCACTCGGGTATCGTTTTCCAGTTCCAAGGCTGCATTTAAGAAAGAGATGAGCGGCGCTGACTTTTTCTCATTGCCGAAAACCTTCCGAAAAGCAATGTCATTTTTTATATCTACAAATTGCATGGCTAGTACTTTGGTGCAAAAATACGGCAAAAAGTTGCGCTTGTTTGGCTGTGGCCGTATAAAGAGCGATTGGGCTATAAAAGCGAAGGCTCAGCCATTGGCCGAGCCTTCGCTTTTACACGGATGTTTCCTTGAATCTTTATGACTAACCGCCGCGCTTTATCCGCCCTCGAACGCTTTTAATTTCCGCCGCTGGGGGCTGGCTTTTTCTCGCGCTTTTCCACCCTTTCTATTACGATGCTGGTAGGGCCAGCCGTGATTTTGAATTCGGTGCGGCGGTTGAGTTGGTGATCATCTTCGGAGCATTCCACGTCATTGGTGCAGCCGTTTTGCAATTGCTTTTCGCCGTAGCCTTTGGCCACAATGCGGTCGGTGGTGATTCCTTTGGCCACGATCCAAGCCACGGCGCTGTTGGCGCGGCGCTGAGAGAGGTCCTCGTTGTAGGCATCGTTGCCGCGCGAGTCGGTGTGCGACGAAAGTTCGATTTTCATGTCGGGGTATTTTTTCATCAAATCCACCACGCCCTGCAAGTCTGGCTCTGCGTCGGGGCGGATGTTGTCCTTGTCGTAGTCGTACAGAATGTTGTCAAGTCGGATCGGCTCGTTGATGCGGAGCGTATCGAACTCTGGCTCGCGCTTCACGAGGCGCAGCGTCAATTTTTTCTCGATGCTGGTGCTTTTCTTGATGCCCACGGTATTGAAACTCACTGTGTCGGGCTTGTACCCTTCTGCATTGGCGATGACCATGTAGGATTTTTCGGGCATCAGCGTGAAAGGGAAATCGTTGGCGGCGAGGTTGGTCTTTTCGTCCACGTTCGCTGGTTTTTTGTCCGTCATGTCGAGCATGGTAACGACAGCACCTTTGAGCGGCTGGTTTTCTTTCTCCCCTGTGCGCTTGCGGCGGAATGTTTTGGCGAGCAGGTCTATTTTGATGCGCTCTATTTCCCAAGCCCAGATGTCGTCGCAGCAAGTTTTGCTTTTGAGGCTGTTCGGCCCCGGTCGGTTGCTGACCACGAATCCGCTCATCCCGTCGGCAGCGCGGGTGTAGTGCATATCGTCGAGGCTGGTATTGATGCCCATCGCCAGCATCTTTGGCTCGCTCCAGACCGAGCCGTTCCACTGGGTTTCAAAGACATCGTGGCCGCCGATGGTTGGCCGGCCGTTGCTGCTGAACCACAGTTTGCCGTCTTGATAGAAAGGCGAAACTTCGTCTCCGGGGGTATTCACTTTGTCGCCGAGGTTGACGGGCAGGCCAAACACGCCTTCCGATTTTTTGGGCGCGTAGTAGAGGTCGGAGCCGCCTTTGCCGCCGGGCATATTGGCCACGAAATAGAGGACTTTTTCGCCAAAAAGTTCGCCCTCGCAGGGGTGCTTGGCAATGAAATCGCCGTTCACGCCCGTTACTTCGTTGGCGCCGCTCCAGCCATCGGAGCCTTTTTGCGACACAAAGATTTTGCTTTCGGCGAGGTCTTGGCCTTTTTCCACCAGTTGCACCCGTGTGAAATACATGGTCTTGCCATCGGGCGTGATGTTCACGTTGCCTTGGTGCCAGCCCTCGCGGTTGATCTGCGTGCCGAGCGGCTCTGGTTCGCCAAATGTTGCGCCCGACTTGGCGGTGGTGTACACTTTGGTGTACCAGTCGCCTTCTTTGCCATTCAGCACGATCACTTCATTGGAGCGCATGGAGGTGAAGTAAAGTTCGCCTGCGCTGTAAGAGGGCGAGCCGTCGTAGTTTGGGTTGTTTGCGTCTTTGCCCATGTTGCCCACGAGGAGGCTTTCGGGCTGTTTCATTTTTCGGGCTATTTCGCAGCCGGCGATTTCGCGCTTGGCGGCGGTTTTCAAAGCCTCGTCTGCGCCATCGGCAATGTATTCGTTGAACACGTCCACCGCCTCGGCGTACTTCCCGTTGTACTTCATGCAGACTGCCAGCCAGTATTTGAGTTCGGTGAACTCCTTTTTGCGGTCGCGGCCAACGAGGCGGTTGAACGATTTTTCAGCCTTTTCGTAGTCGCGCAGGTCGTAGTTGAGTTTGGCGACTTTGGCCGTGATGGCTTTGTCGTTTTTGTTTTCGGAGAGGTATTTTTCGTACATCTCTGCGGCTGTGTAGTAGTTGCCGTTGGCTTCGGCTTCTTGCGCCGATTTGAGGTTGGCTTCCGGGGTGGAGCGGTTGAGCGGCTGGGCTTTTGCGCCGATGGCCGTGAGGGTGGCAAGGGTGAGGAAAAAGAGAATTTTTTTCATCGTATCGTTTTTCCCGGCGAGGCCGGGGTGTTTTTTATGGATAAATTCACTTCCCGAAAGTTTCAAACTTTCGGGAAGTTTGTTTGGGATGACAAATCAAAACCTCGGGCAAAGCACCTTAGTTTTCACCTTGGCAGGCTTGTAAATCTTGATGATGTAATTGGCCGCCACCTCAAAACCGCCGCGATAGTTGCTGACTTGGTTGAGGTCGCTCACGTTCACATCGTAGGCGAGGCCGACGCGGAGGTTTTTGTAACGACCACCGATCATGGGGTAAACAGCATCGCCGCCACTGAGACGATAGCCCAAACCAAAATTCAGGTCAATGTCTTTTTCGGCATTGAAAATATAAGAGCCGAGCGCTTGGAGGCTAATCTCGTCGGCACCGCTCATGGTCTGGTAAATGAACGAGGGGCCTACCGTGAATTTGTCGGTCAACTTGATGTTGAACAAACCCGTCACCACCGAACGGCGAGCGATTTCGTCGTTGCTTGTTTGCGTGGAAGTGCTTGTGCCGCCGCCACTCGTCACGAGGCCGTACTTGCCCTTGCCGATGTGGTACATGGCGTAGCCGATGCTCATGTCCATGCGCTTGTTGAGTTTGGCGCGGAGCACCACGCCGCCGTCAATGTCGCTCCAATTGGATTTTGCATCGGTTTTGTCAAAAAAGTCAACCGCCGCTCCTTTATTGTAATCTCCATTGGAGAGCGGGGTAAGCCAACCTTTTTCAAACCGGAGGTCTTCCGTGTTGAGTTTTCTGCCTGCTTGGCCGTATTGTGCGCCGATGGTCAGGTAAGCGTTGCCTTTTTTGTCCAAAGCAAGGTGGTACGACGCGCCGAATTTGGCGGCGGTGTGCGTCAGGCTGCCCGCGCCAGCTTTGTCAGAGAAAAACACCAAGCCAATGCCCACCCAGTCGCGCTTGCGGAAGCCGGTGATGATGGGCGCGTCCGCCCAAATCGAGGGCGTTTTGTACTGGCCTTTGTTGCCGATGACGCTGGCCCATTGGCCGCGATAGATGCCGCCAATACGCGCCGTGCCCTCGAAATTGCCGATATTGGCAGGGTTGAGGGTCATGGGCGACATGTTGTACTGCGAGAAGTGGATGTCTTGAGCGGTCAAGGGAGCAAGGCTCAGGGACGCGACAAGAAGAAGGAGTAGTTTTTTAATGTGCATAATACTGCGGTTGAAGATGGATGGTCGAGGGTTGAAGGAAAATGAGTGAAGGCAGACGTGGCCTATCAAAACCATTCTCGGCGAAAAGTAGAGCAAAATCCAGAGTTGCCAACAAAGCCGGGCAAGGGTTTTTCAGAAAAAATGGATTTTGGCAGTTTTGAGGCAAATTTGAAATCTTTTCTCAGCAAGGGGAATGAGCGTGACAAGTGTTCTCAAACCGCCAGCCTTGCTACTTCATCACTTTTGATTTCCCGCATACACTTGAAATGCCCCTTTGGGCAATGGTCGAAACCGATTTTGGAGCAAGGGCGGCACCCCAGCCCGGTCACCTCCACAGACGTGTTCGAGTCCATGCCCGTTGGGTAGAGCGGCCACATCCCAAACTTCGGCACCGTGCTGCCCCACACAGACACGATGGGCTTGCGCAGCGCAGCCGCAATGTGCATCATCCCGGTGTCGTGCGTGATGACTTTGCTGGATTTTTGAATGGCAAAGGCCGATTGGTGCAGCGAGCGTTTGCCGCAAAGGTTCAGGACGTTTTTGCCGCAAGCCAGCACAATCCGCTCGCCCGCACCTTGCTCGCCCTTGCCGCCGAGAAGCACCACGGGCTGCGAAATGCCTCGGCAGATTTCGATGATTTTTTCTTCTGGCAGCCGCTTCGTGGCGTGCGTGGCGCCAATGGCAAAGGCGACAAACGGCCCGCCGGGCAATTCTGCCCCTGCCAAACTTTCCCCTTCGGGAATAAAATAATCCAAACCCTCGCCATCGTATTCCACGCCCAAATGCTGGACGGTAGCCATGTACCGATGCACAATGTGCAACTTGGGCATTCGGTCAATTTTGAAGTTGACGAGCAGCCATTTTTCCCAGTTCAGTTTGGCGAACGAATGGGCGGGGCGGCCCAGCGCGAGTTTCAGCCGAAGGCTGCGGAGGTTGTGGTGGAGGTCAA
The DNA here is from genome assembly GCA_046155725.1 of Saprospiraceae bacterium. GTDB lineage: Bacteria > Bacteroidota > Bacteroidia > Chitinophagales > Saprospiraceae > M3007. The sequence continues at coordinate 5,675 of JBJXFT010000465.1, forward strand.
TTACATGGTCGTAGCGTTCGCTTTTCAAGCGTGGCGCCATTTCCGAGGGGATTTCTTTTTGAAAAGAAAAAACCTTGTCAACGTAGGGATTTGCCTCCAAAATGGGCGCGAACGGGCACTTGGTGAGGAAATGAACTTCCGCGCCCAACTGCTTTTTGAGGCAGCGAACCACGGGCGAAGTCAGCACAATGTCGCCAATAGAGGAAAAGCGTAGGACGAGGATTTTCAAATTTCTGGACGGTAAAGAAGCCTTTTCAGAAGTGACACTTTTTCAAAAGTGTCACTTCTAAGCGTTCAATAAAAAAAGCCAGCAGCAAAATAGCGGCTGGCTTTTTTTGAAACGAAAACTTTGAGTTCAGAGCCGGCCCAATGCTCCAGCCAGTGCGGTGAACATAAAAGGCCATGAGACCCACACCCACTCTGGGGCAAAAAGCAAGAGGGCAATCATGCCAATGGTGCTGACGATAAAGACAAGCCAGTCGCGGCCATGGTTATTGACGTATTCTTCGTTGTTTTTCATGTTGTGCAAATTCAATTTTTGATGGGCAAAAGTAAAAACGTTTTGGGAAAAGCCCGCCGCCGCCCCAACAATTTGGAGCGCATTCAAATTGAATTCTTTTTCTCGCCAAATCCTTTCCTTTGCGGCCATGATACAGGTTTTTGTAACAGGCGGTACTTTTGACAAAGAGTACAACTACATCACGGGCGAACTTTTTTTTAAAGACACGCACCTCAGCGAGATGTTCCAACTCGGTCGCTGCGGCGTGGAAATAGACATCCGAACGCTGATGATGGTGGATTCCCTCGAAATGCGCGACGAGGACCGCGCCCTCATCATCCACAATTGTGCCCGCACCCCGGCCAAGCGGCTCCTCATCACCCACGGCACCGACCGCATGGTGGAAACTGCCCGCCACCTCGCCGAAGCCAACATCGAGGGCAAAACCATTGTGCTCACCGGAGCCATGGTTCCTTATGCTTTTGGCACCTCGTCGGATGGTTTTTTCAACCTCGGCAGCGCGCTGGCTTTCGTGCAAGTGTTGCCGCCGGGGGTGTATGTGGTGATGAACGGGCGCTATTTCGATTGGGACAAGGTGCGCAAAAACCGGCAAACGGGGACTTTCGAAGACTTGGCCGAAGGTTGAAATAGTTACAAGTGGCAAGTCGGCAAGTTTCAAGTTTCAAGTCGGCAAGTTCCAAGTCGGCAAGTTACAAGTTGACAAGTCCGCCGAAAAGAAAAACATACGTCGCGGCAGACAACACAATGGACAAAATGCTGAGCGCCATGACTTGGAAATATCTCCTCGGCACCCTCGACCGCTCGATGGCTTCGGCCATGAGCGCCACGACGAGCACCGCCGATACGATAGCCCCCACGATAAGCGTTAGGAGCGCCGCCACATAATCATGGAGAAGCCAAAGGCCGAGCCAGCCGATGGTTTGCAGCAAAAAAATCTCGAACAAAGTCAAGCGCAGGTTCATCGCTTCAATCTGTTTTTTGTATGAAAAAAAGGATTTTCGCCCTCCCACTCCTCTTCCTGTTATTATTTCAAAACGCTTTTTCCCAAACAGCAAAGGAAGAGCCGGGGCCGCCCAGCAATGAGGCCGAGTTTGAGCGGCAATATCAGGAAAGCATCCGAAAGGAAATGCTCAACGGGGTCTACATCCCCAAAAACTTGGAAGAAGCCATGCTCGAATTGGACAAGCGCGTGAGCGCAGAAGCGCGGCTCAAGTTCAAATCCTTGCCCGAAGACAGCGTTTGCGCCGTCATGCACCACCGCCTCGGCCAATGGATGATAATCAACTGGGGCTTCTACGGCGGCTCGCGGCTCTCCCACTATCTCCGCAGCGCGGGCGTGACGTTCCCCGACGACATGGCGGATTTTATCATCCTCGCCTATCACCGCCGGCAACACGGCAAACCCATCGGCATCAAGGAACTCGCCACCGAATTCCGCGAGCGGCGCAAAAAAGAATATCAGGAGGAAATGAAAAAAGGAAAGGTCATCCACGAAGAAGTGCGGAAGCGCAACTGATATAAGTGGTTTAGAGTGGTTTAGAGTGTTTAGTCTTGGCCCTAAAAGCACATGAGCCACCCCGGGCGACCGAGATGACTCATGTTGAAAACTGAGTGTGTTGTTTGCTCACAGCGGTATGGTCCCGCCAATACTGTCTCGAAGACTTCCAGAATTATCTGTGAATGTTTTCTTCGTCTCTTTGCCACCTTCTACTTTGCTCAAATCGGATTTGTTCAAGACATTCAACTCTGACTCCAATGCGTCGAGGGCACTGTTTTTCTTGTCCTGCCCGCTCGCGGGGCGGTCGTCTTTCTTTTTGTTGAAGGTTGAAAACATGGCAAAAAAATTTGTGGGATGGGTGTGTGAATAAAAGTTGCTCAAAGGTAGAACCATTTTGCAAATCGCCAAGGGAACGGTTGGGATTTTAAGGCAACGGTCGTGAACCCGGCAGTTGAGGTGGGTTTCAGTACAGAAAGGGTAGAAGTCTATTCCATTGAACGCTTTGGGATTAGGCTCCTGGGGGGCGTTTTTTTTCCCTTTTGCCCGGAAGATTTTATTATTGAACATTTAACAACAAGCCCTGTTTGAAGCATTTTGTGGCGAACAAGCAAGCATACATGGCGATATACTCCATCCGCGATTTGGAGAAACTTACGGGTATAAAAGCGCACACTATCCGTATCTGGGAACAACGCTACGGGCTCATCACGCCCGCCCGCACGGGCACCAACATACGGTACTACACCGACGAAAACCTTCGCCTCCTCTTCAACATCGCCCTCCTCAACCGAAACGGTTTAAAGATCAGCAAACTGGCGCAAATGTCGCCCCACGAAATCGCCACCAAAGGAGCCGCCATTGCTCAAAACAGCCCTTCCCCAAATACCCAAACAGATGCGCTCACCTTGGCGATGATTGACTTCAACGAGGTGGTATTTGAGCAGATTTTTGCCGAGTACGTGGATGCCAAAGGCTTTGAATCTGCCATGTTGGAGTTGATTTACCCATTTTTGGACAAAATGCGGTTGCTCTGGCTCACCAATAGCATCAGCCCCGCGCACGAAAAATTTGTAGGGCAAATCATCCGACGGAAACTGATGTGCGCCGTAGACGAAGCCCCCTCGCACAGCGATGCCCATGTTTTTCTGTTGTACTCTCCCGAAAGCGAAGCACAAGAGTTGACCCTCCTTTTCATTCAATATCTGTTGCGCTCGCGGGGTATGCGCGTGGTGTATTTGGGTACAAATGTCGCGGTCGCGGAACTGCGCGGCGCTTGCCTTCCGCTTCGGCCAGATTTTGTATTCATCATCCTGCAAGAGCCCCTCCCCCGCCAACCCATTCAAACATACGTGGACTCGGTGGCGCAAACCATTCCCGACAGCCAATTGCTCCTCACCGGGCAACAACTCTTTGTCGGCCCCCTGCAACTTCCGCCCAATGCCGTGGTGCTCGACGGGCTTCCGGGCACCCTGCAATTCCTCGACAGCCTTCGGGCGAAACGATAGACGGTGCACGGCGGACGTTCCTAATCAATTACTTTCGCCGCAGAAATATGAGCTGGGCGTCATGAAGCGCACCCGTGAACCGTAAAAAATGCAACCACTCCTTGTCAAGACCCTTGCCGGCCTCGAAACCGTGCTCGCCGACGAACTCCTCGCCTTGGGCGCGTCCGGCATCCGCCCGCTCAAACGCGCCGTGGCCTTCGACGGCGACCGCCGATTGATGTACCGCGCCAACTACGAACTCCGCACCGCGCTGCGCATCCTGCTCCCCATCCATTCATTTTCGGCCTTCAACGAACGCGATTTTTACGAAGCCATCCGCGAAGTAAACTGGGCCGAGCACATGAACGTGGGCGACACGCTTGCGGTGGACGCCGTGGCTCAAGGCGAGGTGTTCCGCCATTCGCAGTACATCGGCCTGCTCACCAAAGATGCCATCGTAGACCAGTTCCGAGACCGCTACAACCGCCGCCCCAATGTCAGCACCATCGGCCCCAGCTTGCGCATCAATGTCCATGTGCAAGGAAGCCATGCCGACATCTCGCTCGACGCGAGCGGCGACTCGCTCCACCGCCGCAACTACCGCCGAGATACGGTGGAGGCCCCGCTCAACGAAGTGCTGGCCGCCGGCATGGTGCTGCTCTCCGGCTGGAACGGGCAAGGCCCTTTTGTGGACCCCATGTGCGGTTCCGGCACTTTGCCCATCGAAGCGGCCATGCTCGCCACCAACACGCCGCCGCAATGCAAACGCGAATCGTTTGGCTTTTTCAAATGGCCTGATTTTGACCAAAAACTTTGGAAAGACGTGAAAAAAGAAGCGGACGCGAAGGTGCAGCCTTTTGAATTCCAGATACTCGCCGCCGACAAAGACCCCCGCGCCCGCAACTCCACCGCCCTCAACCTCATGAGCGCTGGACTGGAGAATGTGGTGCGGGTGGAAAAAATGACTTTCGAAAAATTCGAGGCCCCTCAGCCTCCCGGCACCCTGCTGATGAACCCTCCCTACGACGAACGGCTGAAAGTGGAAGACACCGTCGCGTTTTACAAAGGCATAGGCGACGTGCTGAAAAAACGCTGGCCGGGCTGGTCGGCCTGGGTCATTTCCTCCAACCGCGACGCGCTGAAACACATCGGCCTACGCGCTGCGCAAAAAATCACGCTCTTCAACGGCGCGCTGGAATGCAGTTTTCAAAAGTTTGAAATGTACTGAACATGAAAGAAAATCGCCTCGCCCTCCTTCTTTGCTTAGGGGTTTTTGGTGCGCTGTGCGTGCTGGCGGCGGTTTTTTGCTTGGAGCGCATGACCAATCTGGACATGGCCTTCCAGACTTTTTTGATGCTCAAAAGCGGCAGCATCGAAATCCAGAGCGGGCGCTTTGGGGCGGCAGCCACGCAGGTGTGGCCTTGGGCGGCACAAGCGATGGGCTTGCCTTTGAAAGGCGTGCTGATGGCCTACTCGCTGGGCCATGTGCTGTGGCCCGCGCTCCTTTGCTGGTGGTGCTGGCGGCTGGGCCAGTGGCGCTGGTCGCTCGCGCTCGCGCTGGTGGCTACGCTGCTCACCACCCATTCTTTTTATTGGCTCTCCGAGATGCCGCAAGGCTTGGTTTTCCTGTGCGCCACCTTTGCTTGGATGCACTCGAAAGGCTCACTGGCGGAGTTTCGGTGGTGGCAATGGCCGCTTTGGTTGGGCGCGTTGGTGACCGCTTTTTACTTCCACCCATTGGTGCTGTACGCGCACATTTTCCTTTGCCTGTTTTTCATGTTGGAAAAAAATAAGCCCCGCGCTTGGCGCTGGCTGCACCTCGCCGCGCTGGGCGTTTTTGGTGCGCTGGCTTTCTTGAAATACAAGGTTTTGAAACTCGATTGGTACGATGCCGCTGCGCTCGAACGCCAAGAGGCTTTTGGCCGATTGTGGCCGCATTGGTTCGACATTGAAAGCAACCGGGTGTTTTTGAAATGGTGCGCGGCGGACTATTGGCTGCTTTGGCTGGTGGTGGCTGCGTGTGTGGCGCATTATTTTTGGAAAAAAAATTGGGCGAAAGCCCTGCTCGTGGGTGCGTGGCCTTTGGCCTTTGTGCTGTTGGTGAACGTGCCGTTCCACGAAGCCGTGGGGCAGCAGTTTTATATGGAAAACCTGTACCTGCCGCTCGCCGTGTTTGCCTCCGTGCCTTTGGTTTTTGATGTGCTGCGGGGGCAAAACGGCAGCGAACATCTCGCCCGCAATGCGGCCATCGCCTTGGGCATTTTGTGCGCAGCCAATCTTTTCCGCATCGCCCAAGCCCATCGCCCATGGACGGAAAGGCTGCGGTGGGAGCAAACGTTTTTGAAAGAAACCGCCCCGCGCCCGCGCCGCAAAATCCTGCTCTCCGACAAACAAGCCCCGATGGGATTGCTCAAAATGTCGTGGGGCAGCCCCTACGAATTCCTGTTACTCTCCTCCCTGGCGCATCCCGACAGCGCGCGCTGCATCCTCGTGACCGACAATCCCGAACGTTTCGACAGCCTGCTTGCCCGACCGCGCCTTTTTTTGGGAACGTTCAAAAATTACCCTTTCGACACGCTGCCAAAATCTTACTTCAACTTCCGGGACACGAGCGGGTACGTTCGCTGGTGAGTTGATTGCTGATTGCTAATTCTTAATTGCTGATTGCTGATTGTTGATTGCTGATTGCTGATTGTTGATTGTTGATTGTTGATTGCTGATTGCTGATTGTTGATTGCTGATTCTTGATTGCTGATTCCCCATTCCGAATTCCAAACCGTCGCCTATGCAATACGAACTAAGTTATTGGGAACGCGAGACCTTTTTCAAAGACCTCGACGTGGCCGTAATCGGCAGCGGAATCGTGGGCCTCGCGGCGGCCATTCACCTCAAAAAACTTGACCCAAGCCTCCGGGTGGCCATTCTGGAGCGCGGCACTTTGCCCATCGGCGCGAGCACCCGCAATGCCGGTTTCGCCTGCTTTGGCTCGATGACGGAACTGCTCGACGACCTCAGCCACGCGAGCGAAGACGATGTGCTGGCCGTGGTGGAAAAACGCTGGCGCGGGCTGCAACGCCTCCGCGAACTGGTGGGCGATGAAAACCTTGATTTTCAAATGCTCGGCGGCTACGAGATGTTCACCGACGCGGAGGAGGCCATTTTCCGCGAATGCCGCGAGCGAATCCCAGACCTCAATGAAAAAATCGGGAAAATAACGGGCTGGCCTGAGGGCTACAAAGTGGTGGACGAGCGGCTGCCGGGCTTGGGGTTTCAAGGCGTTCGCCACCTGATTTTGAATCAGCCGGAAGGCCAAGTGCACACCGGCAAAATGATGGCCGCCCTGCTCCGCCGCGCCCTCGACGCAGGGGTGCAAATTTTCAACGGCTTTGCCATCCGGCATTTGGAAGACACCTCGCAAGGCGTGGAAATCGAGACAGAATTTGGCTGGACGCTGCGTGTGCCCAAGGTGCTGGTGGCGGTGAACGGCTTTGCGCGGCGGCTGCTTTCGATGGCGGACGTGCAGCCTGCGCGCAATCAGGTGTTGATTACCCAGCCCATTCCCGGGCTGCGCGTGGAGGGTTGTTTTCACTACGATCGGGGCTATTTTTATTTCCGAAACATAGATGGGCGAATCCTGCTTGGCGGGGGCAGGAACCTGGATTTGGAGCGGGAAAAGACCGATGAGTTTGGCTCGAACGAATTGATTCGGAAGGCGCTGGTCCATTTGCTGCACACAGTGGTATGCCCCGGCCAGCCTGTGGAAATTGATGCTTGGTGGAGTGGCATCCTCGGCCTCGGCCCGGTGAAAAAACCAATCGTCCAAAACGTCTCGCCCAACATAACCGTAGCCGTTCGGCTCAGCGGCATGGGCGTGGCCATCGGCACCTTGGTGGGGCAAGAAGGCGCAACGCTCACCCTGCAGCCGGCTTGAAACTTTATACGCACAACTTGCAATTGCCCGTATTTTCGCCCGACCAAACACTGCCTGCTTTGCCTTCCACCACCACCATTGCCCAGCACCCACCCCCTTTCGTCAAACTCGTCGAATGCCCGCGCGACGCGATGCAGGGCTTGCACGATTTTATCCCGACGGAAACAAAAGCCGCCTACATCAACCAACTCCTGCGGGTGGGGTTTGACACGCTTGACTTTGGCTCCTTCGTCAGCCCCAAGGCCATCCCGCAAATGCGCGACACGGCGGAGGTGCTGGCAAAACTCCATCTTGACGGCACGGAAACCAAACTCCTTTCCATCGTCGCCAACGAGCGCGGGGCGGAGGAAGCCTGCCAATTCGCCGAAATCAGATACCTCGGCTACCCGTTCAGCATCAGCGAAACCTTCCAGTTGCGCAACACCAACGCCACCATCGCGGAGAGCGTGGAGCGCACCAAATCCATTCAAGAACTCTGCACCAAGCACGAAAAAGAACTCGTGCTCTACATCTCGATGGGCTTCGGAAACCCCTACGGCGACCCTTGGAATGTAGAAATCGTGCATCGTTGGGTGGACGCGCTCGTGCCGTTTGGCATCCGCACGTTTTCGCTTTCCGACACCATTGGCTGCTCCAATCCGCAGAACATCGCCTACCTGTTCAGCAACCTCATCCCGGCTTACCCAGACATTGAGTTCGGGGCGCACCTGCACACGCAACCGCACAACTGGCGCGAAAAAATAGAGGCCGCCTGGTCAAGCGGTTGCCGCCGATACGATGGCGCCTTGCGCGGGTTTGGCGGCTGCCCCATGGCAAAAGACGACCTGACGGGAAATATGGCGATGGAAAACCTCGTGCTTTTCCTCGACGAAGCGGACGCTAGGCTGCAAATAGACCGCCCGGCATTTGGCCGCAGTTTGGCCATGGCCGACGAGGTTTTCAAATAAGGCGTTGCTTAGACTTTCCAAGTTTTTAAAACTTGGAAAGTCTCGCCCTAACATCCAGCAATCCAATGCCCAAGGTCCAACATCCAAAAAAAATCGCCCTCATCAGCCCCGCCCACCCCTTGCGCGGAGGCATCGCAGCTTCTTCCGAACGGCTGACGCAAGCCCTGCAAGCCGCGGGTCACGAGGTCGTGATTTACTCCTTCTCGCTGCAATACCCGGCATTCCTTTTTCCGGGGAAAACGCAATTCACGGACGACCCTCCTCCCAAAAACCTGAACATCAAAAGACGGCTCAATTCCGTTAACCCATTCAACTGGCTGCTCGTCGGGCGCGAAATAGCGCGGGAAAACCCCGACCAAATCATCGTTCGTTTTTGGCTGCCGTTCATGGGGCCGTGCCTTGGCACGGTGCTGCGGATGGCGCGGTTTTTTGGAAGAAAAAATCTGAAAATCACTGCACTGGTGGACAACATCGTCCCCCACGAAAAACGATTGGGCGACCGCTCGTTCGCCCGCTACTTCGTGCGCGCTTGCGACGATTTTGTGGTGATGTCCAAATCTGTGGGCGAGGAAATCTTGTCCTTTCTCCCCCCCTCGGGGGGGCTGTCCCGACCCTTCGGGAGGCTGGGGGGGGCAGTGCGCTTTTCCCCGCACCCGCTGTACGACACCTACGGCGAGCCGTTGGAAAAAACGGAAGCCCGGCGGCTTTTGAACCTCCCCGAAAATGCCCCACTCGTGCTGTTCTTTGGCTTTATCCGAAAATACAAAGGGCTGGATTTGCTGCTGGAATCGCTGCGCCACGCCCCTGAAATACACGCTGTTGTGGCAGGCGAGTGCTACGAAGACTGGGACTTTTACAAAAAAATAATCGAAGAAAGCGGCCTCGCGGAACGGGTGCATTTGTTCACCGATTTCATCCCAGCGGAACAGGTGCGGGTGTTTTTTTCGGCGGCGGATTTGGTGGTGCAGCCCTACCGCTCGGCCACACAGAGCGGCATTTCCCAAATCGCTTACCATTTTGAAAAGCCAATGGTGGTGACCAATGTGGGCGGCCTGCCAGAGATTGTGACGCAGGGCGTTTCAGGCTATGTCGTCGAGCCAGACCCACTTGCCATCGCTGAAGCCATGCGCGATTTTTTTGAAAACGACCGTGCGAACGAGATGCGCGAAGGGGTGCGGGCAGAGAAACGGCGTTTTTCGTGGGATCATTTGGTGGAGAAATTATTGGGGTGAAACAACCCTTTGGGCAAGCGGACACGTCAGGCGGGCAAATTCATTACAAACAAAACTATCGTCTCGATCATGAAAAACTTGCTCCTGCTGCTCGCCTTGGCATTTTTTGCCAGCCCATTGTTTTCTCAAGAAAAAAAGGAAGATGCGCCTACTGGCAAGCCAAAAGAACGGTTCAGCCTCGGAATCTTGGGTGGGCTGAACATGAATCAAATGCCCTCCAGACCCAACGTGGATTTAGAGGGAGGGTCTTACAACACCCGCCTCGTGCCAGACTACGCCTTTTTCGCAGGCATTTCTGCGCGTCAGCCAATCCTCAAACGGCTTGCCGCCAAAATGGATGTACAGTTTGCGGCAAGGGGGTTTGGGTGCAAAAAAGTAGCTTCTACTTTTCCCGCGCAAGAGGGGTATCGGGCCTCTTATCTCGACTTTGTGCCGCAGGTGGAGTACAATGTTTTCAAAAACATCTACTTGTCGTTGGGCGGATACGGAGGAGTGCTCATAGAGGAGCGGCTCAAATACAGCAACCAAGACTGGGCAAGGATTGACCCTGATTTCATAACATTGGCTGAAGATACAGATTGGGGGCTTGCATCAGGGCTTAGGGTCGAGTTTGGCAGGGTTTCGGCTTTGGTCAAATATCAGCATGGCCTCACGCCCGCCATCAAGTTGGAAACTGTTGACAGCACAGGAGCACTGTCTTCGCCGCTCAATCAATACCATCGCAGCCTGCAAATCGGTGTCGGCTTCAAGATTCTGTGATTTGGAGGAACACAAACCTACCGCTATTCAAAGCCAGGTCTTAGCCGCCAAGCCATTGCTCCCACAAACAAAACCCCCGCTGCATACAGCAGCGGGGGTTTTGTTTGTGTTTTGTGCCGTTTGGGAAAATGATGCTGCTGCGGCAGCGCCCCGAGATTCATCATTCCCACCATTCATCACTCATCATTCCTTCGCCACTTCCACCAGGTAGCCTTCTTTGCGGAGCAGCGCCACCACCCCGAATGGCCCGCCGAGGTGCCCTGCGCCCACGGCAAAAAGCGTTGGCTTCTCGGTCATCATTCGGCGCATGACGGGTATCCAGTTTTGATTGCGCTTCTTGAGCAGGATGTCTTCGTATTGCCCCATGCCACTGTCTTCGCCAATCATGCTTTGCATCGCCGTGATGTCTTGGCTGCGGTACAGTTCGAGCATTTGTTCCAGTTGGTTTTCGCCCACGCCGGTGGTATCGGTGCTTCGGAGGCCGTCCACCAGCATTTTCGCTTGCGCGGCGTAGGGTATGCTGTCGAACACGGACATTTGGTAGGCGGCGGTTTCCAAGCCCCCCGATTCGAGTTTGCGGCGGCGGCTCATGCGGTACAATTCCATTTCCACCGAAGTCATGTCGCCCCCATCGAGCGGGCTGCCTTCCTCGTCGGAGCTGAACAGGGTGCTGAGGAACATGGGTTTCATGCGCTCGAACATCCCGATGGGCAAACCCTTCTCGGTCATTTTGGCTTTCACCAGCGCGTAATCCTCGGCGTTCAAAATGTCTTTCAGCGTTTTGCCGCCCGCCATGAACGACTTGGTGAGCAGGCTCATTTGGCTGCGCAGGTTGGTCATTTCCTTCATGTCTATTTCGAAGGTCACGCGGCGCACATTGTCCAAGCCCTCGCGGACGGTGCCGGGCAGTTCGAACGCGCTTTTTGGTATCATGTGGATGGTGCCGTAGAGGAACGAGGGTTTTTTCAGCCCGTTGCCGCTGATTTTCCACACCAATGCCTTTTCGGTCGGCACGATGTTTTGGGGCGTGTAAGCCACTGCCTTTTCGGCGGGTTTGCAGCCGGTTGCCCAGAGCAGAAAGGCGGCAAGAAATATTGCTAAGTTTTTCATAGTCACTGTGATTCTGATTTTAAAACACTAAGAAACTAAGGGTCACTAAGTCTGAGAGGGGTTTTTAGATTGTAACGCTTAGAGTCCCTTAGTTTCTTAGTGTTGATTTTTTAGGTTCTTAAATGGTGATTGGGTGGAATTCTATAAAAATTCAAACGCGCCGATTCAGCGCAATCTATCGGAAGAGCGCACCAGCTCCTCGTCCTTTTTGATGGCGCGATAGGCCAACACCAAGAGCGGAATGGCCACAAGCGGCAATGCGCTCCCAATGGCCAAATGCGCCGCCGTGCCATCGGGCAAACGCTGGGCGTACTGGTAGCCAAGTGCCGCGAGGGCGCCCAAAAGGAGGACGGTCAAAATAGCCATCCCGCCCGCCAACTGCATTTGCCGTGGGCGTTTTTTGTACAGGAAAATGGCAAGCAAGGAAAACGCTGCGGCAAAAAGCAGGGCCATCCCGCCGGGGGATTCTTTGGCCCAATAGATGCCGTCGGCAAAAAAATTGTCGCCCGTGGAGGCCAGCACGGTAGCATCGCCGGAGGCTGTGGCCAATGGCGTAAAAATGGAGCCCGACAAAGCGGCGGCGGACAAAAACAAGTAGATGGTTTGGATGCGTTGGATCATATCTTTTGTCAGAAATTTTGGGCGGCAAAGGTATGCGCGATTGATTCGATTTTTATGATTGATCCCGATTGACTCGATTGGCAACCAAGGCTTTAGGTGGATGTTCGCTCATTTAAAAACGGCTGGTACATCATCAGCGCGTGGTTTTCGGCCACGAATTCTTCGCGGAGCAATTGGCCGGAGGGCAAGGAAAACACGCGGCGGGCAATTCGGTTGTGGCGCGAATAGAAGCCCTGCGGTTCGGGACGGATAAGGTGCTCGGCCTCCACGACTTCGTAGCATTCAAGTGGGGGCGCGGCGGCGCGGATTTCGCCGTGGAGTTCGGTTTCTGAGAGCCAAACGCGGAGTTGAAGCGGCGAAGCGGTGTCGTTGCGGAGTTGCAGATCAATGTAGTTGTAGGCCAGCGTGGCGCCGGTGCCAAAGGGCTGGGTGCGGGATTCGTCGGGGAACACATCGTAGCTGTGGCGCCAGCGCTCGGCCACGGTGAGCGGGCTGTGCAGCGCCATCCAGTAGAGCAGGTTGCCCATTTGGCACAGCCCGCCGCCGATGCCCGCCGCCAGTTTGCCGCGCTCGAGCACCAGCCCTTTCAGATAGCCTTTTCGGGCGGTTGGCGCGCCCACCGTTTTCCAAAAAGAAAAGGTTTCGCCGGGCAGGAGCAGGAGGCCGTCTATCTTCGCCGCAGCCAAGCGGAGGTTGGTCGCCTTGTTGTGCTGGAGCTGCATCTCTACATTTTTCAGTTGCCGGAGCAAGGGAGTTTTGTGCTGAAAAACAAGGTTGGGCATCGGGTTTTCGCGCTTTCGCGCAAATTTCTCTTTCCCAAAAACCCATCGCGCGCGGCGTTTCCAAATGTAAAAAATGCGCCCCAAACGGCGGCGAAGCCGCAGGATGGACAGGGCAAAAATTTGATTCAATTCCGCTTTCGTCATTTTCATTCAATTTGAAAATCGCAGTCAACACCCGGTTTTTGTTGCCCGGCCAACTCGAAGGTTTTGGCTGGTACACGCACGAAATTGTGCGGCGCATGGTGTTGGCGCACCCGGATGACGAGTTTTTGTTTTTGTTCGACCGGCCTTTCGACCCTTCTTTCGTGTATGCCGAGAATGTGCGCCCCTTGGTGCTGTGGCCTCCCGCCCGCCATGCCGTGGCGTTCCAAGCGTGGTTTGAGTGGGCGGTGCCGAATGCGTTGGAAAAGCATGAGGCCGAGGTGTTTTTTTCGCCCGATTCGATGTGCAGCCTTTCGGCCAAAGTGCCGACCGCGATGACTTGCCACGACTTGGTGCCGCTCCATTTTCCCGCGCAAGTTCCGCTTTTGCACCGCCACTACTTGTTGCATTTTTTGCCAAAGTTCCTGCGCCGCGCCGACCATGTGCTCACCGTTTCGGAGTATGTTCGGAAGGACATTGCACAAACCTGTGGCATCTCGCTGGCGCAAATTTCGGCCATTTACAATGGCTGCCGCGAGGGGTTTTTTCCCTTGAATGAAATTGAAAAAGAGGCGGTCAGGAAGAAATTTGCCGAAGGCCGGGAATATTTTTTGTGCGCCGGGGCCATTCACCCGCGCAAAAACCTGCCGCGCCTCATTCGCGCATTTGACCTTTTCAAAAAGAAAACTTCTGCGCCGATGCTGCTCTTGCTCGCTGGCCGTTTTGCGTGGCAAACGGGGGAGCTGCGCGCGGCTTACGAACTGGCGGAACACCGCGCCGACATCCGTTTTCTCGGCTATGTTTCGGAGGAGGATTTGCCGCGCCTGACGGCTGCTGCCACGGCGCTGGCCTACCCCTCACTGAGCGAGGGGTTTGGACTGCCCATGCTGGAAGCCATGTATTGCGACACGCCGGTGCTGGCCGCCAATGCCTCTTGCCTCCCTGAAATTGCGGGCGATGCGGCTTTGCTCGTTGACCCGCTTTCCGAAACGGCCATGGCCGAGGGTTTGGAAAAACTGTGGCGCGATGTCGGTTTTGCTCAAAAACTGGTGGGAAACGGGCGCGTTCAGCGCGAAAAGTTTAGTTGGGATGTGGCGGCGGAGCGGGTGTACGCGGTGTTGAAGGGGTTGAGAAGGTTGAGAGGTTGAGGGGTTTCCTAAAATTGGAACGCGGCTTGAACAGATAACTTGTCCAAGCCGCGTTCCAATGGATGCCGCCGCGAGGGAGCGCGAAAACTATTTCACGATGGCAAAATTCAGCCCCACGATAAGCCGCGCGGGGGACTTGCTGAACTGGTATTGGTCGCCGAAGAACGTGAGGTGGCTGCCCTGTTTGGCAAAGTTGCCCTCGTAGCGGAGGTCGAGCGAGACGCGGCGGAAACCGATGTTCAAGCCCCCCTGCCAGCCCCAGGTCATTTGTTTGAAGCGTGCCTCGTAGCCGTCGAAATCGGTGAGTTCGGATTTTGAATTTAGGAAGTAATGGCCGACGGGGCCTGCTTGCAAGCGCAGCGGGCCAAGTTTTGCGCCCAACAAAAGCGGGAAGTCGAGGTATTGGTAGCGTTCGTTTTTGATGACTTCGCCGACGCTGGACTCGCCAATTTTGTAGTCCGTTTTGTTGGAGTTGAGCATCACTTCGGGCTGGAAGAAAAACTTTTTGCCAAAGCGCATGTACGCGCCGAACTGGGTGCCGAATTTGCGCCCGTCCACTACGCCAAGGTTGAACGAGGTGTCGCCGCTTCCGATGGTGATGTCGTCGGGCTGGTTGAGTTGGGTGTTGAGGCCGCCTTTGAGACCAAGGGAGAAAAACTGCGCCTGTGCGGTGTTGGCGAGGAGGAGGCAGGAGATTGCAAAAAACAGATTTTTCATGTCGTGTGTGAAAGGTGTGTGGTTGGATGATTTTGGCGGGTTAACGGCCTCTTCTGGTGCTTCGTGTGCGGCTTTGCCCTTTCGGGCGGGGATTAACCGTTTGGTAACGCAGCCAACAGGGCTTGGGAGGGTTTAGAGTGGTTTAGAGTGGTTTAGATAGTTTAGCCTAAACCATCTAAACCATCAAACCCTTCTAAACCCTTCTAAACTTTCCAAACCACTCTAAACCATCTAACCCCTGTATCGCCTACCTTCGCCGGCCAAAAATGGACATCACGAGCGCAGATTTTGTATCCAGTTACCCGAAAGAAAGTGCCTGCCCAAAGGGTGGGCCGCCGGAGTTTGCTTTTATCGGGCGCTCCAACGTGGGCAAGTCCTCGCTGATCAATATGCTCACCGCCCGAAAGGGCTTGGCAAAAGTGTCGGGCACGCCGGGCAAAACTCGCCTCCTCAATTTTTTCCTGATCAATAAATCGTGGCATCTGGTGGACCTGCCGGGCTACGGCTACGCGCGCGTGTCGAAGGGCGAGCGCAAGTCGTTGGGGAGCATGATCAACGGCTATTTTGCGCGCCGCCAAGAACTTTGCTGTGCTTTTGTGCTGATTGACTCGAACATCCCGCCGACTAAAATTGACCTCGATTTTATCAACTCCTTGGGCGAGTTGCAGGTGCCGTTTGCCATCGCCTTCACCAAAACAGACCGCGTGGCGAAGGCTTTGGTGGAACAAAACATCGCCTCGTTTTTGGGCAAACTTTCCGAAACTTGGGAAACGCTGCCACCCCATTTCCTCACCTCTGCCGAGTATCGCACGGGGCGCGAAGAGGTGTTGGGGTTTATCGAAAAATCTTTGAAAAACATGGCGCGTTCTTAATCGGCCAATGCCTTCTTTTTCCATGGCACAAAATCAAATTATCGAGACCGACATCATAATCATCGGCGCAGGCCCTGTGGGGATGTTCGCTGTTTTTGAGGCAGGACTGTTGAAACTGCGCTGCCACCTGATTGACATTTTGCCGCAGCCGGGCGGGCAACTCACGGAGATTTACCCAAAAAAACCCATCTACGACATCCCCGGCTTCCCGGAAATACTCGCGGGCGACCTGGTGCAGAACCTGCTCCGCCAAATCGAGCCGTTCCACCCCGGCTACACGCTGGGCGAACGCGCCGAAAGCATCGAACGCCAAGCCGACGGGCGTTGGCTCGTCACGACCCAGCGCGGTGTGCAACATCTCGCACCTGTCATTTTTATCGCGGGCGGGCTGGGCAGTTTTGAGCCGCGCAAGCCTCCGATTCCGAACATCACCGAGTTTGAAGACCGGGGCGTGGAATACTTCGTGCGCAACCCGGAGATGTACCAAGGCAAGCGCGTGGTGGTCGCGGGCGGCGGCGATTCAGCGCTGGATTGGACCATTTACCTCGCCAACGTGGCCAAAGAAATCACGCTCATCCACCGCCGCACGGAGTTTCGGGGTTCGCTCGACAGCGTGGAAAAGGTGCAGCACCTCGTGGAAAAGGGTCGTGTGCGCCTCGTCACCAACGCGCAAATCGTGGGCTTGCAAGGAAATGGCGAATTG
The DNA here is from genome assembly GCA_046155725.1 of Saprospiraceae bacterium. Taxonomy (GTDB): domain Bacteria; phylum Bacteroidota; class Bacteroidia; order Chitinophagales; family Saprospiraceae; genus M3007. The sequence goes on from JBJXFT010000465.1 coordinate 22,140, forward strand.
GAAACCGTGACCGTGCTGCACGACACCGAGGGCGAGAGCCAGTTGCCCACCGACCACTTTGTGCCGCTTTTTGGGCTTACGCCCAAACTTGGCCCCATCGCCGATTGGGGGCTGGGCGTTGACAAAAATGCCATCGAAGTCAACACCCTCGACTATGCCACCAATGTGCCGGGCATTTTCGCCATCGGCGACATCAACACTTATCCCGGCAAACTCAAACTCATCCTCTGCGGCTTTCACGAAGCCACGCTGGCCTGCCAGTCGGCTTTCAAAATCGTGCACCCCGGCAAAAAACTTTCGTTCAAATACACGACGGTGACGGGGGTGGAGGGGTTGTAGAATTTACCTTCCTGAATTTTTTTCAAGAAAGACCTACTTTTGA
>JBJXFT010000004.1:0-10552 GCA_046155725.1 Saprospiraceae bacterium
CATGAAAATCCTCTACGTAGAAGACGAGCCCTTTCTCGGCAAAATCGTGCAGGAAAGTCTGGAAAGCCGCCAATTCGAAGTGCATTGGATAAGCGATGGCGCAGAGGTGTTGGCGGCTTTCGAGCAATTCCAACCTGATGTTTGCGTGCTTGATGTGATGCTCCCGCACCGCGATGGCTTTTCGCTTGGGAAGGAAATCCGCACCCTCGACCCGCAGATGCCCATCATATTCCTGACAGCAAAAAGCCAAACAGAGGACGTGCTGCAAGGCTTCGATTCGGGCGGCAACGACTATCTGCGCAAACCCTTCAGCCAGGAAGAACTCATCGTGCGCATCAAGAATCTGGTAAGTCTCACCAAAGGAAAACCTCCTGCCCCAGCTGCAAATGCCGATGGAATCCGTCTCGGCAGATTTCTGTTTCATCCCGAACGCCAACAACTCCATCTGGACGCTCAGCCTCCGCGCCAACTCTCCCACCGCGAAACCCAGCTCCTCGAAATGTTGACGACAAAACAAAACGCCATCGTAGAGCGCCGGGAAATCCTGAAACAAGTGTGGGGCCACGACTCCATTTTCAACTCGCGCAACCTGGATGTCTATATCACGCGCCTCCGCGAATATTTGAAAGAAGACCCTGGCGTGCGGATTCTGACTTTGAAAGGGGTGGGGTATCGGGTGGTGTGCGGTTGAGCGTTGAGGAATTTCACCCCAGAGAACGATGTTTTGCTACTTTCTTTTTTGGCCGTTACCAGTGTTTTCAAAAAACAAAAGCCCCCGCTCCGAGAAAACTCAGTGCGAGGGCTTAGTAGGAAGCAATATTTGGTTAGAAGTGCGCTTCCAGAGAGGTTTGCACGCTGTACTGCAAGATGTTGTGCAGCACAGTGGGCGATGGGTGGAACTGAACTTTGGGGAGTTGTGCTTTTGCAAACAACAGGGCGTTGAAGTCGGCGCTTATTTCGATGTCTGATTCGATCATCTGCGTCATCTCCATTGCATCCCCGGCTGACAGCTCGCGGTACAAGAATTGCACCATTTGTGCGTCGTATGTGTAGGTTTCTTTCATAGGCAAAGTGCCGTAGTTTGGCTTGAAAAATTGTTAAAAAAGTGCGCATAGAACACTCCCCAATGAAGGCTTATTGCTTGTTGGGCGATAATATTTCGGAATTTAACACGCCAAAACTGCCCGTCCCATTTTCGTGGGAGGCCGATGTGCCGATTTGCCTACTTTTGCCCGCCAAACCCGCCGCCCGATATGCGCCTGAACGTCATAGTACCCTGTTACAACCCGCCAGAAGATTGGGAATCGGCGTTGGCTCGGCGTTTTGCCGATTTTAAAGCATCGGTGCAGGAAATGATACAGGAAGTGGGCCTGATTGTGGTAAACGACGGCTCGCCGCGAAATGCTGCGGAACTGAATTTCGCTCGGTTGAAAGCATTTTTGCCGCAGGTGAAGATTGTTTCCTACGAAAAAAACCAAGGGAAAGGCTACGCCCTGAGAAAAGGGGTGGAGGCTTCCGATGCGGATTTCCACTTGGTTACCGACGCTGATTTCCCCTACACAATAGAGAGCATGAAACGGATCGCGCAAAGCCTGCTTGCCCATGGCGGTGTGGCTGCCGGCAACCGCGACACGGCCTACTACGAACGGGTGCCCCCTTTCCGGCGCAGGCTCTCCAAAGTGCTGCGCTGGGTGCTGCGCAATCTGCTGCGCCAACCCATTGACGACTCGCAGTGCGGGCTGAAAGGTTTTGACAACCGAGGGAAGGAGGTGTTCCTCAAAACCACCATCAAGCGCTTTCTTTTCGACCTCGAATTCTTGATGCTCGCCACCGAACAAGTGCGCGTGACCCCCGTGCCGGTGGAGCTCCGCCAAGGGGTGGCGTTCAGCAAAGTCGGCTGGAAAGTGCTTGTCGTGGAAGCGGCCAATTTGCTGCGGCTTTTGCTGCGGCGTTGATTTTTAAATCTACCAAAAATGAAAGGAGTAGAACAGATAGAGCACACGCTGCACAACCTCGCTTCGCCAAAGCGCGGACACACATTTTGGGGGCTGATGGCGGTGTTGGGGGTGGCAGTGCTGCTGCTCTGGGCCAAGCACGGGGAGTGGCTGCAATCGCCCAACGACTTCATGCTCGCGGAGGCCCCCGACGGCTTCAAAAACTACATGACTTCGGCTTGGCACGTGCGGCACGATTCGAGCTATGTGCACTACGGGGGCATGAACTACCCCTTTGGCGAGCACGTCCTTTTCACCGACAACCAACCGATAGTGAGCGCGGCCATGCAATGGTGGAGCCGCCACGTGTTCGATGTGAGCAACAATGTGATAGGCATCGTCAACGTGCTGCAATTGCTTTCCATCCTCTTGGGGGCCGGGGTCATTTACCTGTTGCTGCGCAAACTCCACCTGCCGGTGTGGTACGCGGGCTTGGCGGCTTTGGGCATCGCCTTCCTTTCGCCGCAGCACAACCGGTTCGACGGGCATTTTGGCCTTTCGCACATTTGGGTGCTGCCGATGCTGTTGCTTCTGCTCTGCCGCTACGAGGAACGACAGAGCCGCCGGTACCAAAGCCTTTTGATTGGCATACTTATTTGGTTTGCGGCGCAATTGCACTTTTACAACTTGGGGGTTTCGGCGGTTTTCTTGGGGCTTTACACGGTGTTCCAAATCGGGATTGACCGTTCTTGGCGCAACATCTGGACGCGCGTGAGCCACCTCACCGTGATGGTGCTGCTGCCTTTTGTGCTGCTCAATGTGTGGGTACACTGGTCAGACTATTGCCCCGACCGACCGGCCAATCCGTATGGTTTCACTACTTACATCGGCTATTGGGAGGGCGTTTTCTTGCCTTACGAGAATTTCCCGATGTACAAATGGATTGAGCAGAACATCATCAGAATCCGAAAGATTGACTTTGAGGCGCAGGCATACGCGGGCATCGTGGCGTTTGTTTTCACGCTCTGGCTTTTGCTCAAGCGGCGTCTCCGCCTCTTCGAGCCGGAATGGGAGGCTGCGGCTTACCACCGGGTGCACAAAAATTATTTGAGGGGAATCTGCTTCGCAGCCATTGCCATCCTCCTGTTTGGCCTTGGTTTCCCTTTTGCCATAAAAGGCATGGAATGGTCGGTGGAGTACCTTGGGCCGTTCAAACAATTTCGGGGCTTGGGGAGGTTTACCTGGGCGTTTTATTATGCCATCAATGTTTTGGTGTTCTATGTTTTGTGGAACAAAAGCCTGCGGATGCAGGGCAGTGGTAAGTGGGCCGAATCCTTAAAATCACGCTCGGCATTCTTCGCCAAATATTGGCCGAACATGGCAAAATGGGGCGTGGTGCTCGTTCCGCTCGCGCTGCTGTGCTGGGAAGCGTACTATTTTCAAAAACACAAACCGCCTCGCCCGGTACCCAACCTCGCCCAGCGCAGCGTGGTGGCCAGTTCGCCCGACCATTGGCTGAACAAGGTGGATTTTGCGCGTTTTCAGGCACTCATGCCCTTGCCCTATTATCACGTTGGCTCCGAAAACATTTGGCTCGATTTGTTTTATCCCCTTTATCAAAAGGTACAATACACGGCGCTCCAAACGGGTGTGCCAGATATGGGCGTGAACATGAGCCGCTCGTCGGTGGGGCGCATGGTGAAATCCATGCAGTTCTCGCTGAATGCCTGCGAGCCGCCAGTTTTGCTTTCCGAATTCCCGGACAACCGCCCCATCGCCCTCATGATTGAGCCGAGCAAATGGGAAGAGGTGCGCGAACGCTACAAGCACCTCGTGAGCAAGGCCACGCCTGTGTACGACGGGGCAGAAATGAAAATCATGTCGCTGATGCCAGACAGTGTGCGGGCTTGGTCGCAACAACAAGCAAGGGCCGTGTCGGCAGAAATGGACCGAGAGGCAAGCTCCGATGTGGGCAAGGGCTGGCGCTGCGCCCACGCGCCGAGGTGGTACGCGCACTTCAATTTTGATTCGCTCACCACAAGCAAACACATTTTCCAGGGCAAGGGCGCGGGCGAAGGAAACGTGGGCGACACCGCTTGGATTTGGAACAACCACATCCCCAAAGCCTACTACTATTTCAGTGTGTGGATAAAAGTGGACGAGGACATGGGCATGACCCAAGAAGTGAAAATTGTGGAGAACAATCGCGCCGACGGCCAAGAGATTCACTTCAAACACGAGGGCCTGCGCTTTTACATTCAGACCATCGTGAACGGCTGGGCCATGTTCGACGTGCCTTTCGAAGTGTATGGAAAGGACTCGAACCTGAAGATTTTCATGCACAAAAAAAATGCGGACGCGCCTTTCTGGTACGACGAAGCGCAGATAAAACACACCGACTTCACCCTCTTCCGCCGCGAGCCAGGGTGGGTGGTGCGCAACGATTTTTGGTACAAATTGCCGAGAGATTGATTTCTCACCGCGCCACCGTCACATCCCCCTTCAAAGGCACTATGCGGCCATCGTGCAGCAACACCTCGCCATACCAAACAAAGACCCCCGGATTGAGCGGCTGACCTCGGAATGAGCCGTCCCAACCAAGGGTGGGCGCATTGGGCAAAAAGCCAAGACGCTCGAACACTTGCTCGCCCCAACGGTCGAACACGCGCAACGAACGCACTTCCAGCACACCATCTCCCGCAAAAATGGTAAACCAGCCTTCCACATCGCTGCCAGGGATGATGATGTTGGGCACATAAATGTGGTGGTTGTACACCGAAACCCACAAACGGTCTTCCGCCACGCAGCCGTTTTTGTCCGTAATCCGCACCACAAACTCGGTGTGTTTTTCTGGCCTCAACCTTTGTTGCAAAGCCATGGGCGCGTACATCAAGTCTGCGGGCGCCCAATCAATTTCAGTCAAATCCAAACCATTGGGCAGGGGCAAGGCATTGAGTTGCACGTATTGCCCCAACAAGATGGCGGTATCGCTCGCGGTCAGTTCCACCTCGATTGCTTCGGGTTGTGTCAAGACCACCGAACGCTCCCAAGCGCAACCAAAATCGTCGCGGACGCGCAAGAGGTAGTTGCCGGGAGGCAAGCCCGAAAAAGTATGCTGCGTTGAAAAGGGCAGATTTCCAATAGAATAATAAAACGGCGCGTTGCCGCCCGTTGCGTTTTGAATGTCAATCCTTCCATCGCCGTCGCCAAAACAACGGATGGAATCTATGGCAATGGCTGCCGCGATGGGCGCATCCCAATTTACCCAAACCGAATCTTGCGCCAGGCAGCCATTTGTCAAATTCAGCACGGTATGGACGTACAGGCCGCTTTCAAAAATCGGCAGCAATATGGCCAGCGTATCAGAAGCCACCGAGCCGTGGAGGAGTCGAGTCCAGCGGTTCAAAAAACCATTGCCCTGTGACGAACCCGCAGCATTCAACAAAGCAGTCGTCTCGTCGCACAAAACATCCAAGTTCGGCGGCCCGGCCTCGGCTACGGGAATTTCCACATCCTCCAGCACTTGCATCTGCGCCACCGACTGGCAGCCAAAGGCATTGGTAACCGTCACCTGATAAGCCCCAGCAAGTTGCACCGAATGCTCTGCTTGGTCGGGCAGTAGCGAGCCGTTGGGCGCAAGCCAGGCATAATGCAGATTGCTCTGGTTGGCGGTGACTCCCACAGCGACCGCCGTTTGGGCGCAGGTGATGATGTCGGTGTGGGTGTTCACCAAGGGTATTTCACCATGCGCCGGCACCGGCACAGACCATTGTTCCGTGCAAGCATTGGCATCCGTGATGGTCAGCAAGTAAATCCCGGTGGGCAAGTCAGTTAGGTTAGCGTTGGAAGCAGCGTTCGACCAAGCATATTGGTATGGCTGAACGCCGCCCGTGGGATTGACCGCTATGGAACCGTTCGAGGATTGGCAAGTGTCTGCACCGACGTTCGCAGTGGCAACCAATGGCGCGGGTTGCGGCACGGCAAATTGCGCCTGAAGCGTGCAAGCGTTTTCGTCCGTCAAGGTCAGTGCGTAATTCCCGGCGGCGAGGTTGGCCAAGTCTTCCGTGGTATGATTGCCCGTCCATTGGAATTGATAAGTCGCAACGCCGCCCAAGGCAGAAAGGTCAATCGCCCCGGTGTGGTCTCCGAAACATTTGACAGGCGTAACCAAGGTATCTGAAAGCGCGAGCGCGGTTGGCTCCGCCACCAGATATTCAATCGTTTGTGCGCAAAACCCGTCGGCATAAGTAATGGTCAAAGCATAACTCGCTGGAGAAAGATTGTCAATGGCCTGGGTCGTGGCGTTGTTGGACCAAGCATAACCAAAGCCCGGCGAGCCGTTGCTGATTTCCACCGAAATACTGCCATTGTTGCTGCCGAAGCAAGTTGCGTTCGATGTGATGGCTTGGGCAATGGGGGGCAAAAACTCCGTCACTTCCATGTTTTCCACCAAAGTACAGCCATGGGCATCTGTGAGGGTAAGTTGGTAAGAACCTGCGGACAGCCCATTCAGCGTAGGAATCGTATCGTTCGTGGACCAAAGCAAAGTGTACGGCGGTGTGCCTTGGGCCGCTCCCAGAAAAACGGCGCGGCCATTGGCTTCGCCGGGGCAAGCCGCTCCTGTGCTGGCGCCTGCGCTTACGAGGGGAGCAGGTTCGGTCAATTGGACCGTAAGCACTTCCGTGCAAGCCGCAGCATCGGTGACGGTGGCGGTGTAAGTGCCTGCCCCCACGCTGCTCAGCAAGGCTTGGCCATCCCCGTTCGACCAGAGGAATTGGAACGGTGCTGTGCCGCCGCTCGGCAAAAGTTGGACATTCCCATCCGTGCCTCCTGTGCATTGGGGCGATTGGGTGGCAGCATTTAGGGCAATGGCGGGCAAGCCGGCTACCATTTGCGCAAAGGTTTTTGAACAGCCGCCAGCATCCGTTACCGTTACCTGATACGAACCGGCTCCTACGTTTGTAAGGTCTTCGGACGTGTTGTTGTTTGACCATAAAAACCCTAATGGAGCCACACCGTTTTGCACCGTCAGGTCAATGCCGCCGCCCAAACCGCCATTGCACACAGCAGGAGTTGACAAAGCTGACAACCCGATGGGCAAAGGCTCTTCGATTTGAAAACCAAAGGTTTGGGCGCAACTTCCATCCGCGTAGGTAAGCGTGAGCGCGTACTGCCCAGGTAGCAAATCGTTGATTTGATTGGTCGTGGAATTGTTTGACCACGCATATCCAAAACCAGCGGAGCCGCTCACGACATTCACCGAAAGGCTGCCGTCGTTGGCCCCAAAGCACGACACCTCAGTTTCGGTAGCCGCTATGCTGGGGGCTACATACTCTGGCACTTGAACGTTGTCCACCATGGTGCAAGCATTGGCATCGCTGATGGTGAGTTGGTACGTGCCTGTTGGCAAACCACTCAAATTCGGCATCGTTTGGCTGTTCGACCAAAGGAGCGTGTAAGGTGGTGTGCCTTGTGCCGCTCCGAGAAATGTGGCTTCCCCGGTGGCCAAGCCGGGGCAACTGGGAATGGCTGCGAGGCCGTTTGAAATCAGCGCGTCGGGCTGCGAGATTGAAATCTGGAGCATGTCGGCACAATGGTCGCTGTCCGTAACGGTGACAGCATAGTCGCCGGCCAGCGCATTGGGCAAATCCTGCGCGACGCTGCCGTCCGACCACAGGAAGGTGTAGGGCGGGTTTCCTGCTGAAAAACTTAGGCTGAGCCCACCGCTCTGGCCAAAGCACAAAATCGGCGAAGCGATGGAAGCCGACACTTGGAGGTTTCCCCCAGCCTCCACCCAAGTGGAATCGCTGGAAGTGCAGCCTCTGGCGTTGGTCACGGTCACGGTGTAGGTTCCATCGGCGAGACCGATGATGCTTGGCAAATTGTGGCCCGTAGACCATGTGTACTGCAGGGGCAAATGAGCGCTTTGACCCAAAGCGTTCACGATAGCAGGATTGCCGAAACAATCCCCATTGAGCGTGTCCAATTGAATTGCAGGTTTGTCAAAGAGTTCCACCCGCAGCGTATCCCGTTGTTTGTTGGCACAAAAATCCGTCGTCTCCACCCAAAACACGCCCGCTTGCTGGGTCTGGAAAGAGGTGCTGGTGCTGCCGTCTTGCCAGAGATAAGTGGAGAAACCGATCCCTGCACTCAGCAAAACAGCCGTGTCCTGACACCCGCCGAGGTCTGGGCCGAGACTAAAAGGCGGAGGCACGTCGGGGATGTCAAACTGAAAAATGTTGTTCAAAAAATTGCACTCCAACTGGTTGGTGACGGGGAAATCAACCCCCAATTGGAAGGGGCGAGGCTTGGAACCGTCGTCGTTTACCACACCGAAAAACGTCCCAACTACTTTTGGCAGGGTAAAACTGAAAGTCTTGCAAGAATCTTTTTTTAGCGGAGCATTGATGGATTGCACAGCCCCGAGCAAAAGCGCGGTGGTGGTGGTCGGGTCGGACTGGTAAAAGGCAACGGGGGTTCCCGCTTGGAGTGTTTTATCGCCTGTATTGCAGATGTTCAACTGCAAGGTGACGCTGTCTCCATGGCAAATGTGTTGACCCACCACAGCCGAGGCATCCGGGAGCGGAATGAACGGCTGGAAGTTGTCGTTCAGCAAAGGGCGCTGCGAGAGATAGGTGTTGAAGGGGCGAACGCCAGAGCCGGGCGCGGGCAATTCGAGGTGGTGCATTTGCTGCACCGCCGGGATGCTGAGGTTGTCGTTTACATTGACGATGAAGTAGTTGAATTGATTCCAGACGTTGCGGCAAGGCACCCAGGGGCTCGAGTCGGACTTATACACATTTAAGCGACCCTTGAACCTTTCATTGGCATTTATGGGGGGTGGAGCAGTAACACGACCAGTCACGGCAATTTCCGTTTCGCCGTCGTTGTCCAAATCTGCTACTACCGGATATTCATCCGCAGTACCGGAAAAGCAGGGTGTTTTGAACCAGTTTCGCTGCCCGTCCACACCTGTTGGGAAAGGGGTGGCTCCTCCGTACAAAATACGCAGGTCTGTTTCATCGCGGTAAACGATCTCCGAGATGCCATCGCCATTGAAGTCATAGACGGTGGAACCGGTCCAGCCGGAGTCATCCGTTGTGGGCAGATTCCACCAATAGGGGTTAGCGTGCAGATTGAAACAGGTAAAATTCCCGGAGCTACAGATCAGGATTTCGGGAAAATCCGTGACAAACCCCCTCTCAGTATCATCAAAAACATTGGCGATACAGGCCAAACTTCCGCAGTTCGTCGCAATAGCTGGATAAGGAAACCATCGGATCAGCCCGTTTTTGTTCCAGATATACATTCCGGTCTGATTCGTATGGCGCACTCCGGTCACGATGATGTCCAGAATCCCATCCAGGTTCACATCGGCTACAGCAGTGTACCCGTCTCTGTAACCCTCAGCCGGCGGCACCATGGCAGTCAGGTCGCGCTTCACTTTGATTTCATAACCATCTCCGTCATTCGGATCCACATCTATGGAATAGATTTTGGTCCCGGCCACCAATTCCAGTCCTCCGCAATCGGGGTCGCCATTGCATTCGGCTTCGGTCAGCATATCCACAGCCGTAGGGTTGCTGGCCCCTTCCACATAGAAACTGAAGCTGCTTTGGCCGCGAACTGCTGGGCCGTTGATGATTTTTGTCAGCAGAGGATTCGCTGGGTTAGAAAAATCGAATTTGAAAATGTCGCTACCCGTGTAGACTTCCGGCACCCCGTCCGCATCGAAATCGGCAAGCGAGGTTCTTAAATCCATAGCATCCAGTGCTCCGGTAGAGACCATCCAAAGGCTCATGGGAGCCGTCGGGTTTTCAGTGTAATTGTTGAAGACCCGGATACGGTTGTCCGCGCAGCAAATCAGCAGTTCGGGGATGCCGTCGCCGTTCACATCGCCGATTGTGGGAGTCGGAGCGGGATAAAAATCAAAGCCGCCCGGGATGGTCAGGACAAATGGGTTCGCAGCGTTCGAGCCGTCGCCACGGTAAAACTGCAACTTATCCCAATTTGTCAGCCCATTTCCTCCGGAGACAATGATTTCGGGCAGACTGTCGGCCTGAGGGTTCAGGTTGGCTACTGCCGGTGTAGCCGCTGTAGAGGTATTATTCTGGCTGGATCGCCAGGCCAGGCGGGCTTTAAACTGTGAAGGCACAAAGGGGATGGAGCAATCTTGGGCTTGGGTTTCGGCACCCAAAAGCAGGAGGCCGGCGGAAAAAAGTATTCTTGGTAGCATGCCGTTCGAGCATTTTGAAAGGCAACCGCGTATGACGCGCTGCGTTTCGTTTGAAATGAAAATATGGTATAGCCGAATGATTCGATTTTTGAAGATTACGTCCGAATGATTCGATTGGGGACCAGTGCTTTAGCGCGGTTCTTTATTCAAAACCACTTTGTGTTGGCTATATCCCTGAACGGAAGCGTGCTATAGTCAACGCAAAGTGGTTTTGAACAATGGCACAGTTCAGTAACTTGGGAACCAAGCCCACTAAGGAACGGGTGAATAATAACTTGTGGATTTCAGGTAGGTTCGTTTTTGCCCAAACAACTATCTTTTTGTGCGAATAGTGGGGCTATTTAATCAAAAAGATGGGCAGTTTGGGTGAAAAGGAATCACA
>JBJXFT010000008.1:0-3005 GCA_046155725.1 Saprospiraceae bacterium
TGTGGACACCAGTTGCGTGTATCCAACCCGGTCGGCTGGTTTCACGCAACTGGCGGGCTGACAAATGAGGGAAGTGTTTGGTCCATGCGGTAGTTGTTTAACCGCGTAAACGTAAGGTGAAATTTCAGATTTCCAAATCATCCAACGGGCTTTTTATTTTGTCCCAACTTTTTTTGGTGATGTGCGTGTAAATTTCGGTCGTTTTGCTGCTTTCGTGCCCCAACAAGTCTTGAATGTAGCGCAAATCCACCCCTTTCTCCAACAAATGGGTGGCGAACGAATGACGTAAAGTATGCACCGTAGCCAAGGGATTGATGCCGGAACGTTCTTTGGCGGCCACGAAGATGGCTTGTACGCTTCGGTCGCTATATTGGCCGCCGTCCTGCCCTTCGAAGAGCCAATGCACCGGGCGGTAAATATCTCGGTAGTCGTTTAGAAGGGCCTTGGTTTTAGTGGCAAGGATAGTGCAACGGTCTTTTTTGCCCTTGCCGTCTCGTACGAAAATGCGGTGCCTTTCCGGCTGGATATCGGTCAAGCGCAGTTTGACGACCTCGCCCAAGCGCAACCCCGCCGAATAGATCAGCATCAGAATACAGCGGTGCTTCAGGTTGTCTATTGCTCGCAAAAGGCGCGTTACTTCGCCTTCTGTCAGTACCTGTGGTATTTTTTGGGGCTTCTTTGCCTGTACCAGACCTGCTACCTTGTCCGCTTGGCCCACCACCTCGCAGTAAAACATTTTAATGGCACAGCAAATTTGATTTTGATAGCTCTCCGTAATGTGTTTCTCTTGAATCAAGTGAGTGATATAGGCATTGATCTGCTTGCGGGTGATTTGACTGGGTTTGGTGTCATCATAGTATCGAATAAAGGCACGCAGGGTGTTCTTATAACCTTTGATCGTGCGGTGGCTGTACCGCTTCAGCATCAAACACTCCTCTAAGGCCGTCACGGCTGCCTCAAAGCGGGCTGGCTGGGGTGCCTGCCGCTGGACGTATTGTACTGGCCGTTCGGTTTCTGCCAATCGTTCAGGACGATTGCTTTCAGGTTCCATTGTCCAGCGCAAACAACTGCCCAAGTATTTCTCAAAAAACCTCAACGTGACCTGGGTGTAAGGCACCTCCCAGATGCTCAATGCCTGATCCCACCGCCTGCCCTGTATGTTTTTTAGAATGGCTAAGTGAGTGTTCAGCATCGAAAGTGGCAGGTCGAGGCAAAGATAATCAGCATTGGTTGGATGCCCTTTGACGGTGATGAACGGGGCTTCATTGGCGAGTTCTACAGTCTTGTCATGATGTATAGCCTTGATTTTTAGACGGTTTTCATCGGTGTCCGGCACCGACCAAGCTTTATGCTCCGGATGCCATGTACAGTCTGCGATTTTCTTGATGGCCACTCGTTGATCTATGCGGGACATAGGAATGGTGTAGTAGATACGTCCATTTTCTATCCGGCAAGTGCGCTTCGTGGCCGACTCTTTTTGGGGCATGAGAGCGGGAGGCGCAGGGTGCGGCGGCTGTGGGGCAGCAGCTACGTTTGGTGCGTTCGCAAGAGGCGTAGCCGGCACAAATGGCCAGTGGGGAGATGATAGTGGTTTGACATCAGTGGGTGCGGTTCCAAGGTGTACGCGCGCCCAACTGCGGTTGTCCGGCGTATCAGGCAGCGACCAGCGTTTTTGATCCGGGTGCCATTGTTTGCCGGGCTTCATTTTGACCAAAACGATGAGATCGTGCTGATGCCACGCAATATCCATGTAGATCCGGCCATTGTTGACGCTGGTGTTTTCCATAGTCAAGTAGTCATTTTCTGAAAATTTCTACAAAAATAATGCAAAGGATATTTTCGGGTTGTTTTTTGTTGCGGTGTGGATGTTGCTTGGGACAAAGGTCTGAACCTGACTTCGAAAGGAACGATTACACTTTTTGGCACTTTTACCGTCGGGCAATGGGTGTCCGAACCTTTTTATCTCCCGTCAGGCAGAAGATGTCTGGCGGGAGATTTTTTTTCTGGCGCGTGAGATGTTTTGGTTGCCGCGCCAGATAATTTTTCTCGCGCATCAGACAAAAGATGTCTCGCTCGAGAGGTTTTATTCGACGCACGAGATATTTTTTCTGGTGAGGCAGATAAAACACCTGCTCCATGACACCGCCGGATAAAGTTGTCGGATAAAATTTGTCAAGCGACTTTTGATTCTGCGATTTGCTAATTTTGACCTTCCAAAGTTTTCATTCTCAAATCCGATTTCTATGAAAAAAATTTCCTTTTTACTCGCTTTGCCCGCCATAGCACGAAGTGCGAAGGCGAGCCTTTTTCTCACCTTTCTCACGTCTCTCAGCGCTCTCACACCTCTCTCCGCCCAAACCCTCAACTTCCAGCCCCGAGGCGTGGGCGGTGGCGGCGCGCTCTTTTTCCCCCGCGTCAACCCGGCCAACGACCAGGAGTTCTATGTCTCCTGCGACATGAGCCAGCTCTTCCACACAACCGACTTTGGCAATTCTTACGAGCAAATCCCTTTCCAGCAGTTGGCAGTCGCGGGCGCAAACTCCACCTACGAATGGACCAAGGACCCCAACGTGGCTTACTGCAATCACAATGACGGAAACAACGGTTATCCCGTCCGCACGACCAACGGCGGAAATTCTTGGCAGCCCCTGCCCGGCCACGACCCGAACAACGAAGCCGTGTACCGCATGTCCGCCAACTACCAAAAACCCAATCAGGTACTCCTCAATTATTACGGCGACATTTTCATTTCCAATGACTTTGGCAACACTTTCCAATTGGTGAAACACGCCGCCAACAACGGCGTGGGCCTCATCATGGGCGGGGCGTTTTTTGACGGGGAAAATATTTACGTCGGCACGAACGAGGGCATTTTCCACAGCAGCAACGGCGGCACATCTTTCGCTCTGATGCCTGCCAATGGGCTGGCTGCCGGGCAAGTCATCTGGAGTTTTGCCGCAGGCAAAAGCGGTGGAGTCACTCGATTCGTGTGCATCACGGCGGAT
>JBJXFT010000011.1:0-22264 GCA_046155725.1 Saprospiraceae bacterium
AAAATCCGGCAACTGCACGACAGCCAACTGGCCGGCATCTTTGGGCGCACCATCCTCAACCGGGCGTACGATTACGCAGAGGCCATCGAATCCGTGGAAGTACAGCCGGGCCGGGCAGAGGCCGAAATCTATGGCACCGAACTCTACGAGGTCACGCTGGAGCACCGCGCGGGCGATGTGTTCGGCGATTGCTCTTGCCCCTACGACGATGGGGCTTGCAAACACCTCGCCGCCCTGCTCATGCACCTGCGCGACAATGGCGGCGAAGCCCTGGAGCAGAGCATGCCATCAAAGTTTTGGAAAAAGCCTTGCCTGCGAGCGAGCAACCAAAGGCCTTCACTTACTTCAGGTTTTCGGGCTTCGCAGAAAAAAGCAAACTGTTTGAGCGGCGCATCGAGCTGGAACAGAGATGCCGACAAGGCCGCGACCTTGTGCGATGGGCCAATCGGTATGTGCAAGAAACAGCCTCTGCCGAGAGCCTGCATTTTGCAACGAAACAGTTGCCGGCGCAGCAGAAAGTATTTGAAACGGTGCTCCAAAGGGCTAATGTGGAGGCTTACGCCCAATACCTCGAAGACGGCAAACGGCTCGACGAGGTAGTTCAATTGTTCCAATTAAAAATGGGCCCGCCCTCCCAGCAGACACAATACGATTTTTTCAAGCGACACAAAAAAGCCTTCCCAGAAATGGCGAAAGCCACCTTCTTGCAAGTACTTGCCAACGAACTGCCACAGACGGGCGACGGGCACTACCGCGCCGTCACGGAAGCACTCACCCATCTGAAAGCGGTCGAATCAGCCCCTGAATTTCAGTTGCGCATCAACACCATTCGGCTGGAGTACAAGCGGCGGAGTAACCTGATGGCTATGCTGACGAGGGCGAAATTGTAGTTGGGTTTCAGGAGGGCCTCAAAAAAATGGACAACTTGTTTTGTTAGCCAAGTACATTCGCCAGCGTTCGGTCTTTGCGAGTCTTACGCCTCCCACAAAAAAATTGGTGGCGTTCAAGTGGATGCCAGCGTATGGGTTCTGTGGGTCCCAATTGGCGATGTCATCAGAGAATTGTGGCAAAAGGTCGGCTGCGCAGAGGCCCAAAATCAAGGACAAAAAGCACGGTTTCAATACAGGCAGGTTGGAGTGTTTGGGGCGAAACTTTGAAATGCACCAAGCCGCGCTGGAAAACACCGCAGCCCCTGCCGCACACAAGGCGACAGGGGCTGCGGTGTTTTTGAAACAAGGCGAGTGGAGCGGGCGAACAACTACAACCCAACCCTACCGAAGCGGATTCCCAAAATCATAGTCAATAAACACTTCGTCGAGCAGCGGGTCGTCGCCGGGGCGGTAGCCTTGCTTGAGGTCGTAGCCCCAGAACTTTCCGAGCGTGTTCCAGTATGCGGCTGTTGCTTTGCCCCGTGTGCTGCGGAGCACCTCGTAGAACGGCATTTCCAACTCGCGCTCTATCATTTTCACCAGCACTTTGCCCTCGGCTTTGGAGAGGTTTTTCATCCGCTCGGTCAGGTCTTCTTTCAGTTCGCGGTGTTCGTGGCGGATGTAGCGCTTGCGCTTGCGCTTGCTCATCCCTTCTGTTTCTTCCTCGATTTCATCGTAGAGCGCCACTGCTTGCACGGCGTAAGGGTACACCCGCTTGGCGGCCCACACATAGCGGCGGAATTGGCGCTGCTCTTCGAGGTCTTTGTATTTCCGCTTGGCCACCACGCGCCCCGGGGCCAGCGACATGAGAAAAGTGCTGTCGCCGTTCGCCACCTCGAGCGTGGCCCATGCCCCGCTGCGCGGCAAGGTGTCGGGGCGCAAAACTTGCGCAGCCGATTGCCCAACGAGAAAAAAGGAAAAGAGGAAGCAGTAGTTTTTCATGACAAAATTATTTTTCACGTCGTTCGTGACGGAATAGGGGGCAAATGTAACCCCCCGGTGCTTTTGCAAATACTGCCAGCACAGGCGCGCGGATAACGCACAAGGCGCAGCAAGTATTTTTGCAGACAAAACAGAGAATAATGTGCGCTCAAAAGTCAAAAGAGGCTTTGTTTTGCACAAATTATTCCTCCTGCCCTCCTGTTTTTCCCTCGTTATGAAAAAGTTATTCCTGTCTGTCGCCCTCCTTTTCCCCGCCTTGTTTTTTGCCCAAAATATTTGGAACGACGTGGCCGAACCGGCCATCCCGCTCCTCGGCGAACGCCGCATCGTGCCGCGCCTCTACCGAACGGTGAAGTTCGACCTGAGCGCTTTGCAGCCCTTGCTCGCTGCCGCTCCTTTGCGCTTTAGCCCAGCAGCCGTCGGCAATACGCTGACCATCGAACTCCCCACGCCCGATGGCCGCACGAGCCGATTCTTGCTCACCGAATCGCCTGTGATGAAGCCTGGCTTGCAGGCGCAAAACCCCGACACCCGGTGCTATACTGGCAAGGGCATTGATGACCCCGGCGCAATGCTCAAGTGCGACCTCTCGCCGCAGGGGTTTCATGCACTGGTGCTCCACGGCAAGGGCGGCGATTGGCTTATTGACCCTTACAGCTTTGGCGACACGGAGCATTGCACCGTGTATTTCAAAAAAGACTACCCCCGCCCTGCGGGGGAAACTTGGCAGTGCCAAGTGGAAAAAATGAAGGACAAGCCCGAAACTGGCCCTTTGCCCGATTTCCAAGGCGACTGCAAAATGCGCGAATACGACCTTGCGCTGGCCTGCACGGGCGAATACGCTGCCTTTCACGGAGGCACGGTGCCATCGGCAAGATCTGCCATGATCACTTCGCTCAACCGCGTGAACGGGGTGTACGAACTCGAATTTGCGGTGACGATGGTTTTGGTGGACGACAACGACGACCTGATTTTCCTCAACGCCGCCACCGATCCTTACACCAATGACGACGGCTTCGCCATGCTGGATGAAAACCAAGCAACTTGCGACGACCTGATCGGCAATGCCAACTACGACATCGGTCATGTGTTCAGCACAGGAGGCGGCGGCGTGGCGGGCTCGGGCGTGGTGTGCATCGCGGGCGCCAAGGCCTGGGGCGTGACGGGGCTTGGTGCCCCGGTGGGCGATGCGTTCGACATTGACTATGTGGCGCACGAGATTGGCCATCAGTTTGATTGCGACCACACTTTCAACGGCACCGAAGCCAACTGCGGCGGCGGCAACCGCGTACTGTCGTCCGCTTACGAGCCGGGCAGCGGCTCTACCATCATGGGCTATGCGGGCATTTGCGGATCTGAAGATATACAGCCTCACAGCGATGCCTACTTTCATGCGCGAAGCCTCCGACAGGCAGGGCTTTTTGTGACCGGCGGAGGCCATGCCTGCGACTCCGAAACCATCACGGGAAATGCTGCGCCTACGGCGAATGCCGGAGCGGACTACACCATTCCCAAGTCAACGCCCTTTGTGCTCACGGCCACTGGCTCTGACCCGGATGGCGACCCAATCACTTATTGCTGGGAGCAGTATGACAATGGTGACTCTGTCCAACCGCCCGATGGCACCGACACCAATGGCCCTAACTTTCGCTCTTTTGAGGCGGTTTCGGTCCCGGAGCGATACTTCCCAGCATTGGCCGAAGTGATAGACAACAACAGCCCGACTTGGGAAGTGCTGTCAAGCGTGAGCCGCACCATGAACTTCCGCATTACGGTACGCGACAACTTCGCCGGCGCGGGCTGCACCAAAGAGGACAATATGGTAATCACCGTGGCCACATCGGGGCCATTCAAAGTCACCATCCCCAATACGCCGCTCAGTTGGGCAGCCAATTCGACCCAAACGGTCACTTGGAACGTGGCGGGCAGCGATGCCGGCGCGGTGAACTGCGACGATGTAAAAATCTGGCTTTCCACCGACGGCGGCCTCACCTACCCCACCGTCATTCTCGCCAGCACGCCCAACGACGGCACACAGAGCATCACGGTGCCAAACAACCAGTCCATCACTTGCCGCATCAAAATATCGGGGGTGGGGAATGTTTTCTACGACATTTCAGACGAGGACTTTATCATCTCTGCCCCCTCGCCCGTGGAGTTTTTGGCGTTCAACGCCCGCTTGCAAGGCAAAAACAATGCGCTGCTGACTTGGGCGACGGCCTCTGAAAAAGACAACAAGGGATTTGAAATCCAGCAAGCCGTGAAAACCGGCAAGGGCAGCCTGCGGTTTGAAGCCCTCGGTTTTGTGGAAGGGCACGGCACTTCGGCGCAGCGCAACGATTATCGGTTTGAGGCAAAAGACCTCGTGGCGGGGGAACATTATTTCCGCCTGCGGCAAATGGATTTTGACGGCGGGGAGGAATATTCCCCGACAAAAACCCTCGCGGTGCGTTCCGATTTTTTTGTGAAAACCCTGCCGAACCCGGTTCAAAACGAATTGGAGGTTCAGGTTTTTCAAGAAAAAACAGCCACGCTCGGCATTTCAATCCTGAACCAATGGGGGCAGGAAACGGAACTGCTCTCGCCCCGCGAAGTGGCATCGGGCGACACTCAATGGCGGTTTAGTTTGGCGGATTTGCCCGCAGGGGCGTACTACCTCGTGTGCCGCCGGGAGGGGCAAAATCAGGAAGAAAGAAAATTGCTGTTGAAGAGATAGCGCTCATTCCTCAATCCCGTCGCTGTCTTCCAACCTTGGGGCAGGCTTGATTGGTGCGGTCGGGCGCGGGCTGGTGGGCATCGGGTCTTCTTCGATGGCTTTTGGGTCGTCGGGCGGGCGGTAGGTTTTGTCCTTCCCCTCGGTGCGCTGTATGCCGTATTCGTCGAGGCGGTCCATCCAAGTCATGGAAGTGCCCCAAACATCGAGGGCGAAAGGCTTCATTCGGATGGCAAAATCTTTGGCTTTCTGGGGTATCGGCGCCAGAAAACTGTAGGTCTTCGAATCTCGGATGGTGGCTTCGTTGATGAAGTGCACCTTCGAGCCAAACCACACGAGCACACTGTACACCACAATCAAAAAACTGCCCATCGCCACGCCGCCCGCCACTTGGTTGAGCACCCCGATGTAGGCCATGCGCATGGCGCCTTCCAAACCTCGCGCCGTTTGGCGCAGCACGAGCATGATGAGGAGCAGGTTGACAAAAAAACCCGCCACGAACATGGTGGGGTTGTCGGAGTGAAACATGCTTTGCATGAGCTTGGTCGTGGTGGGCGCCATCTTGAACGCCAGCACAAAACCAAAAACATAGATCAAAAGGTTGAACACGGTGCTGATGATGCCCCGCGAGTAGCCTTGCCAAAAGCCGTAAGCAAAAAAAGCGATAAAGCCGATGTCTATGGGCATGATTGAGGGAGTTAGCAGTGGCAGTAAGCAGTAGCAGTAGGCAGTGGCAGTTGGCAGTAGCACTGCCGCTCATGCTTTGGCAAAGGTATATTTTCAATTGGAATAGGCGAAAAACAGAAGGCCCCACCATTATGGCGAAGCCTTCCTTTCAATCTTTTTCCCTGTGAGCACCCATCATTTCAAAACCACCTTGTTGATACCGATTCGCCGCCCATGGGCCATGATTTCGGCGACATAAAAACCGACAGCCCGTTTGGGGCAAACGACGCGGCAAGGGCTTCCCTGCAAATTTTGTCGCAAGACTTCCTTGCCCATCAAATCCCTCAAAATCAAGGTGGCAGGCTCATCGCTTTGTTCGCTCGGCCATTTTACCCAGAACTCGCCACTTGCCGGGTTGGGGAATATTTCGAGGCGGGCGGGCGTGGCTGTGGGAGAAGCCGCGCTCACGGTCGGCGCAGAGGTTTTGAAATGCCCGTCTCCATCTGTGCAAACCCAGAGGTTTTGGTCAGGTGCAATGGCGAGGTTGATAATCCCTGTGGACAGATTAGAAGGGATGCCTGACAGCGCGACCCATGTTTGCCCATCGTTTTCTGTTTTATAGACCCTTTTGTTATTGACCTCCCCGATGTAAGCATGGCCGGCGGCGTTTAGCGCAAGTGTGCCTATGCCGAAAGGTGTATAGTATTTTTGCCAAGAAAGGCCATTGTCAAAAGAGGTGGCATATCCACTATGGCCCGCAGCGATGATTTTCCCATCGGGCATAATTTGCACAAAATCAAAGTTGTTGTAAGATGGTGAAGGGGAAACCGCCACCTCTTGCCAAGTGATCCCATCATCATCAGAGCGAACCAACTGGCGGCCTGTTTGGCCGTCAACAAGGACAGAACTGTAGAATGTGCCACTTGGATGGAAAGCGATTGGTTGTATGAAAAACCGCTTGGTCGTGTTCAGCACTTGCCACGTCAGCCCGTAGTCGGAGGAGCGGATTGCCCCGCTACTACCGGTGAGGTAAAGGTCGCCCGTTTGGGGGTGTACCGCTACTCGGGCAAATTTTCCGAGGGAGGTATCGGGCGAAATATTTTGGAAAGTATCGCCGTCGTTGGTACTGCGCCACAAGCCGAAAGCACCTTTCACATAAAGGTCGCCATCTGGGGCTAAAGCGAGGTTGGAGAAGCCCTGATAGGAGTGCAGGCTGTCTCTCAATATGATCTGCCATTGCGAGCCACCATCCAGCGATCTCCAAATGCCATTAGAGATGGCAAACACTTTTTCGTTGCCTTTAAAAACCCAATTGAATGACCAAGCACGATCAGGGCCGTAGCCGCTGAACGACCATGTTTGACCCAAATCTGTGGAGCGGGCGGTATTGCCGTTAAAATATGACCGCTTCAAAATGTACCCTCCCGGCAGCAATTCCTGCGTCAAAGAACCCTCGAGGCCCAAAGGGTGTGGCAGCCAAGTTGTCCCCATGTCATCGGAAGACAATGCCTCGTAGCCATTTGACACGATGATGCGCCCTGAGGGAGTCACAAAAAAAGGGGCTGTCCCGCTGACGTATGGCGGCGGCATAAGGGCGAAAGGTGGAAACGCGCAAGTCGGCACTTCGCCAAGGTTGCCCACGCAAATCTGCCCTTGGTCTGTCATGGAAACGAATTGCCCGTTTGGCAACATCGGCATCCCGACCGGGCTGGGGCTGGGTTCGAGAAACGAGTCCCAACTCATGCCAGCGTCTTGCGAAATCAGAAAGGAGATACCTGAGCCGGATGAGAAACTGGATTTTGCCGCCACTAACCGCCCATCCTTCAGCCAGTCCAGCTGACTCAAATCAAGATTGTTGGACGGCCAACCTTGGGCAGCATAAAAAAGGGTGTCCCAAATTACTTTATCATACGTGCGAACGATGGCATTGCCCAATGAAAGCAGACAAGCCCCATCCGTCGCACTGGTAACATCACCGTAGGTGCTATAAGGCGTGGCTAAAAATGACCAACTATCGCCAAAGTCATTAGAGTAATAGATGTCATAATAATTACTGCCTCTGCAAAAAAGCGTGCCATCCAGCCCAATGCTTAAATTGGTAATGTAAGCTGTGTCGTTCGGCCCGGCCAACGCCGTCCAGTGGAGGCCATTGTCGGTGGAGCGAAAAGTAGTCTTAAAAGGGTAGCTATTTTCTGTGGCGTACAAAATACCTTGCACGGAATATTGCAAGGTTTTGATGTTGACGCCCTCTGGCCCGTTGGCGTTTTCCCAAAAAGACTGGGAAAAAAGGGCAGAAGCGGAGAGCAGCCAAAAGTGCAGGAAGAGTAGAATGCTTTTCATGGACGAAGGTGGGTTTGGTTACAGCAGATGTTTGAATCTAACTATGTTGCGGCTCATTCATTTTTGAGCGTGTAAACATAAACCCGTTTGTCTCGCTCTCGCTGCCAAATCTGGCTTACGCCAAAACTTTACAAAACTATCTTTTCAAATCAATGGGAAAAACAAACGCCCCTCTCGGCTCATACGTGCCCCGGCTTTTGCGGGTAAAAAACGTATGGCGGGCAAACTTGCCACTTGCCACCTGCCACTTGTTACTCTTATTGTTACTGACGGCCTGCGCCAAATCCCCCGCATCCCTCCCTTCTTTCCGCGAACTGCCCAGCCCCAGCACTCAAGACCTGAGCTGCATCGCCTTCAGCGATTCGCTGCACGGCTCGCTCACGGGCGGAAAGGCTTGGGACAATGGTTTTGTGATGAACACCGCCGACGGCGGGCTTTCTTGGCACACTGACACAATTTTTGCCCGAAAAATGGAGCACGTTTGTTTCGACCCTGCCGGGCAAGGCTACGCCTGTGGGCAAGATGTGCTGCTCTTTCGCCCGCCGGGCGAGGAGCGTTGGCTGGTATTCCGAGTGGAGTTTCAATGGCTTCGCGCCTGTCATTTCCCCGATGGGCGGCGAGGCGCAATAGCGGGCGGCGAAGGCTATCACAGTGGCATGGTGCGCACTTTTGGGCCGGAGCCGTTCTGGAAAGCCGACACGCTCCACGCCTTTCAGAACGAAATCGAGTCCATTTGGTACTCGGATTCTGCCACGCTCCATGCCGTGGGCTTTGGCTGGGTGATGCGCTCTGCCGACGCTGGCCGCTCGTGGCAACGGCTCGACATCACGGGCGATTTTTTCCAAAGCGTCCATTTCCCCACACCGGCTGTGGGCTACATCTGCGGCAGTTCCGGCACGGTTTTGAAAACCGCCGACGGCGGCCAACATTGGAAAAAAATCCGCGAAGGCGGCAGCACGGGCAAGCGGCTGAAAAATTTCCGCGCCCTGTGGTTCGCTGATCCCGACAAGGGCTGGCTCGTGGGCGACGGCGGCATTTTTTGGCAAACGGACGACGGCGGCGATTCGTGGCACCCTGTGGCCGAAGCCCCCGCCGATGCCGATTTCACGCACGTTTTCCTGTTGGAGAAAAAAGGCTGGGCCACGGCCAAGGGGGGGAGGGTGTTTTCGTTTGAAAATTGATGTTTCTCAGTCCCCCCCGTCCGTAGTCCAAATCTCTCGGCGGAGTTTCCACACCCCATCTTCCGGTGCCCAAGTTGCGAGGAACTTGCCTTTGTCCAGCACGGTCCCTTTGTCGTCTGCGATTTCGTACAAACCCTCCTCTACTACCGCCTCCGGCCCGCCCGCAATTTCGAGCGCGGTGATGCGGATACCGATGGATTGATTTTCGCCCTTGTTGTAATAGTAGCCGATAATGCCCTCAAGCCCACAAATGCGTGGCGTTTTTTCGGGCATAATGCAGGCATCGAGGGTGTAGCGGGCGGCATACCAAAGCGGGTCGTGGGTCTTGAAGCGTTCGCCGTAGCGTTCGTTGGCAGCGTTGATGTGCTGGCGCACAGCGTTCAGGTCAAAAGCAGGTTTGGCCAGCACCGTCCAGTCGTTGGGCAAATATGCTGCATCAAAATCGGCTTTGTCAATGGTGCCGCCTTCATTGCTGTCGTAGTCAAACAGGATTTTCCAATGCCCCGCTTCGAGCCGCTCCACGACGTGGAATTTTCCATAACCGTCAAAAACCTGCCCTTTCCCGTTGTCGCTGTGGTAATGATAAATGCCGCGTTCGGAAGCAAATTCTGCGCTGACAACCCGCTCGGTGAACGCAAAGCGGATCGTTGTGGCAAACCCCGCCTCTTTGCCGCGCTTGAAGCCCGCGCGGTTGTTTTCGGCGTAGCGTTTCAGGTCGAAAATCTGGCTGCCCGTGGCGCGGATAAAATCAGGGCTGTGCAGGCGGATGTATTTTTCCGCGTCGGCAGCGGCGTAGGCTTCCGAGAATGGAGTCCAGATGTCCCGGTTGATCGCTTCGAGCCGGGCGACGGTGCTGTCGGGCGCCGTTTGAGCGGTCAAGAAAAAGGGGCAAACCGACAGAGAAATTGCGAAAAGGGCGGGTTTGAGCATCGTTGAAAAAATTTTGTCGCAGTAGAATTACTTTGCTACCACCAACTGCTTCAATTCAAACCGTTTGCTGGGGTGCAAAACCTGCACCGTGTACACGCCTTTGGGGAGGCCGTTGAGCGGTACAAATTGTTGGCCCGAAAGGTTTTTCTGCTGAAAAACGGTTTTGCCCAAAAGGTCGAAAACCACGAGGTCGGCGGAGACGGCCGATTCGGGCAATTGCACATTGAAGCCCTCGCCAGGGCTGGGGTTGGGGAATATGGACCAGTGCTCAAATGCCGTGGATGGCTCGTTGGCCCCGACTATGGCGCAAGTGAGCGATTCGAGCAGGGTGGTGGCATTCGTCCAAAAGGTATCAATGTATGGCTGCCATGATGCTTGGTCGTAGAGGTCGGTGTGGCCCGCGCCCGGCACGGTGAGCAGGTTGTTCCAAAGCCCGACGGCTTCGGCTTGTGCGTGTACGAGGCTGCTGCCTTCGAGGAAGGCGATGTTGGCCGCAAGGCCGTAGGTGTATGGCACGGTTGCGTCGGCGGTGCCGTGTACGCTGACGAGGGGCGGTTCGGTGCCGTCCACCCAATGACTGCGGTATAGCCCGCCTGACATATTCACGATGGCTTTCGATTCGGAAGGATAGGTTTTGTTGGAGGGTGTTCCGCTGATTCCCTCCAGCCCGCCGTTGGCAGTGATGAGCGTTTGGAGGAACGCAGGTATTTGGTCGTCGGCATCCAAGTAGCCGGTGTGCAGGGCGGTGACTGCGCCTGCTGAATATCCGCCGATGAAAATATTGGCAGCATCGGCGCGGAACAGGTTGGCGGTGGCCGCGTCTTCGCGGAAGTAGCGCACGGCGGCTTTCATGTCGCCGGTTGCTTTTATGGCGGTGTCAAAAATTTTGACGGAGTCGGGCAAGCCCAAAACGAGGAATGGGTAGAGGCGGTATTGGATGGAAACGGCCACATAGCCTTTCTTGGCGAGGAGTTGGCACCAGCGTTCCATCATGCTTTTGTCGCCAAAAATGAAACTGCCCCCGTGCGCCAATATCACCACGGGGCGGGCGGAGACATTGTCGCCTTGTGGCTCGTACACGTCCATCATGAGGTTGATGTTTTGGCCTAGGTGGCTGACGGTGGGCGCATACGCAACGGTGGTTTTTTTGACCGTCGGGAACACGTCGTTGAGGTAGCGCGAGCCGTCGCAGCCAGGGTTTTGGGCGGGGAGCATGGCGGCGCACAGCACCGAAAAGGCGAGCGAAAGGAGCAGACTTTTTTTCATGGAAAGCAATTTTTAGATTTTGGATACTGGACTGTTGGCTTTGGAGGGGGCTTTTATACTTCTTTTTCGGAGGCGAACACGGCGGCCACATACTCGCGGTTCATGCGGGCGATGTTGCTGACCGATATCTCCTTGGGGCATTCGGCCTCGCAAGCTTGCACGTTGGAGCATTGGCCAAAACCTTCTTTGTCCATTCGGGCTACCATGCTCAGCACGCGCTTCTGGCGTTCCACTTGGCCTTGCGGAAGCAGGGCGAGGTGGCTGATTTTGGCAGAGGTGAAGAGCATGGCGGAGGCATTGGGGCAGGCTGCCACGCAGGCACCGCAGCCGATGCAGGCTGCCGCGTCGAAGGCATGGCCAGCTTGTTCTTTTTCGATGGGGATGGCGTTGGCATCTTGTGCTTGGCCGGTGTTGACGCTGACGTACCCGCCGGATTGGATGATGCGGTCGAACGAAGAACGGTCTACCACCAAGTCCCGGATGACGGGGAATGCGCGGGCGCGGAACGGCTCGATCACGATGGTGTCGCCCTCGTGGTAGTGGCGCATGTGCACTTGGCAGGTGGTGGTGCCTTTCATGGGGCCGTGGGCGCGGCCGTCAATGACGAGCGAGCAGGTGCCGCAAATGCCTTCGCGGCAGTCGTGCTCGAAGGCGACGGGTTCTTGGCGGCTTGCCACGAGTTGCTCGTTGAGCACGTCGAGCATTTCCAAAAAGGACATGTCGGGGTTGACGTCGGGGAGTTCGTAGCGGACGAATTCGCCTGTGTATTGGCCGCCTTGCCGCCAGATTTTGAGTGTGAGTTTCATCTCTATTGTTGATTTTGCCTGTTCAAATTTCTAACCCTGCGTACAAGGTGATGATGTTAAAACTCAAGGGGAGCCCTTTGCCAAAACCCAAGAGGCCGAGGTCGTTGCGAATGCCTGCCAGAATCCGGGTTTTGTCTTTTTCGCCCAAACGCGCCCCCAGCCCGCCGCTTAGCCCGACATAGATTTTTTTGAAGAGTTTGGTGTTGTTGGTCACAGAGCCGCCCATTTGGGATTCCTGGTGCAGGAGGTGGTTGGCAAAGCCTCCCGCTTCTATGTACCACTGTTTCTTTTCGTCCAAATGCCACACGAGCGGCATGGCGCGCACGGTGAGGTATTCAAAGGTTTCTTTTTGGCTTTCGTTTTTGCGCTTGAACGAACTGTATGACGCGCCCAAAGACCATGCGTTGCCTTTCGCGTTGAAAAACCAATAATCCAGCCCGATGGCAAATCCGGGCTTGGGTTTCAGCCCGGCGCCCCGTTCACCGAGCGTCCCCAACGGCATTCCCAGAAATATGTGCGCAGCGCGTTCTTGCGCGAGTGCGCCTGTGGCTAAAAAGCAGAATAAGAGGGTCAGGTGCTTCATTTTGAAATTTTCACGATTGCGGAGCAATCATCTATTAGCAAGTTTCCGTTCTTCTTTTCGTGGCCGGGGGCATAGTACGCCATCAAATCCAGTTCGTCAAAATCAGCCATCGAGGGCTTCAGCACGAACTCGTAGCGCAGCCATTTGGAATGCCCCACGGCTTGGCTTTCGGCCAGCAGTTCTTCTTGTTTGGTCTCGGTGTTGTAGCCCCAGATTTTCAAAATGGTGGGGGCGTTGAAGTTTACGGGTTCGGTGCTGAGCGCAGTAGGCGACCTGTACACGTTCGACCTTGCCAGCCAAAGGCTGAAGGTGTAGGCGGAGTCTTTTTTCAAAAAATGGTCGAGCCTTTGCCCCACGCCTTCCCAAGTGTTGGTTTCGCGAACGACCAAACCCAAATAAGTCCTGCCTTGCTGTGGCGGCAAATCCACTTGGAAAAACCCGGGCTGGATGTCGGGGGGCGTGGCTGTTTCTTCTCCCAAATCTACCCAGAAGGAAGGCACCCGCCCCGGGCTGGGCATTTGCTCTTCAAAAGAAGGGTTGTCTAAATTGATTTGCGCTTGCCCCCACATTTCCCCGAAGGGGGAAAGGAGGAGGGAAAGCAGGAGGGTGTGGATCTTCATGGCATACATTTTTGTCAAAAGGTGGGGGAACAAGGGCTTGGCCTTTCCCCCTATTTCAGGGTCTTTTTCTTCATGAATTTTCCGTTTTTGTAGGTGTAAACAACTGCGGGCTTCCCTTTTTCATGCCACAACCAATCGCCGTTCCCGTCTTTGAAAGTCCCTATGAGCATATCCTTCCCTTGTTCGTCTTTGTAAGCGAGAATCTCGCGCAGCCGTCCATTTTCCCAACGTGCTTTGGATTTCAGTTGGCCGTTTTCGTGCCATTTAACTTGCAATCCATCCTGTTTTCCTTCGATGTGCCGCTCGCAAGTCTGCTCCAAAGCCCCCGACGGGTAGTATTTTTTGCATGGGCCGATTTTTTTGCCATGCTGGAAAAAGGTGGTCGCCTTCACCGCTCCGTTTGGATAATACATGTAGGCCGGGCCATTCGCTTTTGCAAAGGGACTCTTTCCATTTTTTTGCAAGTATTCAAACTCCCCATTCTTTTTGTGTCGCCACCAACGGGTGAAAACCCGATTGCCATTCAGGTAGAAGCGCTCTTTATTGGGTCGGCCTTTACTGTTGACATCTCGGCAAACAAGCGTATCGCCGAGCCGCACCGATTCATCGCAAGACCTGGATTGCGCAGCCATTTCCCCGAAGGAGAAAAAGAAGATGCAATGTAATGAGATGAAAAATGCTTTCACGAGATTGTCTTTTTTGTTGGAGGATTCGGAGTGAAAAACGAACCGCTCAATGCCTGCCAGGGAATTCAGTGCGTATAAGTTTTCCGTTTTTGTCGCCTACAAAAAACACCGGGTTCCAGTTCCTATTTCCATATACAGCACAATAACCACAATAGCCAGTGCCGTCTTTGAAAGCCTCAATCGGCAAGTCATTTCCTTGATCGTCTTTGTATCGAAGCACCTTCAGCAGCTTTCCTTTTTGCCATTTCATTTTGGATTTCAAGAGGCCGTTTTCGTGGAATTGCATCTGGATGCCATCCAATTTCCCCTTTACGTGCCGCTCGCAGGTCTGCATCAATTCGCCTGAGGGGTAATATGCCCTGCACGGGCCGACCACTTTCCCATTTGCGTAAACGCTTGTGTGGCTCACGGTGCCATCAGCATAGAAAGCGCAAGTGGGGCCATTCCGTTTTGCGTACTTATTTCTGCTCCGAAACTGCACCCAGTAGTATCCGCCATTGCACAGGTAGTACCACCGGCGCGAAAAAACGAGGTTGCCAAACACATAATAATGCTCCCGAACCGGCACGATGCTTTTTCCGACATAATCCCGGCAGATAAAAGTGTCGCCCACCTGCACCAACTCATCGCAGTGCTTTGATTGCGCAGCCATTTCCCCGAAGGGCAAAAAAGCAAGGAAAATGAAAGGGATGAAATAGATTTTCATGGCAAAGTAGTTTTGAAATCAAAACGCTGTGCACCAAACTTCCCGAAAGTTTCAAACTTTCGGGAAGTTGCGATAGAGAAAGCGAAGTTACTCCACCTCAATAGATTCCACCTTCTCGCCCGCATCGTCGTAGACGAACGTGATGCCGATGGCATACTCGTCGCCAAAGAAATCGCTGGAAGAAGCAGGCTCGCCATACGCCGCTTTCACCTCGGCCTTGGTGCTGCCTATGCCGATGCCTTTGTCCGTTTTGGCATCGAAGGGCGACGACAGGTCAATGCTGGCGATTTTCATCTGCGCGTTGAAAGTTGCTTCGGTCGTTTGCTCGCAGTACACGATCACGCCCTTTGAAAAATAGGTCAGAAAGTGCGTGTACTGGCCGCCTGCCGAGCTGAAGGAAGGCGCGACCGAGCCATAGAGGTCAATCGCTTTTTGCGCCGCATCGCCGATTTTCAGGTCGGTGAGGCCTACGCCCGGAATGATCAATTGCACGGTTGGCGGCGTTGGGGGAGTGGGTTCTTCGTCTTTTTTGCAGCCCGTCCAAGCGAGCGATGCGCCCAAAAAGGCGGTGAGGAAAATGTGTTTTAGTGACATGAATTTGAAAATGTGATGAGTGGATATACAGTGTTTCAGTCTAAAAAGTCTTTCGGTACAAAGTCTTGCACTGAGTCAATGGAGCGCATCAACATCGTAAAAGAGGCCCTACGGGAAAGTAGTATTTTCAGGGTTTCAGCCGCTGCAAGTTTTCGAGATTCATCTGTTCTCCAATGCAGCCACTCTGCAAGGGCTTTCATCACCTCATCGTATTTGGTTTTGATGAGCGTCCGCAAGTGCTTGGTTCGATTGGCAGATTCAGCGTCATTGTTCTTGCCATTGTGAAGCAAGTGCAACAATTTTGAAGTGTTCACCGCCTTAGTATTGCCAACATCCTTTGAGTCAAACCGGGGTTCTTTGCCAAACTCTATCAAAGCGTACTGAATCTCAGTTTCCACATCATCATCCGGGCTGCAAGGGTCAAGGTAGCCACCGTCGGGCGTTTTTCTCCACTTCATCATGTTCGCGGTATGGTCGGCTGGGTAGAGATTTGTCCACTCGAAAACTACCTCAGGTCGTTCGCTGAAATGCTCCACGTCCATCGCCCACGCGCTTCCAAATCGTTGTTCAGTCAGGTAGCATTTGCTGAAAAAATGCGTGTCAAAAACCTCCAAAAGGTCGCTGTTCCGATACCCAGAAGGCTTTTCCGGCTCGGGGTTTTGCTTCGGGTCTTGTTTGTGCTTTGCCAGGCACTCCAAGTAGTGGCGTACTTTGGGTGACTGCAAAGAGGCGGGCGCTTGGGCTGGCCTTTCGATGTTTATCATGCGGTTTCGAGTTGTTTTTCGAGCCTTACAATTTGCGATTCAATTGCCAAATGGAAGCCCGGACTGAGATACCGTTCGTTTTCAGAGAACAGTTTTCGGAGCGTGGCTAATTTCTGTTCGGGCGATTTTCCATTGTCAGAAATGCGCTGTGCTTCGGCCATGATGCCATCGGCGATGTTTGAAAACTCGTTGTCCAGCCCAAAGTGCGTCTGCATCAGTTCCGAGAAGCTGCTGCCCACCACCCAGTCTTTTGCCACTTCTTTCGTGGTAAGGTCGAACACCGTCGCGTCTTTGATGCTCGACATTACTGCCGGCGAGTGGGTAGCCACAATGAACTGGATATTGGGGAACAATCGTGTCAGGAGCGGCATCACTTGGTACTGCATTTCGAGGTGCAGGTGCGCTTCGGGTTCGTCAATCAGGACGATACCGGGCGGGGAGGTAGAAAAATCGCCCCGCCTGCTTTGCACCAAGTCTACCCGCACCATCAGTTCTAAAAGAATTCCCAGCAAAGCGGAGTACCCCGCAGGGAGTTGGTTGAGTGTAGCCTGCCGCCCGTCGGGGTATTTTATAAAAAACTCATAGGCGGGCTGCGAGAACACCAGTCCGAGTTTTTCTTCCTGAAAAACATTTTGAAAAACCCGCTCCATTTCATCAAAGAACTTGCCCTGTTGCCCAGCTGAGACTGTGTTGTTTTCAATCATAGCAAAGGCTTGATTTACTTTCTTGTTGACCAAAAACTGCTTTAACAGCTTCGACAGCCCCTGTTCTGATGAAAGTTTGGCAAACTCTTGCTCTGAAATCGGAGCCTTTACGTCATCTACGTTTGTCCTACGCTGCTCCTCAAAGTAAGCGTAAACGGGCGGTTGAACCTGGCCAATCCAGTCTTTTTTCGAGATGTTGAACCAAACCCGCCCATTTGAATCACTTGGGTTAGTTATTCCTTCATTGCCTAAAACTCCATCCATCCCCCTCAGCACCGTCGTCTTCCCAGACCCATTTCTTCCCGTCAAAATCAGGTGACGAAACGGCTTGTCCTCTCCCGTTCCAATCGGGATGTCGAAATCCTGATAGGCATAGCAGTCATTGACGTGCAGCGATGTGAGGTATGGAAATTCGTGTTCAGTCATGGTCAGTTTTTAATGCAAAAATAACACCTCACTCATAACTCCGCTGCGCCACCTTCACCTCCTCGTACTCCAATTTCTCCTTGTGCAATTCCGCGCTCACGTGCTCGCCCTTCCATTCCCAAGCCGCCACGTACATAAAGTTTTTGTCGTCGCGCTGAGCTTCCCCCTTGTCCGTTTGGTGTTCCTCGCGGAAATGGCCGCCGCAACTTTCCTCGCGGGTCAGCGCGTCTTGGCACATCAGTTCGCCGAGTTCTATAAAGTCCGCCACGCGCCAAGCCTTTTCCAATTCCGGGTTGAACTCGTCCGCCCGGCCTGGCACCAAAAGGTCGCTCCAAAACTCCTTGCGCAAAGCTTGAATCTCGCCGATGGCCTGCCTCAACCCCTCTGCGTTGCGCGCCATGCCGCATTTGTCCCACATGATGTGGCCAAGTCGGCGGTGGAAACTCTCCGCGCTCTGCTTTCCTCCTATGCTCGTCAGTTGCTGAATGCGGGCATTCACCTGCCGTTCCACATGGTCAAATTCCGGCTGGTCGGTAGAGATCGTGCCTGTGCTGATTTCCTTAGAGAGGTACGAGCCGATGGTGTAGGGCAGCACAAAATAGCCGTCGGCCAGGCCCTGCATCAGCGCCGAGGCACCGAGGCGGTTCGCCCCGTGGTCGCTGAAATTCGCCTCGCCGCAAGCGTACAAGCCAGGCACCGTCGTCATCAGTTCGTAGTCCACCCAAAGCCCGCCCATCGTGTAGTGTACGGCGGGGTAAATGCGCATCGGAGTTTCGTAAGGGTTGTCGCCCGTGATTTTTTCGTACATCTCGAAGAGGTTGCCGTAGGCCGCTTCCACCGTGGCCTTGCCCTTTCGTTTGATGGCATCGGCAAAGTCGAGATACACCGCAAGGCCGCTTTTGCCCACGCCCAGGCCCTCGTCGCAGGCCACCTTGGCGGCGCGGCTCGCAATGTCGCGCGGTACGAGGTTGCCGAAGGCTGGATAACGGCGTTCGAGATAATAATCGCGGTCGGCTTCGGCGATTTGGCGCGGGTCGGTCAGGCGGTCGTTGGCCGATTTAGGCACCCACACGCGCCCGTCGTTGCGCAGCGATTCGGACATCAGGGTGAGTTTCGACTGGTATTCGCCTGACACTGGAATGCACGTCGGGTGAATTTGCGTGTAGCATGGATTGCCAAAAAACGCTCCCCGGCGGTGCGCCCGCCAAGCCGCCGTCGTGTTGCACATCATGGCATTGGTGCTCAGGTAAAACACGTTGCCGTAGCCGCCCGTGCAAATCACCACCGCGTGAGCCGCGTGGCGCTCCACTTTGCCTGTCAATAAATTGCGCACGATGATGCCCCGGCATTTGCCGTCAATCGTCACCACGTCGAGCATCTCGTGGCGGTTGTAAAGTTTCACCGTGCCGAGCGAGACTTGGCGGCTGAGGGCTTGGTACGCCCCTATCAAAAGTTGCTGGCCGGTTTGGCCGCGCGCATAGAACGTGCGCGAAACCTGTGTGCCGCCAAACGAGCGGTTGTCCAAAAGTCCGCCGTACTCGCGGGCAAACGGTACACCCTGCGCCACACATTGGTCAATGATGCCCGAGCTCACTTCTGCCAAGCGGTGCACGTTGGATTCGCGGGCGCGGAAGTCGCCGCCTTTGATGGTGTCGTAGAAAAGGCGATAGACCGAGTCGCCGTCGTTGCGGTAGTTTTTGGCGGCGTTGATGCCGCCTTGCGCGGCGATGGAGTGCGCCCGGCGCGGGCTGTCGTGGAAGGTGAATGCCTTCACGTTGTAGCCCAATTCGCCCAGCGAAGCCGCCGCTGCCGCGCCCGCCAAGCCGGTGCCGACCACGATTATGTCAATCTTGCGCTTGTTGTTGGGCGACACGAGCGCGACGTGGCCTTTGTATTCTTCCCACTTTTCCGACATTTTGCCGGGCGGGATTTTGGAGTCGAGTGTAGAGCCGGAGGCCATATCTTGTCTTGTTGATTTGAGTAGTTGTTGATTTGAGTATTTGGCGATATGGTGATTTGGTTAGTAGGTGATGCGTAGTTTGGATTGCGTCCCAACTTCCCGAAAGTTTAAAACTTTCGGGAAGTTCTTATTTCGTGAAATACGAAACAATCGGAATCACCGCAAAGCCCAGCGGAACGCCAATGCTGTAAATGTACCCCACTGCTTTGATGATGGGCGTGTACTTGCGGTGCGCCAGCCCCAAAGTCTGGAACGACGACCAGAACCCGTGCCAAAGGTGAAAGCCCACCACCACCATGCTCACGACATAAAAAATGACGTAGTAGATGTTCTGGAATGCTTCTTCCACAGGCTTGTAGAGGTTTGGCACCGCGTGGTCGTAAGCGTCCACATCAACCGGAGTCAGTACGCCCATTTTCATTTTAAGCCAAAACTGCCAGAGGTGCAAAATCAAGAAGACAAAAATGACGATGCCCAGCCAAGCCATGTTCCGCGCTGAAACCTCCGACCCGCGTGTGTGGCTCACGGCATAGCGCGTGCTGCCACGCGCAGCGCGATTGCCCAGCCAGAGCCGCAAGCCCTGCACCGTGTGGAGCAGGATAAAAGCATAAAGGCCGTAGGAAATGAACTTGATGAGCGGGTTGGTGGTCATAAAAAAGGCGTAGGTGTTGAACGCCTCGCCGCCGTCGTCTTTGAGCAACTGGAGATTGCCCAACAGGTGCACGACCAAAAACAACATCAGGAAAATCCCGGTCAGCGACATGATGGTCTTCTGGCCGATGGAGGAGGAAAAAAATTTAGTAAGCCAACTCATTCGCTTTGTAATGAAGTGAGGGGTGATATAGTAATGGAGTGAGGGGCGATAAAGTGATGGAGCGACAGCAAAGCGAGAGAAAGTATCCCGCCCATTTGGATTCCGACAACTACTGCTTAGGTGCAAAGGAAAAAATTTGCGAGCAGTTTGCCGGAACAAAACTACCGCTAAGTGCAAGGCCGAGTATTCATGGCGGGAAAATTCGCCCAGAAACAGACGAATTTAGAAGGGATAAAAATTCATATCCAGCGATTTTGAGAAAATGGGTAACATTGCCGCGTCAAAAATTAGCACTTTTAAAAACAGGTAACCTCTTAGTGTTTCTTAGTCCCTGCAGTGTTTTAAAACTTAAATCACCGCCTATTGGGTTAACTGTTTTGAGCGTCAAACCAACACAATTGCATAACCAAACCATCTTTGTATGAAAAAAGCACTGACGACCCTCTGCATCGCCGCAGCCCTGCTGCTGGCCCCAAACGACACGTTCGCCCAATCCAAGCAATCGTTTACCATGCGCTTGCTTTGGAACAACTACCTCAACCCTGAGCCCGAGAGGGAAGATTGGAAAGATGTGTTCAACGACATAGACAAGCGCGGCTTTGAGTTCGCTTATGGCTGCCGCCTCGACAAGAGAACATGGCTCGTGGTGCCTGCCAAAATAGTTTCCACCCGGTTCAAAGACACGGGCAACAAAGACCTTTTTGCCAACCTCGACCTGCTCATCCAGAACAACCTCTGCAAGCACAACTCAATCCTTGTGCCCACTGTCCACCTTGGCATCGGCTCTACTTGGAACTTCGACCGGGAGGATTTTGACTTCAACATCCCTGCCGGAGCAGGCCTCAACCTCCGCATCGCCCCCGATCTGTACGTTACCGCTCAAACACAATACCGCTTTTCCATAGAGAACCGCCCAGGCTGGCAGCATGGCATCGGCTTGGTGGCTTATTTGAGCGACCCCGACCGCGACAACGACGGCGTGGCCGACAAAGTGGACAAATGCCCAGACGAGAAGGGACTCAAAGCCCTCATGGGCTGCCCCGACCGCGACAGCGACGGCATCGCTGACGGTGACGACAAATGCCCCGACGAGGCCGGATTGGTTGCCCTCATGGGCTGCCCCGACCGCGACAGCGACGGCATCGCCGACGGCGACGATAAATGCCCCGACCTCAAAGGCCCAGCCGCTACCATGGGCTGCCCTGACCGCGACAGCGATGGCATCATAGATGCCGACGACGAATGCCCCGATGTGAAAGGCATCGCTGCCATGAAAGGTTGCCCAGATACGGATGGCGACGGCATCACCGACGCAAGCGACAAATGCCCCCGCGAGGCTGGCCCGGCTGCCACGGGCGGCTGCCCTGACCGCGACGGCGACGGCATCAACGACAAAGACGACAAATGCCCCAGCGACAAAGGCCCCGTTGCCACAGGCGGCTGCCCTGACCGCGACAGCGACGGCGTGGCGGACAAAGACGACGCTTGCCCCGACAAGCGCGGCGACTCTGCCCACAAAGGCTGCCCCGACACGGACGGCGACGGTATTTATGACAACGACGACCGCTGCCCCGACGTGAAAGGCATCGCTGCCCTCAAGGGCTGCCCCGAAATCAAGAAAGAGGACAAGGCCAAACTGGAGCGCGCCATCAAACTCGTGCAGTTTGAAACCGGCAAAGCCGTCCTTTTGCAAAAATCATACGCCGTGCTCGACGAAGTGGTCTCCGTGATGAACACTTACCCTGCGTACAGCCTCAACATAGGCGGCCACACCGACAATGTGGGCGACGACAAAATGAACCAAGACCTCTCGGAGCGCCGCGCCAAGGCTTGCTATGATTATCTCGTGACCAAAGGCATTGCCGCCAGCCGTATGGCCTCCGCAGGTTATGGCGAAACCAAGCCCGAGGCCGACAACAAAACCGCTGCTGGCCGCGAGCAAAATCGCCGCGTGGTGTTCGAACTGTATGTGAAGTAAAGAACCCGCTGAGGCGAAATTCATTTCGCGCTGGGAAAATGCAAACCGCCCGCCGTGCCTTGTGCGCGGCGGGCGGTCGTGTTTGAATTTTGCCCCCGCAAGGCCTACTTTTGCACAAAAATTAGAACATGGGAGGTACTATCAAACTTGCTTACGATATGGACGTGCTGCTCGACACGTTCAATGTCAAGAAAGAAAGAACTTGCCCAATACTGACTGATTGGATGGCTGCGAGCAGTACACTGGACGCTTTTGAGCAAAAAATCCTCGACGATATGCACGAGGAGATGATCACCATTGGAGAATATTGGAACGAAGAGGAGCTCAAAATCCGCTTTGTCGGACATATTTTCTACATCGCCAAAATTGATGTGACCGACAAAATCCGCGTGTTCTTCGAGCGCCCGCTCTCGGCCACCATTGGCGAATACCGATTGGCAGTAGTGTGCGATTGCCTCGTGGCCACACCAAAAGGCATCAACGCCCCGCGCAACCCCTACTTCTTCCTTCAAGAGTTCAAAAAAGGCAAAGGCGAAAAGAACGACCCCGAAGCCCAGATGCTCATGGCCATGCTCATCGCCCAGCAGCAGAACAACGACGGGAAGCCCATCTACGGCGGCTACCTTATCGGCAAAAACTGGCACTTCACCACGCTC
>JBJXFT010000015.1:0-10255 GCA_046155725.1 Saprospiraceae bacterium
ATCTCATCATGAAAAAAATTTACACTTCAGTACACTCCAGACAATTCGTTGCCATATCCGCTCTCTGTATTTTTGCAACAATGCTGGCCGCTCAGCCCGCTATCCAATGGCAAAAGACATTTGGCGGGAGTAATTATGACGAAGCCCATGCCATCAGGCAAACCAGCGATGGAGGATATATCGTGAGTGGTCGCACAGATTCAAACGATGGTGATGTTGGCTCAGGAAACCATGGTAGTGCTGATGGCTGGATCTTAAAATTGACGGCGCAAGGCGACATTGAATGGAAAAAAATACTTGGCGGAACCAAGGGAGATTCCTTCGGCGATATCCAACAAACTCCTGATGGCGGCTATATCGTTGGAGGGGCGACTACTTCAGACGATGGCGATATTTCGGGATTGATTGGGGTACAAGATATTTGGATACTGAAGTTGAACGGAACGGGCGATATTCAATGGAACACGTTACTCGGTGGATCCGGGGTGGATTTCGGTTCTTCCATTGCACAAGCAGACGATGGAGGCTTTGTAGTTTTAGGTCTTTCACACTCCCCCGAAATCGCAAACCCGTTGAACAATGGCACAAGTTCAGATATCTATGTTGTAAAACTAAGTGCAACAGGGGCTATTCAGTGGCAGAAAGCACTTGGGGGAAGTGGCCAAGACCAAGGCTTTGAAATTCAAAAAGTCGCGGAAGGCGGATATGTCATCCTTGGAAGAACGACTTCCAACGATGGGGATGTATCAGGTTTTTTGGGCGGCCTCTGGGATTCTTGGTTGGTAAAAATAAACGATCTCGGAGAAATCGAATGGCAAAGAACATTGGGAGGGAGCGGAAGTGACCGTGCTTCCGGAGTCCTGCCTACAAACGATGGTGGCTACCTCGTAACTGGCTCCACAGAATCCCAAGATGGCGACTTGGCCGGTAATCACGGTTTTCAAGACTGCTGGGTCATAAAACTCAACTCCACAGGCGATATTCAATGGCAAAAAACATTGGGAGGCAGTGCTATTGATAATGGGAGCGGGGCTGTAGAAACAAGTGACGGCGGATATATGGTTTGTGCATCCACCGCTTCCAATGACGAGGATGTTGAAACCATACATGGTGAGTTCGATGCTTGGTTGTTGAAATTGAATGAAAATGGTCAGTTGCAATGGCAAAAACCATTGGGTGGCAGCAGATCAGACTATGCGAACACAATTCAGCGCACCAACGATAATGGCCATGTTCTAGCCGGGAACACGCGTTCTGACGACGGGGATGTAACTATTAATCAAGGGCAATCCGATTTTTGGATCATAAAAATGGGGGCCGAATCCGTTGGCCTAGAAGAAATCTTGCCTTCAACATCTGACGCACGCTTGGGCATCTTTCCCAATCCTGCCAATCAAACCATATCACTGAGCATCCCTGAGCAGATGCCCGCCATGACGGCTCGAGTCTTCGACTTCCTTGGCAGACAAATTAGCCAACAAATCCTGCCGAACGGCAGCTCATTGGATATTTCCCTACTGCCAAACGGCTTGTATTCAATAGTAGCAACAACGCCCTCAGGCAATGTTTTTTCCAACAAATTCAGGAAACAGGATTAACAAAGAACAAGTTTTGCCTCCTTGTTTCATCCAAATACCTGGACACAATAATTTTCATTTTCAAATTCATACCTCATCATGAAAAATCTCTTCTACTCGCCTCGCAAAGCGTCCTCGTTTAACCTCCTCCTGGTCGTGTTATCGCTATTTTTTGCGCTCTCACATCTTGCCCAAGTAAAAGCCCAAAGCAATTGCACCCTAGCCTGCAACGATCTGATTCAAATAGCCGTGCCGCCCAACGGCTCCACGGAATTTTTGCCCGATAATATGCTGGAAGGCGATTATCACCTTTTTTGTCCGAACGGCATTTTTCAAGCGCAGGCACAGATCAGCGGCATCTGGAATCCGGCCACCGGCAATTTTGTGTTCCTGCCAATCCATATCGGCCAAACGTTTGTCGCTCGGGTTCGAGATACAAACTCTGGAAATGCTTGCTTTGGCAATGTAAAAGTGGTGGAGGGTGCTCCGGTCAGCATCAAGGATCTTTTCGTTCCTACCCAAACAGGGCTTTTGAAACTGTCGCCCAATCCTGCTTCTCATTCCATTTCCCTAAAAACATCCTCGGATGCGCCCAGCATGATTGTCCGCATCGCCGATATGATGGGGCGGCAAATCAGCCAGCAAAGCCTCCCAAACGGTGGAAGCCTCGACATTTCCTCATTGGCCAACGGCTTATATTCTGTGTCAGCCACCACGCCTTCGGGGATGGTTTTTTCTACTAAATTTAGAAAGCAGGATTAATTCACCGAATGAACAAATCAGCACAAAAACTATCACTTAAAAAAATTCTCGCCATGAAGAATCTCACTCACGCACTACGGTTTGCAAATTCAAATATCGCCTTCGCCTTCGCTCTAACTACGTTTTTTGGCCTGATCAACCCAGGTCAGAGTGCCGCTCAAGGATGCACCATGATATGCAATGACCTCATAGAAGTCGAAGTCCCTCCCAATGGTTCGGTCGAGCTCTTGCCCCAAGATTTCGCTGCGGTAGACCTTTCCATTGTTTGTCCAAACGGGATATTAAATACCCAATCCCAAATCAATTCAATTTGGGTTCCCGCCACTGGCAACATGGTTTTTGATCCAAGCCACATTGGGCAAACTATCCTCACAAGGATACGAGACCAGGTGACAGGGAACTTATGTTGGGGCCAAGTGCAGGTGGTGGAAGCGCCACCACTTTTGGACACGATCCAGCTCCAACTCTGCGCCAGGTATTGGGGAGGCGACCGCCCCATCAAAGGCGCGACCCTGACGTTCCAGCCCATCAACCCATCGTTTCCTTATCTGCCTTTGGTGTTTGCATTGGATACCAGCCAATCCTGCGCCGATGTGACGGTGATCCTGAGCGATTACCTGCCCGGCACTACTTTTGGCTATAGTGCTTCGCCGCTTCCAGACACAAGCCCCTTGAACGGCGTGAGCGTCGTGGATTTGTGCAAAATCAGCCAGCATATTTTGGGCATCAACCCCCTTCCCAGTTATGGTAAGGTAGCAGCTGATGCCAATGGATCGGGTTCTGTTACGACTTTCGATATAATAGAGTTAAGGAAATTGCTGCTAGGAATATACGCTGAACTGCCGAACAGCAATGTCTGGCGGTTCATCGCCGACTATTGCGATGTCTCCAACTCCAACTGTCCCTCGGGAATTAACAGCACAGAATTGGCAGCACTGGACGGCGGCATTGCAAAAGTAATCGGCATAAAAACCGGCGACGTGGACGGCGACGCGCGATTGCCCGGCGAACCATTCGTGCCACCCACGGCCACCGACTCGCTTACCTTGCTGCTGCCAGAAGGCCTCGTTTTGGCGGGCGTTCCGGTGACAGTGCCTGTGAAGTTGGACAAGGATTTACTGCTCGGCGGTTTGCAAATCCATTTTTCCCTCGACCCAGCCGGGGCGCAATACGATTCGATTTCAGATGGCGTGATAGACGTTCTACCTTCTACTGTTTCTTACAATGTGCTGACAGGGGGCCTCCATTTCCTGTCGTTAGGTTATCAAAGTTTGTTTGTCCCTGCGGGCCAACCACTTTTTTACATCCACCTCAAGGCTTCGCAAAATGTTGATTTGAAAGACATTTTGAAGGTCGTGACTGACGACCCGGACGCGCAAGCTTTTGCCATGGGCAACGACTGTGGCCTTTACTACAAAATCGGCGCGACGTACTCCGGCTCAGTGCCCGCCCACTCGCCCGAACTGCGCGGCCTGCGCGTCCAGCCGCCCAGCCCCAACCCGTTTGGCGAGCAAACCTTTTTGGAAATCGAAATGGAAAGCACCGAAACAGCCTTTTTGGAAGTGCTGGATTTGACCGGGCGCATCGTTTTTTCAGAAGAAAAAAACCTCGCCGTGGGGGCACACCGCTGGGAAATACCTGCCTCCGCCATTGCGCCGGGTAGCCTCGGCATCTGGCGGTTGCGGGTGGGGGAGCAAGCCGTGGCGGGGAAGTTGGCTCGTTATTGAGCACCTCTTTATCTTGATCAAAACGGCCTCCGTAGGTTTTCAAAAACCTGCGGAGGCCGTTTTTTACCTTTGTAAAAAATTTTTGAAAAATGCTCCAAGCGTCGTTCACCATTCCAGTCCAAGACCTTACACCTGCGCTCATCGAAAAGATCAGGGACCTTCTCAAAGGAAACGGGGAAGGTGCGGAGGTCGTCATCAAATTGCGCCGGGCAAAGGCTCGTCCAACCAAAGAAACCCGAGAGGAATATCTTGCCAAGTTGACAAAATCTGTAGGCCAATATGAGCGAGGGGAGACTGTAAGTTTTGATTCCATAGAAGCACTGGAAAATCTTTCTCAAAACTAAGCAATTTTCCCCACCCGCTTCCCGTGCCTTCCACCTTCAAATTCGGTGGCAAGAAATATCCGCACCATAGGTAATGCCTTCCAAAGGCAGGGTTCAAAACACTAACAGAGAAGGCTAAGAGGGGCCTGATTTTCAAAAGCACCGCAAAAAAAATGTGGCTTGGCTTACATTTACCGCCCAAACCAAACCCTTCCTTCCCACAAACGAACATGACCAACGCCGCCCCCGCCAACATCGCCTGGAAAGACCTCCTCAAATCCCTCGCCCAGCAGAAGTGCGTCCTGCTCATCGGCCCCGACCTCCTGCCCGGTGAGAACCTCTTTCTCGAACTCTGCCGCCACACCGGCATTGACCCTGCCGACCTGCCCGGCACGCTCCCCCGCGACGTCTCGATGGTGTACCCCAAGGACGAACTTTTCCTCTTCCCCAACGACGCGGCCCGCACCCGCGTGTGGCGCAAGTTCGACGACTTCCACGACACTTGGCTCGCCCGCCTCACGCCCATTTACGAGCGCATCGCCGCCCTGCCCTTCCCCGTCGTCATCAGCACCTTGCCCGATTTGGGCCTCCGAAAAGTGTTCGAGCGGCGCGGCATCCTCCACCAGTTCAGCTACTACGACTACCGGGGCGTCCCCGAACCGCACGACCGCATCAGTGCCCCGCCCCGCGACACGCGCCTGCTTTTCAATATGTTCGGCGTGCTCAGCGACCACAACTCGCTCGTGCTCACCCACGACGACCTGTTCCAATATTTCTGCCAGATACTCGGCGACCGCAAACTCGGCAGCGAACTCTACATCGAACTTTCCCACGCCCTCAAGCACGCCACCGATTTCATTTTCGTCGGCTTCCAGTTCGACCAGTGGCCCATGCAAATGCTCCTGCGCCTCCTCAACCCCGACCGCAACAAAGGCCGCCAATACGCCCTCAACCCCGCCGCCGCCGAGGAGACCCGCGTGTTTTTCGCCGACCAGTTCGAGGTCGAATTCGTGGACGGCATCACGCCCCTCGAATTCCTCGAGACCCTCTCCGAAAAATGGGCCGACGACGAGCAAAGCCGCCTCGGCTCCGGCGCCCCCATCCAGCAGACCCTGCGCGACTGGCTCCGCCAAGGCCAAATCGCCCGCATCCTCGAACGCCTCCGGCAGACCCCTGCCGCCACCGATGCCGACTTCCAGCTCAGCCGCCTCAACTCCCTCCGCGAAGCCATCCGCAACGGAGTGGTCAGCAGCGAAGCCGCCTTCCTCGAAATGAACAAAATCCGCCTCGCCGTGCAGGAACTCATCGAAAAAACCGACGCAACATGAAACGATACCCCGGCATACGCCCCTTCCGCACCGACGAGCAGCACCTCTTTTTTGGCCGCGACGCCGACACCGAGCGGCTCCTGAGGCTCATTGACCTCCAGCAAGTCGTCATCCTGTACGGCAAATCGGGCTACGGCAAAAGCTCCCTCCTTTCTGCCGGCGTGTTCCCCCGCCTGCTCTCCGAGGGCAGCCTCCGCCCCTGGGAAATCCGCCTCGGCCCCTGCAAACCCGGCGAAAGCCTCGCCCCCGCCGAGGCACTGCGCCAGGCCATTGTCCGCCAAACCACCAGCGACAACCCGCTCCTTCCGCCCGGCTTTGCGGGAGAAGCCGGCATTTGGCAAGCGCTCAAAAACCTCCAAACCCCCACAGGCAAACGCTTCCTGCTGGTCTTCGACCAATTTGAAGAACTCTTCACCTACCCGCCGGAGCAGGTGCTGGAGTTCAAAAAACAACTCGCCGAGGCACTTTTCTCCATCGTCCCGAAACGCTACGAAAAAGCCCTCGCCCTCGCAAAACTCTCCCCCGAAACCGAGGACGCCCTCTACGCCCCCTTCGAACTCAAGGTCGTGTTCAGCATCCGCGCCGACCGCATGAGCCTCCTCAACGGCCTCAAAGACTACCTCCCCAACCTCCTCCAGCACGGCTACGAACTCGACGCGCTCGACGAGGCATCGGCCAAAGAAGCCGTGCTGCGGCCCGCAAGGCTGGCGAATGCGGAATTCGGAATGGCGAATGCGGAATTGGCGAATGCGGAATTGGGAATACGGAATGCGGAATCGCAAGCGGCAAGTTCATCGTTTATCGTTCATCGTTCATCCTTCGACACCCCCCCATTTTCCTACGCCCCCGAAGCCCTCGCCGCCATCTTTGCCGCCCTGCGCGACGAGCGCGGCCGCATCGAGACCAGCACCCTCCAAATCGTGTGCAAGCACGTGGAAGACAATATCA
The DNA here is from genome assembly GCA_046155725.1 of Saprospiraceae bacterium. Lineage (GTDB taxonomy): Bacteria > Bacteroidota > Bacteroidia > Chitinophagales > Saprospiraceae > M3007. The sequence continues at coordinate 6,666 of JBJXFT010000015.1, forward strand.
TTGGACCTTGGACGATGGACAACGGACGGTTGACGGCAGAGACCAATCCTCCCCTCTCACCCTCTCACGTCTCTCACCCTCTCACCATCTCCCCATCTGACCTCGGCGACATCTCCGCCATCTTTGGCGATTTCTACGAAAACACCCTCGCCGCGCTGACCGAGGAAGAACAGCCCATTGCCCGTCATCTCGTGGAAGACGTGCTGATAAAAGACGGCATCCGCCTGCCCTTTGCCGAGCAGGCGCTGCTGGCCTTGCCCGGCGTGAGCGCCGACCTGCTCCAGCGCCTCGCCGCCGCCTCGCTCCTCCGCGTGGAGCGCGACGACCAAGGCCGCATGCTCTACGAAGTGGGCCACGACACCCTCGTGCGCCCCATCGAAGAAGCCGCCAAAGCCCGCCGCGAAGCCGAAAAACGGGAGGCTGAGGAACTGCGGTTGCGCGAAGAAGCCTTAGCCGCCGAAGCCCAATTAGCGCAGGAGGCCGAACGCCAGCGTCAGGAGCGCAAAAAGATAGAGGCAGGCCGCCGCCGCAACCTATTGGTCGGTTTGGGGGCCTTGGCCTTGCTGGCCTTTGCTTTTTACCAGACTTGGGTGGCCAGCCAAGCGCGCCAAAAGGCGGAGTTGGCCATACGGGCTGCCGAGGCCATGAGCAATTTGGCAGAAGAGAACAAGCACAGGGCGGAAGAAAAAACCTTGGAGGCCGACTCCATCCGCCTCGAAGTGGACAAAGCCAAGTCCCGGATTGACACTGCACGGATGCAAGTGCTGCTGGCCGAGAACGCCACCGCGCAACAAAAACAACTCGCCCGGAAAAACCTCGAAGAGGCCGAACAGGCCGGGGTGAAAGTCGTGTACTTCATTCTCGACAACGCCAAGCAGCAAATCAAAGCCTTGGATTACCCAGCAGCCGATACTATCCTGCGCAGCGCCATCGAACTGGTGGGTAGCCGCCCCCCGAGCAGCCCGCTCGGCCCGATGCGCCCATTAGTGGCAAAGGCACTGATGGAACCTGCCTTCTTCTTCCACGAGACCGGCAAAACTGCAAAGGCCGACAGCCTTGCTGCCGACATTGCCGGGCTGCTCGCTTCAAGTGACGGGGTGACTTCAAGTCACCCCGTCACTACGCACACTTTTTCGGGACTGTCAAATCTCGAATCGCTGCAAACCACCCTGAAAGCCCTCCGCGCCAAATACTACGGCGTATTCGCAGACGTGCCCGGCGGCACCGACACCATTGGCGGGGCGGTCATTTACGGCGACACCATTCCGGCGCTGGTGGTCACCGTTTCGCCTTTCCGGCTGGCCACCACCGAGACCACTTGGTGGCAGTACAATCTCTTCTGCAACGCCACGGGCTACCCGCAGCCCACGAAGCCCGGCTGGGGCAGCGACGGCGACAACCCGGTGGTGAACGTGAGTTGGTACGACGTGGTGGTGTATGCCAACTGGCGCAGCCACCGCGAAGGCCTGCAGCCAGCATACACAATTGATTCGGTGGGCAGAAGCCAAGACGAGGGCTGGGACGTGGCGCTCGTCTCCCTCCCTGATGGGGAGGGTCGGGGTGGGGCCGGTTTCCGTTTGCCCAAGGAAGCCGAATGGGAATACGCGGCACGAGCAGGCACTGATTTTGAATACGCTGGCGACAGCCTCCTGCAAAATGTGGGCTGGTACGGGGAAAACTCCGGCAGCCGCACGCACCCTGTAGCAGGCAAAAAGCCCAACGGCCTCGGCCTCTACGACATGAGCGGCAACGTGTGGGAATGGTGCTGGGACAGGTACGGCGCCTACCCCGAGGGCCCGGTGAAAGATTACCGAGGGCCAGATGAAGGTCCTTCCCGGGTGTTGCGTGGCGGTGCCTGGAACTTCATCAATGATTATTGCTTTGTGTCGTGGCGCAACAACCTCGATGATTGGAACAGGTACTACAGTGTCGGTTCCCGTTTGGCGCAGGACGAATGACCCTTTTTTTCTTTTACACTCTTACACTCTTTTTACCTCTCGGCGAAGCCGAAAAATTTTGAAAAATTGGCATTACAACCCTCTGCTTTTTTTGTTTCGTGTCATTCAGAGGCGCAGCCGAAGAATCTGAGGGAATTCTGACGTATGTTGCTTCGGGCTACGCCCTCAGATTCTTCGGCTGCGCCTCTGAATGACACCCGATTTTGAGATGGTTTTTTCAAGAATAAAAAAGTGTACGGCTGTCAGAAAAATGGCGCGTCATTCTGGCCTCGCCATTGACCCACAAGATTCCAATTTGAAAATAGGGTCAGACGGAGCCTTCCCGGGTGTTGCGTGGCGGTGCCTGGAACAACAACAATGAAAATTGCTTTGTGTCGAGGCGCAACAACAACAATGAAAGGAACAGGAACAACAATATCGGTTCCCGTTTGGCGCAGCACAGTATGTAGCGGCGGCTTTAGCCGCCGCACACCGGGCTATGTGAACGAGGTGTATGCGTTCGCATCCGGCAGCTAAAGCAGCCGGTACAAGCCCACGCAGGGTTGAAAGCGCCGGAGTCGCGGTGCGCCATGGGGCTTGCCGCGAGTGTGCGCAGATACTGTCCAGCGTCTGGTCCTGCTTGCTCGCCCGCCCTGCCTTAGGCGGGAGAGGGAGCAGGCGAATACATCGGCGTCGGGCGGGGCGGCCTGCAACAGTGGCCGTCCCGCCTTTTATGTAGCGGCGGCTTTAGCCGCCGGAAAGCCAGGAAGAAATCCCTCGCATTCGCATCCGGCAGCTAAAGCCGCCGGAAAGCCAGGAAGAAATCCCCCCCATTCGCATCCGGCAGATAAAGCCGCCGGAAAGCCAGGAAGAAATCCCCCCCATTCGCATCCGGCAGCTAAAGCAGCCGGTACAGTCACTTCAGCGAGCGCAGCCATCCGCCCGTCATCCGCCCTATTTCGTCGGTGCGGGCGGCAAACTCCCGGTATTGCGCGGCAGAGAAATAGCCCAAGTCGAATCCCAGGCGATAGAGGAACCGGAGTTTTTCCAAGCGCAAGTTCACGGCTGTTAGCACCGGCCTTTTTGCGTCGGCGGGCAGGTAGGTGGCTTCGAGCAGCGATTCGAGCAAATCTGTGAGGTGGTTTTGCAGGCGGTCGGCCAGCACGAATTTTTGGTTTTTAGGCATTCGGTTGAAAACCGGCACCGCGTACTTGAGCAGTTCGTAGGCTTTGAGGGTGATGGGTTCTGCTTTTATTTGCATGATGAAAGAATTGTTCGGAGAACATGAGTCCCCCCGAATTTTGGAAAGAGGGTGCGTAGAGGATACGTTTACTAAACCTTGAAGGTTTAGTAAACGTGGCTCCGTCAGGTGTGGACCTTTCTGAAAGTTCGAGACTTCATGGCCGATATTCCAGCACCTTCCAAGCCCCATCGGGATGTTTGAAAACCGGGATGCCAGCCCGTTGGAGTTGCCAGAACACTTGATATTCCAATCGCCGAGATTGCCCAAACCGAATATGGCCGAGCCAAGCGTTGAGGGCGTTTTCGAGTTCGTCGGGCGAGATTTCCCAGCGGTGGTACTGTCGGATTTTTTGTTTCAAAAAACGGCGGTAGCGGCGCACCTTTTCCTTGCGCACAAGGCGGTGGTAGGGG
>JBJXFT010000017.1:0-4572 GCA_046155725.1 Saprospiraceae bacterium
GCGCCGATGTAGAGCACTGCCACGCCGCCCGTCATTTTGGCGAGGCGCTCTTGCAGTTTCTCTTTGTCATAGTCGCTCGTGGTGGATTCTATTTGCTGTTTGATCTGGCCGATGCGGGCTTTGATGGTTTCATCTTGGCCCTTGCCGCCCACGATGGTGGTGTTGTCTTTGTCAACGGTGAGGCGCTCGCAGGAGCCGAGTTGTTCGAGGCCAGCGTTCTCGAGTTTGTAGCCTTGCTCTTCGCTGATGACCGTGCCGCCCGTGAGGATGGCGATGTCTTCGAGCATGGCTTTGCGGCGGTCGCCAAAGCCGGGGGCTTTCACCGCCACGACTTTGAGGCCAGCGCGGAGGCGGTTGACCACCAGTACGCCGAGGGCTTGGCTGTCCACGTCTTCGGCGAGGATGAGGAGCGGGCGGCCTGTTTGCAGCGACTTTTCCAAGATGGGCACCAAGTCCTGCATATTGCTGATTTTCTTGTCGGTGATGAGCAGGTAGGGGTTTTCGTACTCCACCTCCATTTTCTCTGCGTCGGTGATGAAGTAGGGGCTGAGGTAGCCACGGTCGAATTGCATCCCGATCACTTCTTCCATGTAGGTGTCGGTGCCTTTGGCTTCTTCCACGGTGATCACGCCATCTTTGGTGACGCGCTTCATGGCATCGGCGATGAGTTTGCCGATGGTCTCGTCGTTGTTGGCAGAGATGGCGGCCACCTGCTCGATCTTGCTGAAGTCTTCGCCGATTTGCTCGGATTGGTCTTTCAGGTTGGCGACCACGGCTTTCACCGCTTTGTCCATGCCGCGCTTGAGGTCCATGGGATTGGAGCCGGCGGCCACGTTTTTGAGGCCAGCCGTCACCATCGCTTGGGCAAGCACGGTGGCGGTGGTGGTGCCGTCGCCTGCTGCGTCGGCGGTTTTGCTGGCGACTTCTTTCACCATTTGTGCGCCCATGTTGGCTACGGCATCTTCAAGTTCTATTTCTTTGGCTACGGTCACGCCGTCTTTGGTGATGGCGGGCGCACCGTAAGATTTTTGGATAATGACGTTGCGGCCCTTAGGGCCGAGGGTCACTTTCACAGCGTTGGCCATTGCGTCCACGCCTTCTTTGAGTTTTTCGCGGGCTTCGGTATTGAAGTTGATTTGCTTTGCAGACATATTTCTGGATTGTAAATTGTTAATTTATGATTGTTGATTGAAGAGGTTAATTGCTGATTGTTGACATGAATCAGCAATCAACAATTTGCAATTAGCAATCAGCAATCAAAGAATCACGAGGATTTCCTCTTCGCGCATGATGAGGAGGTCTTGGCCTTCGTGGTTGATTTCTTGGCCGGAGTATTTTCCGTAGAGCACCATGTCGCCTACTTGGACGGTCATAGAGTGTGCGTCTTTGCCGGTCTTGCCGGGGCCGACGGCCACGACTTCGCCGCGCTGCGGCTTTTCTTTTGCGGTGTCGGGGATGATGATGCCGCCTTTGGTTTTTTCTTCGGCGGGTGCCGGCTTGATGATCACGCGGTCAGCGATTGGCTTCATAACGTTTGAACTATTTTAAGTTTGGTGAAAGTTGAATTTGACCGTTGACCCTTGACTTTTGACCGTTGACAAGGAGACTGAGGAAAAACCAATGCAGTCAAAAGTCAAGGGTCAACGGTCAATGGCCGACTGCCGCTCCTTATCAAACTTCGTGCTACGCGCCGGGAACTGCCATTTTTTCAGACTTGCATTTCTGCCCCTTGTTTTCCTGACACGTTCTGTCAGACGGCTTTTGTCATTCTGTCGGGATACGCGCCGAGTGTGCATTTTCCTTTTGGAGTTCATCTATCTCTCTACTTTTGGCGGTGCTTTCCCGATGCCCTTTTTTATGCTGAGATTTCTCCGCCCAAATATTCCCGAACACTTGAGCGACGAACAGTTGCTGGCCGAGTACGTCGGCGGCAACTCGCCGCGCTCGCTGGGGATGCTCTACGAGCGCTATATGCCGATGGTGTACGGGGTGTGCCTGAAAATCTTGAAGGATGCCGGAAAATCGGAGGATGCGGTGATGGCGATCTACGAGGAACTGACGCGCAAAGTGAAAGAGCACCAGATCGAATCGTTCAGAGGCTGGCTCTATGTGCTGGCACGAAACCACTGCCTGATGGAATGGCGCAAAGCGCAGCGCCGACCGACCGACCACCACGCCCCGGAAGACATGGAACGCTACGACGCGGTGGAGGCTGCTTTTGAATACGAACTGCCGCAGGGCGCGTCCCCACTCGAACGCTGCTTGGCCGAACTTTCAGAACTCCAACGGGCTTGCGTGACTTGGTTTTACTACGAAGACAAATCCTACAAGGAAATAGCCGACATGATGGCCGAAGAACTGGGAAAAGTTCGTTCCCACATTCAAAATGGAAAACGGAATCTGAGAATCTGCCTCCAAAAAAACGGAGGGTGAGTTATTGGGTTATTGGGTTATTGGGTTATTGGGTTATTGGGTTAGTAAGTTATTGGGTTAGTAAGTTATTGGGTTATTGGGCTGTCGTCCTGTCTTGAAGATTCGCCTTTTCTCAAAACCAATCAATTTGATTTGCTCATGGCATCATTTACATCTTTCGAAGAATTGGAGGCATGGAAATCTTGCAGAGAGGTTTCAAGGTGGGTTCGAGGCATCGTCAAAAAATTTCCACGCGAAGAGTGGGACTTGAAAGACAATATCCTTCGAGCAGCCCGCTCTACTACCCGAAACATCGCAGAAGGATTTGGCCGCTTTCATTTTCAGGAGAATATTCAGTTCTGTCGGATTTCGAGGGGATCGCTTTTTGAAATCATTGACGATGCCATCACCGCGTTTGAAGACAAATACATCACGGAAGAGGAATATAAAATGGGTCGGGAAAAACTTGCTCACGCCATCAAGGTTGTGAACGGCTACATCCATTACCTCGAAACCCGAAAAAGCAACCCGCCTCAAAACCTCAAAAACCCGAGTGCTCCAATAACCCAATAACTCAATAACTCAATAACCCAATAACCCAATAACTCAATAACTCAACTGTGTTCACCAACCCTTACAACGACGACAAACGGCTGCTCGAACTGCTCGAAGGCTGGCAATCGGGAAATTTTTCCCGCGCCGACGAGCAGGAGTTGCAGGCTTTGGCCGATTCCGACGAGTTCCGTCGGGAGGCGGTGCAGGGCTTTTGGTCGTTGCCGGAGGATGACCACGCGGCTCATTTAGCTTCGCTGCGCGAGCGTTTGCGCAAGCGGACTGGGGGTGGGCGACGAGTTGCGTTGCCACAAATATTTGCGGCGGCAGCAGCCGTGGCGCTGCTGATATCGGCTGCGATATGGCTCATCCCCTCGAAAGAGGTCGGGGTGCCGATGGCGCAAAAAGAGGTAAGCATTCCGACCGAAAACCAGCCCATCGCCTCCAATTTTCCAGAAGAAAAAATTGCTGACGAGGAATTCCGCCCGAATGGCTCGCCCCAACTCGACCGCTTGGGCAAAACCGCCGAACGCAAGCAGTCTTCTCCAATGATGGATTCTGGGCCTTTTGCCACCAGTTCTGAAGCGGAAGCCATGAGCACAAGCCCACAACTCAGCCGCGACGAGCAGGGCACGGACAAGATAGTGGCTGCCAAACCCAGCATCAGCGAGAGCGGGAATAGCGCAGCCAAAAGCGAGCAAGACGACCTTGGCCTCGCTCCCGGCTCTGCCGCACGGCGCACCGAACCTGCGAAAGAAGCCCCTGCTGACCTCAAAAAATCTGACAAGGCCGCCCCCACCCCATCCAAGCCAAAAGACTACGCAAAACAAAGAGCCAAGGTTTCGGCCAATGCCTCGCAACCTGCGGGTGGCTGGAGCAACTTCCAAGACTACCTGCGCCGCAACGCCCGCCTCACCGAAGCCGCCCGCCAGCAAAACGTGAGCGGCACCGTGCGCCTCCGTTTCCGGCTCGACGAGAACAACCAGCCCACCGACTTCCAAACCCTCCGCTCGCTCGGCCATGGCTGCGACGAGGAAGCCATCCGCCTCCTGAAAGCCTACTCGTGGCAGCGCGGCACCGACCCCAAACTGACGGTGGACGTGCCGTTTGTGCGCTGACTCGAGTGCGGAATAGGGAATAGGGAATACGGAATGCCGAATACAGAATGCCGCTCAAACAATCACCAGTCTCCATGCAGGCAATCAAAACCTGGCTTTTGCAGCCTTACCCTTTCGAGATGCGCTGGCTTTCCGGCTTGCGGAATGGCCTGTGGGCGGGGTTGTTCGTCACGCTTTTCCTGTTTTTCTTCAAGCCGTTTGGCACGGACGTGACCCCGGGCAAGGAGTGGGCCTACTTGGCTGTATGCGGCGGGTTTGGCTTGGTGACTTTGGCTGTCACCTTGTTGGTCAATGGTTTTTGCTTGCTTTTGCCCCAGGTTTTTGAAGAAGAGAAATGGGTGGTGTGGAAGGAAATCTTGTTCAACCTCTTCTTCATCGGGTGCGTCGGCTTTGGCAATTTGCTTTTTGCAAACGCCCTTTGGGAAGTGCCGTTGAATGGCCGCACGTTCTGGATTTGGCAAGGCTTTACTTTCGCGATTGGCATTTTCCC
>JBJXFT010000039.1:0-14058 GCA_046155725.1 Saprospiraceae bacterium
TCGCAGGCCATAGATTCCGCCAAACAGCCGGATGTTTTCTCGCACCGTCAGGTCTTCGTAGAGGCTGAACTTTTGGCTCATGTAGCCGATGCGCCGCTTCACTTGTTCGGGCTGTCGCCACACGTCGTAGCCCGCCACCATCGCTTTGCCGGATGTGGGGGTGAGCAAGCCCGTGAGCATTTTCAGCGCCGTGGTTTTGCCCGCGCCGTTGGCGCCGAGGAAGCCAAAAATCTCGCCCTCGCGCACATCGAACGTGATAGCGTTGACGGCGGTGAACTGGCCGAACGTGCGGGTCAAGTTTTCGGTGGAGATGATGTTGCTGTTTGTCATACAAGGTCATTTGTTCAGTTCTGGGAATTTTTGCCTCGACCAATCTGCCAGTTCGCCTATCTTTTTTTCTTGAAAATGCGATTTGTTCAGTGCCACGTTTTCGGGGAAGAACAGGTGGCAGAGTTGATAGAGGTACATCCATTCGAGCATAGACCGGACCTTAAACTGTTTCATGGCCGTATCTTCTGTTCTGGGCAGTCGAAACCCGGAATCAAAGCGCAAGGCAATGGCCGAGATTGTCTTTTCCCCGATGAGGAACTGGATTTCCAAATCATAGCTACTGCAATCATCGCAATTCCTATAACCGCCCATCGGATTGCGCGGCAATTGCGTCAAGTCTGTTTGAAATTTTGAAGGCCAGTCAAAATCCTTTTCGTTCCAAAAAGGGGATGGTTGCTGAATGCTGCGCAGCAATTGAAACAAACGCTCCGCCTCAAAACGCTGCTTGAATGCCGAATCCGGATTGATCGGCTCCTCCCATTCTCGGTTTTTATGGAGCACATGGATCGTTAGCTTGTCTTCGTATCGAGCGGTTCGGATTTCAAAAAAACTATCGCGCCGACCATATTCTATCCCATAACCTTCACTTCCAAAGTTCCAACTGTGGTGTATGTCCAGCCTGATTCTTATCGCTTCGATCTGGCTCATGGACGAATCAGCCAAGTTGCCCGGCTTCCACCCAAAAGGCGTGATGCCATACCAGCCTTGCGGCATGACACATTGTTCTTTTTGTGCCTTCACGGATGCACCGTTTGAAAGCAGGAGCAAAATGAGAAGTCTTATCATAGTGGCTTTGTGTTTGTGCTGCTCAACGCCCCCACCTCCTCCGCCGTCAGCCCATACAGCGGCGGCGTTTTCACTCCAAGCATATTCAGGTATAGGTAAATCTGCCCGCGATGGTGGATTTCGTGTTCCACCAGAGCGCGCAGCCATTTCCAGCAAGTGATGGGCAAGCCGGCGGGCGTGAGGATTTTGGCTTGCAACATTTCGGGGCTCATCCTTTGAAAAATGGCAACCGACTGGCGGTGCATCTCATCAAAATAAGCGAGCGTGGATTCGTGGCCTTCGGCCAATTCTGGCCCGCAGCCCGCGTACTTCGAGGGGCGGCCTTCGGCGTTTTCGGCATAGAGCCAGCGTTCGATGGCCGCGATGTGGCGCACCAGATCGCCGAGCGTGAACTTGCCCTCGCGGTAGGTCCATTCCAAATGCTCCTGGGGGATGAGCGCCACGACTTTGCGGGTTCGCTCGCGCACTCGTTCGTAGTATTCGAGGAAGGATTCGATGTTGTGGATGACCATGATTTTCAATTTTTCATCAGTTCGATAAAACAGTCTTCGATGGTGGGGGCGGTGGGTTTTACTTCGATGTTTTGGTGGTTTTTGGAGGTCAAGAACTGTTCAATTGAACTTCCCGAAAGTTTAGAACTTTCGGGAAGTTGCGACTGCTTGAGATGCGCATATTCCCCAAAAGCATAGCAATCCGCCACACCCTCCATGCCGCGCAGGTCTTTTATCAATTGGTACATATCGTCAGAGCGGACGGCGAAGAGCAGGCTCTTGAAACCCTGCTTGATGCCCTGCGGCGTGTCAATCGCCATGATTTTTCCTTTTTGCAGGAGCGCCACGCGGTCGCAAAGTTCGGCTTCGTCCATGTTGGGCGTGCTGACGAGGATGGTGATGCCGTGGGCGCGGAGGCTGGCGAGCATTTCCCAAAATTCTTGGCGGCTCACGGGGTCAACGCCCGTGCCGGGTTCGTCCAGAAACAGCACTTCGGGTCGGTGGATGAGGGCGCAGCAAAGGGCCAGTTTTTGTTTCATACCACCAGAGAGCGCGCCTGCGCGGCGGTTTTTGAAAGGTTCGATTTGCGAATAAATGGGCGCTACCAGATCGTAGTTCGCCTGAATGCTGGTGCCAAAAACGGCGGCAAAAAATTCGAGGTTTTCTTCCACCGTCAGGTCTTGGTAGAGCGAAAAACGCCCCGGCATATAGCCGATGTTTTGGCGGATTTGCTTGTAATCCTTCACAGCATCAAGCCCTGCCACCGTCGCCGAGCCGCTATCAGGCAGCAGCAAGGTGGTGAGTATGCGGAACAGGCTGGTTTTCCCCGCGCCATCTGGCCCGATGAGGCCAAAGATTTCGCCTTTGGCAACCTCAAAACTGATGTCCTGCACCGCTTGGACGGAGCCGTAGGACTTGGTGATGTTTTGGACTTGGATGGTGGTCATATTCTCCTGACTCGAAATTTTCAGCGTAAATTTGTGCCTCACAGTAAAATCAGTTCCAGATGTCATCACTGACTGTTCACATTCCCGACACCCTCGAATCCCAGCTTCAGTTGAAGGCGAAAGAGATGAACCTCAATATAGATTCGCTCGTGGAAAAGGCCTTGCAAGACTTTTTTTACTTCGAGCGCCTCAACCACCTTCGTGGACGACTGAACCGGCATTTCAAACTACAAGGCATTGAAAGTGAAGAAGACATCTATCGGCTTGTGTCATGAAAATTGTGTTGGACACAAATGTGCTGATTTCGGCCTTCGTTTTTAAGGGCAGAGCTGCTACTGTTTATCAATTCTGCGCAACGAACGAAAGCATCTTCATTTCTGATTGGATCATGGGAGAGTTGACTCGCACGCTTCGGAACAAATTCAACACCCATGAACTTGATATCGAAGATTTTGTAGCCTTGCTTTCCGCAAAATGCTCACTCGCCATTCCTACTTCTCCCCTTCCTGACATTTGCCGAGACCCTGACGACAACAACATTCTGCAATTGGCAGAACACGTCGCTGCCGATTATCTCATCACTGGCGACAAAGACCTGCTTGCTCTTGGGCAAATTGCTTCTACCCGCATCGTAAGTCCAAGCGAGTTTTCGGAGTTGGTCGGGCTTTGATAGATTTTTTTTGAACAGGAAATTGGGTACACTCGGAGGTGACGGGTATGGCCGTTCATAGTTTGACCTCTGCGGGCATTCCGATTTTCAATTCGCCGTTGGGGTTTGCTACGCTGATTTTCACGGCGTACACCAAGTTCACCCGCTCCTCTTTTGTCTGAATGACTTTGGGCGTGAATTCCGCTTTGGGGGAAATCCATCGGATTTTCCCACCAAACTCCTGCTGTTTGCCGCCGGCAATGTCCACCCAAACTTTCACTTCTTGGCCGACTTTGATGCTGGCCAACTGGTCGCCCGCGACATAAGCGCGGAGGGTCAGCGTGGCAAGGTCGGCTACTTTGTAAAGCGGCTTTCCAAAGGCCGTGACTTCGCCCGGCTCGGCATATTTCACCATCACTGTGCCGTCCAATGGGTTGACGATGCGGCACTTGGCGAGTTGGTCGTCCAACTGGGCAATCTGTTTTTGGAGCGGAAGCACCTCGGCGAGCAGGCCGCTTTTTTGCACACCCAGCGAGGCATTGGAAGCCGTTTTTTGCTCCCCGATCACGTCCATCTGGCGTTGGGCGGCTTCGATTTGGGCGTTCAGGTCGTCGAGTTGCTTGGGCGTGGCCGCGTCGCTTTTGAGCAGGTTTTCTACGCGGCGTTTTTCGCGCTCCAGCGTGGCGAGTTGTTGGCGCACCGAGGCGGTTTGTTTTTCAAACACGGCGAGTTGCGCCCCGATGGCCGGACTTTTGGCCACAACGGCGCGGATGCTGGCTTGCAGTTGCTCACGTTTCAGCGAGATTTGCAGGGAGTCAATCGAGCCGACTTGCTGGCCTGATTTCAGGTCTTGGCCTTCCTCAATGTTCAAGGTCAGGATTTTCCCGTTGGCCTCTGCGCTGACGATTCGCTCATCGGCCTCGAAGTTGCCGTAGGCATCGGCTTTGGGGGCGGTTTTTTGGCAGGCGGAGAATGCGACAATCAGGATAAAAAAAGTGCTTCTATTCATGGCGTATGGATTTTCGACTACTTTTGGGGCATAAAACCCCCGGCTTTGAATGTTGAATTTTGACGAACACGGCAACTTGACACCCAGCCAACCCATCGAATCCGATTTACGCGAGGTGGAAGACGTGCTGGTTTTCAATGAGCATCGGCGGCGTTTATTTGAGGAGTTGCTGTCGTTCGTTGATCAGTTGCTCGCCTTGGATTTGAGCGGCTTTCACATTTGGCTGAATGGCAGTTTTACAACACTAAAACCGAAGCCGAGAGACATTGATGCCGTCATTTTCATTTCGTATCGAGAGCACGCAGCCAAATGCCAAATCTTATCCGAGTTGAAAAAGAAATTTTCTGGATTGATAGACGCTTATTTTGTGCCAGTTTGCCCAGAAAGCCATCCTGATTTTAGACTCTACAATTCAGACAGAATAGATTGGCTCTTTTTGTTTTCGAGCGATCGAGATCGAAGGAAAAAAGGGTTTCTTGAAATAAAATTCATTCAGAAAAATGGAAAAGCAGATAACTGATTTGCCAATTCCAGTTGTGGCTACGCTCGAAAAAATCGAACGGGTCAACGCCTCAATTGCCCGCCACAAAAATGCTCCTATGCCTGATGTTTTTGCAATTGAACAATGGCAAGAAGTCAAAAATGACCTTGTCCGCCAACTGAAAGAACTTCTCTCGGAGTGCATGGACGTTGAGTTCCCGCTTGCCACCGCTGCCTAAATTCAATCCCCCGTCTTCGCCCGCGCCATCTCCCGCGCTTGCGCCACCTGCACTTCGTGGGTTTTCCGAGTCAATTGCGCTTGCGTCAGCAGATTCACCTGCGCCAAATAGTCCGTCATAGTCATCACGCCGTTTTTCAATTGCGCGTCAGCGCGGCGCACGATGTCCGTTTGGAGCGCGATGATGTCACCGTCCTGAGCCAGTTGCGCCCGCCATTTTGCTTCGTCTTGTTGGTCTTTGAGCGTGTTGGCTTCCAGCCTTTGGTCAAAAAACTGTCGTTGGGCGTCCACGTTTTTTATTTGCAAATCAAACACTTGCGCTTCGCGCCGGCGGTTTCCCCAATCAATGGGCGACCAAGCGGCCCGAAGGCCCAGCAAAGCAAAAGGCTCGAAGCCTGTCTCGAAAGGATTGAACGGGTTGGGGCTGCCGAGGCCGCCTTGCGTGAAGGCTTCTATGCGCGGTTGGGCGCGGAGGCCGAGCGCGTTTCTCCCGATTTGAAGGCCGCGCTGTTGGAGGGAAAATAGCGCGTGTTCGGGCCTAACTGTACCGGCGGCTTTAGCCGCCGGGATATACGGCACCAGGCTTCCGCCTCCAGCGGCTAAAGCCGCCGGTACAACTTTTTGGCCTACCCATTTTGCCAGAATTTCCAGCACCGTCTGCTTGTCGGATTGCGCGGCGGCGATCTGCTGCTCGATTTTCAGAACCTGAATTTTGACCTGATCCGCAGCTGTGCGCAAGGCTGCGCCCTCGGCCACAGCTGCTTCGGCTTGTTTGAGCCGGGTGTCGAGGTCTCGTTTCGCGGAAGCCAAAATCGCCTCGCTCTCTTGCAACAGCAGGGCTTTGAAATAGAGATCGGTCACGATCTCGCGGAGCGAAAAAACATCCACGTCCACTTGCGCTGCAGCCAGATCGCGCTCCAATTCGCGCTGCTGGCGGAGGTATCGGTCAGAGCCGCCGTCCCAGATGCGCTGGGCCACGTCCACCGAGAGTTTGTACTGGTCTTTGGGGATTTCCGGAATCTCAGCGCCCGGTAGTTGGAAAGGCAGCCCGAATACCTCGCTTTGCCAACTGGCCTGTGCGCCGGCTTGGATGCGTGGCAACGAATTGCTGTGCAAACTCCTGATCTGCAAGTCGCTGATGTTTTTGGCGTAGCCTTTTTTTTGTAGCAATGGGCTGTTTTGCACCGCGAGGGCGCGGCATTGGGCGACGCTGAGGGTGTCGTTGGAAAAACCCCAAAAAGGCGAGAAACAAAGTGCAAGGGCTATAAGTGCAGGTGTTTTCATACACAAAAGTTAGTTCGCGGCTTTGGGGTTTTCCAAGGATGCCCAAGTGCGCGTTGGGAAACTGTCGGCGCAATTCAGGCTATTAGGAGTCGGTCAAACAAAATATACCTCGTTGATGTTTTGGCAAAAATATCAGGTTAAGCGCATCCAAACCAAAGGTTTTCAATGCCCCAACTTTTCTCCCGCGAATTTGGCTCAGGCCCGCCAGTGCTCATTTTGCATGGGCTTTTTGGCTTTTCTGACAATTGGCAAACCATTGCCAAGGGCTTGGCCGAGGCGCATCTGGTGGTCACGCCCGACTTGCGCAACCACGGCAGGTCGCCACACCTGCCCACGCATTCGTACCCCGAAATGGCGGAGGATTTGCGCGTGTTCATGGAAGAGCGGTGGATGTTCCGTGCCGCCGTGGTCGGCCACAGCATGGGCGGAAAAACGGCCATGCAACTTGCCCTCTCGCACCCCGACATGGTGGAAAAATTAGTGGTGGTGGACATGGAACCGGGCAAGGCAGACGACAACCACGGCGATATTTTTGAAGCCTTGCTCGGCATGGACATCTCCAAAATGACAGACCGACGCGATGCCGAATCCTACCTCGCCGAGCGAATCCCGGACCTTGGCACCCGGCAGTTTTTGCTCAAAAACATCACGCGCAAAGACGACGGCACTTTCGCCTGGAAAATGAACCTGCCCGTGCTGTGGGCGCACTACGCCGATATTTTGGCAGCGGTGATGGGCGATCCCTTTGACAAACCCGCGCTTTTTGTGCGCGGCGGCCGTTCCAATTATGTGAAAGACAGCGAGTGGGAAAACCTAAAACGGCTGTTCCCGCAGGCCGAACTCGTCACCATCGAAGACGCGGGGCATTGGGTGCACGCCGACAAGCCGGCGGAATTGCTGGCGGTCTTGAAGGTTTTTTTGGCGAAATAGAAGTGTCACTTTTTGGGAAAGCGTCATTTTTTCTCTCACTACCTTTGTCGCCGCTTTGACCCAATCTTTCATTCTCACGCCCCTCACACTCTCACCACTCTCACTCTCCTCTCACACATGGCTCGCGTAGAACTTGTGATGCCCAAAATGGGCGAAAGCATCATGGAGGCCACCATCCTCAAATGGCGCAAAAAAATCGGCGAAACCGTCCAACTTGACGAACCCGTGCTCGACATCGCCACCGACAAAGTGGATTCGGAAATTCCGTCCCCTGTGGCGGGCACCCTCGTCGAGATACTTTTTCAGGAAAACGACGTAGTGGCTATCAACAAGGCCATTGCCATCATCGAGACAGAGGCCGTTGGGAGTGGCAGTTCGCAGTCGGCAGCTGACAGTGGCAGTCGGCAGTCGGCAGTAACAGGGGGAAGCAGCAGTACGCAAGCAGCGCAAGTGCCTTATGTCCCCGCCGAGCCGTCGAATGTCCAAAGCCTAAAATCCAACGTCGAAGGCCGCTTCTATTCCCCGCTTGTGCGCACCATCGCCAGGCAAGAGGGCATCGGCCAAGCCGAATTGGACACGCTCGCCGGTTCGGGGCAAGATGGCCGCGTGACGAAGAAAGACATTTTGGCCCATGTAGCCAGCCGTGGCAGTGGGCAGCAGCAGTCGGCAGGGGCAGTCAGCAGTACACCTTCTCTCACCCTCTCGCCCTCTCGCCCTCTCTCACCCCTCTGGCAACGTGGAGATCATCGAAATGGACCGGATGCGCCGCCTCATCGCCGACCACATGGTGATGAGCAAGCACACCAGCCCGCACGTGACCTCGTTCGTGGAGGCCGACGTGACCAATATGGTCAATTGGCGCAACCGCGTGAAAGACCAGTTCAAAAAACAGTACGGCGAAAATATCACCTTCACACCCATCTTCGTGGAGGCCGTGGCCCGCGCCATCCGCGATTTCCCGATGATCAATTGCTCGGTGGACGGCACGAAAATCATCCTGAAAAAAGACATCAACATCGGCATGGCCGCCGCGCTTCCGAGCGGCAACCTCATCGTGCCAGTGATCCGCAACGCCGACTTGCTCAACCTCGCCGGCCTCACCAAGCAGGTGAACGACTTGGCCAACCGCGCCCGCCAAAACCAGTTGAAGCCCGAAGAAATCCAAGGCGGCACGTTCACCCTCACCAATGTCGGCACGTTTGGCAACGTGATGGGCACGCCCATTATCAATCAGCCGCAAGTGGCCATCATGGCCATGGGCGCCATCCGCAAAAAGCCAGCAGTGCTGGAAACTGAATTCGGCGACGTGATCGCGGTGCGCCAGATGATGTTCCTTTCGCTTTCCTACGACCACCGGGTGGTGGACGGGATGCTGGGCGGTTCGTTCCTGCGCCGGGTGGCGGATTATCTGGAGCAGTTTGATGCGAACCGG
This sequence comes from Saprospiraceae bacterium, assembly GCA_046155725.1. Lineage (GTDB taxonomy): Bacteria > Bacteroidota > Bacteroidia > Chitinophagales > Saprospiraceae > M3007. Next base: position 8,577 of record JBJXFT010000039.1, read on the forward strand.
GCGTTTTAAGAAACCCGAAAGAGGAGTGGTTAAGAAAATTTCAAATACAGCGACAGCTAACCAACGTCTGCTGCTTTGTGCGCGTCCTTTGGGGCAAATTCACCACTCACTCCTATTTCTATGTTGAAGCAAAACCTTTACAGTCAACGCAAAGTGGTTTTGAAAAACGAACTGCGCTCAAGCGTCGATTCCCAATCGAATCAATCGGACTTAATCTTCAAAAATCGAATCATTCGGCTATGCCCCTCTCTCCGAAGAGCGCGTTGGGCTTTGCCGCTCGCCCTTTTTTTCCAAATCCTTTTTCTGGTCATCCCGGAGGCATCTGCCCAAACCCGCCACACCATCAGCGGGACGGTGACGGATCGCGCCAGCGGCGAACACCTCATCGGCGCCACGGTGCGGGATCTGAAAAGCGGCAAAGGCACGGTGACGAACACGTTTGGCTTTTACAGCCTCACGTTGCCGTCCGATTCGGCGGTCATTGCCCTCACCTACGTGGGCTACAAGCCCGAAGCGTTCCAATTGCTTTTGGAAAAAAACGTGGTTCAAAACGTGGGCATGAGCCAAAGTTCGGTGCTGAACGAAGTGGAAATCGTGGCTCAGCGCTACGAGCGCGTGGAAGAGCGCGTGCAGATGGGCCGCATTGACGTGCCGATCCAGCAGATCAAAAACGTGCCTGCGTTCCTCGGCGAAAAGGACGTGCTGAAAGCCTTGCAACTGCTGCCCGGCGTATCGGGCGGGGGCGAGGGCCAGAGCGGCATCTATGTGCGCGGCGGCGGGCCTGACCAGAACCTGATCCTGCTGGACGGGGTGCCGGTGTACAACGTGTCGCACTTGTTCGGTTTTTTTTCGGTGTTCAACCCTGATGCGGTGAAAGACGTGTCGCTGATAAAAGGCGGATTTCCGGCGCGATACGGAGGCCGCTTGTCGTCGGTGATTGAAATCAACATGAAGGAGGGCAACGAGAATGAGTTTCACGGCGAGGGCACTATTGGGCTGATCGCCTCGAAACTGACCTTGGAAGGCCCGATCAAGAAAGGCAAGTCCTCCTTTATCGTGTCGGGCAGGCGGACTTACATTGATATTTTGGCGAGGCCGCTTATCAAGGCGAGTTTGAAGTCAGAGGGCTCGACTGGCAATCTCGGCTATTTTTTTGACGACGTGAACGCAAAAGTGAACTGGCGTTTTTCGCCGACAGACCGCGTGTACCTCAGTTTTTACACAGGGAAGGACAAGTTTTATTCCAACATCAAAGAGAAAGACCCGGACTACGAAGACCGCTTCAAAGCGGGCCTTGGCTGGGGGAACATCACCTCAGCGCTGCGCTGGAACCACATCTGGAACCCCAAACTTTTTGCCAACACCACCCTGACTTACAGCCGCTACCGGTTTGAGACTTCGACGGGCTACGAGAGCCGCGAGCTGGAAAACGGGACGGTGGAGGCCGAAGATAAGTTTGACCTGCGCTATTTTTCGGGCATTGACGATGTGGCCGGAAAGATTGATTTCGACTATCTGCCCTCGCCGGAGCACTACGTCCGTTTTGGTGCGAGCGCCATTTTGCACACGTTCCGCCCTGGCGATTTCCGCTCGAGTTTTTCCTCGTTTGAGGCCGGCGGCGATTCGAGCAGTTTCAGCGCGGATTACGTCCAACCCAATGTGCGCGCCACGGAATTCGCCCTGTACGGTGAAGACGATTGGAAACTGAACAGCCAATGGCGCGTCAATTACGGCCTGCACTTGTCGGGCTTTGCACAGGAAAGCAAATCTTACTTCTCGCTCCAGCCGCGCCTCAACGCGCGCTATCTTTTTGGCCAAGGCTGGTCTTTGAAAACGGGCTTCAGCACCATGCGCCAGTACATCCATTTGCTCACCAACGAGACCATCGGATTGCCCACCGACCTTTGGCTGCCAACTACCAAGCGGGTGAAACCGCAAGACGCTTGGCAGGCGGCACTGGGCGCGGCCAAGACTTTTGGCAAGGACTATGAGTGCAGCGTGGAGGTGTACTACAAGGAAATGAAAAACGTGATCGCGTTCCGAGAGGGCTCGAGCCTGTTTCAGTTTCAGAATTGGGAAGACCGCGTTTCGCAGGGCGACGGCACGGCCTACGGCGCGGAGTTTTTTGTGCAGAAAAAAACGGGGCGGCTGAGCGGCTGGGTAGGCTACACGCTTTCGTGGGCCACGCGGCAGTTTGACGACATCAACTTTGGCAAAACATTCCCCTACAAATACGACCGCCGCCACGACTTCGAGGTCACGGGTTCGTACCAGTTCACCAAGCGTTTTTCGATGGCCGCCAGTTGGGTCTATTCCACCGGCAACGCCGTCACGTTCGGCACTTCGCGCTACCTCGGCCCGAACAATTACAGCAATTACCTCCAAGTAGTGACGCACACGCCGGAGCGCAACAACTTCCGTTTTCCAGCCTACAACCGCCTCGACGTGGGCTTTGATTTCACGAAGAAAAAACGCCGCTACACGCGAACCTGGGCTTTTGGCGCGTACAATGCCTACAACCGCAAAAACCCGTTTTTCCTTTACACTGACACGGATTACGTGAACAACCAGCCCAAAGAGGTGCTGAAAAAAGCCGCGCTATTCCCTGTCATTCCTTACTTCGCTTGGAGTTTCAAATTTTGACCGTTGACCGTTGACCGTTGACCGTTGACCGTTGACCGTTGACCATTGACCGTTGACCATTGACTTTTGACCGTTGACTTTTGACCATCTATCAACATCTCGAACATGAAAAATACCTTCTTCATACTGCTCGCCCTTTCCTCGCTCGCGCTCGTGTCGTGCGAAGATTTTTTTAGCCAAACGGTGGAAATTGACCCGCCACCCTACGACAAGCAACTGTCGTTCCACCTGAACCTGACCGACCGCGACTCGGCGGTGCAGCTGGTGCTGACCCGCAACTTTGGCATCCTCGAAACGGTGCCAAACTCTGACGATTATTTCGTGAATGGAGGCAGTGCCGAACTGTACAAAGACGGCCAAAAATGGCTCACGCTCGCCCCCGCGAGCGCCGACAGCGGTTTTGTGCTGGTGGGCGAACTGCCCGAACCCCTGCAATCGGGCAGCACTTACGAAATCAGGGCAGCGCACCCCGACGACCCCATGGTGAGCGCAGTGCAGACGATGCCTGCCGATTTTGTGGTGGACTCGGCCCGTGTGAAACGCAACGCCATCTCAGGGCAGTTTGGCGACGAATTCGACTTGGTGGATGTGTTTCTCAAAGACCAGCCCGGAGTGCGCAACTACTACGAAATCACCATCGTCGTCAACGAATACTACATCAGCGTTGATCCCATCACGGGGCTATATGACACGGTTTACACGGGGCAGCAGTACACGCGGTATGTGGACGAATACCCCGACCCGAACGTGGAGCCCGGATTTGACAATGGCGGCCTGCTGAGCGATCAGTTTTTTGATGGGCAAGCCTACAAATTCCAAGCAAAAATATACAGCGGCTCGAACAACGACCTCCTTGTGCGGGTGCGCAACATCACCGAGGAATACTACCGGTGGTCGCGCTCTTACCAAGCCAAGTATGATGCTGAAGAAAACCCGTTCTTTGAGCCGGTGTCGGTGTTCGACAATTTGGTGGACGGGCTGGGTATTTTTTCAGTGGCGCGGGAGCGTGTTTTTGAGGTGAGGTGAGAGGCTTGTCAATCATTTTTTGAAAAGGCAGCAGCACGGGGAATTCCGCGCTGCTGCCTTTTTCATTTTGCCCACTTCTGTCTACCCAAAAAACTCTGGCTACTTTTGCCCACGCTTTGCAAGCACGGCGTTCATAGTTCATCGTTCATAGTTTATCGTTCCATACCTTGCCACTCATAAAATCCATCTCCGGCTTTCGCGGCACCATCGGGGGCCGACCGGGCGACAACCTGACCCCGCAAGACATCGTGGAATGCACCGCCGCTTTCGGCCAATGGGTGCTGAACACGACAAGCAACCCCAACATCGTGGTCGGGCGCGACGGGCGCATATCGGGCGAAATCGCCAGCGCGCTCGTCGTCAACACCCTCCGCAGCATGGGCATCTCGGTTATTGACCTCGGCTTGAGCACTACGCCTACCGTGGAGATCGCTGTGCCAATGGAAAAGGTGGGCGGCGGCATCATCCTCACCGCCAGCCACAACCCCAAGGAGTGGAACGCCTTGAAACTTTTGAACCACAAAGGCGAATTCATCAGCGCGAAAAACGGCACGGACGTGTTGGAACTGGTGGCACAAAAAAGTGTCGAGTACGCTCCTGTGGACAAACTCGGCGGCTACCGCCAAGACGATTCCTATATCCAAAAACACATCGCCCAGATACTCGCCCACCCGCTCGTGGACATAGAGGCTGTGCGCGCCAAAGCCTTCCGAATCGTGCTGGACGCAATAAACTCCACCGGCGCGCTGGCGGTGCCGCCCCTGCTCGATGCGCTTGGCTGCCAATGTATTTTGCTCAATGGCGAGGTAAACGGCCGCTTTGCCCATAACCCCGAACCGCTGAAAGCGCACCTCGGCCAACTCTCCACGGAAGTCCGATTGCAGAAAGCAAACCTCGGCATCGCCGTGGACCCCGACGTGGACCGGCTGGTGTTTGTGTGCGAGGACGGTGAACTGTTTGGCGAGGAATACACGCTGGTGGCCGTGGCAGATTATGTCCTTTCCAAACGCGGCGGCGGCAATACCGTATCGAACCTCAGCAGCACCCGCGCCCTGCGCGACGTGACCTTGAAATACGGTGGCGAATACCACGCGGCAGCCGTAGGCGAGGTGAATGTGGTGGAAAAAATGAAAGCCGTGAATGCCGTCATCGGCGGCGAAGGCAACGGCGGCATCATCGTGCCGGAACTGCACTACGGGCGCGACGCGCTGGCAGGAATCGCGCTTTTCCTCAGCCATCTGGCGCATTCGGGCAAGCAGATTTCGACCCTGCGCAAGACCTACCCGGAGTATCACATGGCGAAAACCAAACTCGCCCGCTCGCCCGACATTGACCTCGAAAAAATATTTGCCGCGCTGCGCGAGAAATACCACCGCGAGCAGATCAACACGGAAGATGGCCTCAAGATTGACTTCGCCGATGGCTGGGTGCATCTGCGCCCATCGAATACCGAGCCGATTATCCGAGTGTACGCTGAAAGCCATTCGGAGGTGATCGCGGGGAATTTGGCGCGGAAGATTATGGCGGATATTGGGGAGATGAAATGATGGGGCTACAAATCTTTTCGCTGTATGCTGCTCCCTTTGCATTTTTCTGAAACGCTTCCGATGTCTTTTAATAAACCCATTCCGAGGTAAATGGGGATTATGCTGTAAGTTTGCTTCCGTTTAGCCTGCTAAAGCCAGCATAGTTTTTCGCCAACGATTATGAAGAAAGCGCAAATTCAAGAACAAATTGAAGAACTTATCTCTCTTGGCAAGACCGAAGAGGCTCTTGAGCTGTTGGTGCAGTTGGACAGCGATGCCGTGATGTT
>JBJXFT010000024.1:0-9035 GCA_046155725.1 Saprospiraceae bacterium
GTTTCAACCGAAAAAATACCCCTCGCGGATGGGGCGTCAAAAGCGGCATTGCCCAAAAAAATGGACGCTTACCAACTCGACGAAGCGGGGCTGCGGGCTGTGTTGGAATCTGCTCCGTGGGAGTGCACCATAGAATCCGCGCAACGCAAATGTGTCCTCGACATCCCCGTGGCCAATGGCAAAACCGAACCCTTCGCCGTGTGGCGCACCGCCATGCTCGACCCTCAACTGGCCGAGGCTTGCCCCTACCTCCGCACCTACGCGGGGGTTTCGCTGACCGATTCGCGGCGCACGGTTCGGTTCAGCACTACGCTGCGCGGATTTCGGGCCATGATTTTGCAGCCCGATTTTGGCTTTGCGATGTTGAAGCCCGTGTCGCCGGGCCAAGGGGATTTGTACATTGCTTATGACCACGCCGATGCGCCAGAGGATGGGCAGAAAGGTTTCCGCACGGGCGTGGCGCCCAATGGCTCGGTGTGGTTTGGCGACGGCGAAGAACGATATGCCCCAGCTGCCGAAAACCGTGGAGAAGAACTCGAACCCGTGCGGCTCAAAGTGTTCCGCTTTTGCGTGGGCGCTCCGGGCGAGTTCACGCAAGACCACGGCGGTACCGAACCGCTCGCGCTTTCGGCGGTGACGGAGTACACTAATTTTGTGAGCGCAGTTTTTGAGCGCGACATTGACATCCGCCTGCAACTGACGTTTGGTACGCAATACGTGATGTTCGTTGACCCGGTTAACGACCCTTACCCGGGTGGCACGAACCAAGATTTTATGAGCCAGAACCCTTCGGTGCTGAACCAGTACACCAACTTCAACTCGCACGACCTCGGCCATGTCTACATCCGTGGCGGGGGCGGCGTGGCCGGCGCCATCGGGAATGCGTGTGGCACCAACAAGGCGCAGGGTTGCTCGGCGGGCAGTGGCGTCAACGATTATGGCGACGGATTCCTCTATGTGGTAGGCCAGGAAGTGGGCCACCAATTGGGCGGCGGCCACACCTGGAGCTATTGTGGCGCGGGCAATGACCAGCGACAAGGCCAAACGGCTTTCGAGCCAGGAAGTGGCAGCACCATCATGTCATACGCCGGGGGATGTGGCTCGGACAATATCCAGTTCAACGCCGATTTGTACTATCACGGAGGCAGCATCGAGGAGATAAAAAACTACGTCACGTTCACCGCTGCTTGTGGCTCTTGGCAGGAAAAGCCGAACAATGTGCCGGTGGTGACGCTGCCCTATCCCGACAATTTCAACATCCCGATTTCCACGCCGTTTGAACTGAACGGCTCGGCGACCGACCCCGATGGCGACCCGCTCAGTTATTCTTGGGAAGGCATAGACTATGGGCCGGAAAGCCCGCTCGGCCAGCCGCAGGGCAACACCGCCATTTTTCGCAGCTGGCCTCCGGTGGACGTGACCAACCGCTATTTCCCGCGCCTCAGCACCATTTTGGCCAATGGCTCCAGCGTGGCAGAACAACTCCCGACGTATACCCGCGACCTGACTTTCCGCTTCACGGCGCGCGACAACCGGCCGGATGGCGGGGGCGTTGGCTGGGCCGATGTGGCGTTCAAAGCGGTAAGCGCGGCCGGGCCGTTTTTGGTCATGTCGCCCAACACATCCGGCACGATTTGGCACGTGGGCGAACTGACGCAGGTGCGCTGGGACGTGGCAAACACAAACGCCGCGCCGGTCAATTGCCAAAGGGTGAACATCCGCCTGAGCACGAACGCGGGGCAAACCTACCCCATCACGCTGGCGGCTGGCACGGAGAACGACGGCAGCCAATATGTGCTGGTGCCAGACAATCTGACTTCGCTGGCGCGCATCCGCGTGGAGGCGGCCGACAATGTTTTCTTCGACCTTTCCAACGCGAATTTCAAAATCCAAAACCCCACGCAACCTTCGCTGACGCTGGGGCTTTCGACCGACGGCGGCACGATTTGTCTGCCCGACAATTTCAGCACGGAAATCCAAACGGCCTCGGTGCTGGGCTACAACACGCCGGTGGCGATTGACCTCGTGGGCAGTTTGCCGCCGGGCGCGACGGCCTCGTTCAGCGCGACCAACCTCAATCCTGGTCAAAGTGCCACCTTGAGCGTCAACCTCGAATCGGTGGTGGTGGAAGGCAATTTCACTTTCACGATGCGAGCCATTTCCGGCACAGACACCTTGTTGCGCCCCATCTCGCTGCTCCTTCGGCGCAATGACTTCACGGGCTTCGCGCTCCAAACGCCCGCCGATGGCTCCACGAATTTGGGCCTGACGCAAACCCTCCACTGGGGCAAGGGCTTGGATGCCGACAACTACGACGTGCAACTTTCAGACAGCCCTTCGTTCAGCAATATCTTGGCCTCCAGTACATTCACGGCGCTTGATTCTTTGAAAATCAATTTCCTTTTGGAAAAAGGCAAAGCCTATTTCTGGCGCGTCCGCCCGCGCAACGAGTGTGGCGAGCACGCTTGGTCGGGGCCGTTTTTCTTTTCCACTTTTGCCGAAAATTGTCTGAGTTTCACCGCCAACGACCTTCCCAAAGGCATAACGTCCAATGGCACGCCCACCATCGAATCAAAAATCACGGTGGTGCAGGGCGGCGTTTTGAGCGATGTGGTGGTCAGCAACATTTCGGTCTACCACGATTATTTCAAAGACCTGGAAGCGCACCTCATCAGCCCGCAAGGCACCGATGTGCTGCTCTGGAAAGACCGTTGCAGCAATTCCAATGGCAGCTTCAACTTTGGGTTTTCGGATGCCGCGCCTACCAGCCTGGTTTGCCCTCCTCCTACCAATGGAGCGATACACAAACCGCAAAACCCGCTTGCGCCCATCATCGGGCAAAATTCCACGGGCGTGTGGACGCTGCGCGTGAGGGACAAAGTGTCTGGCTCGGGCGGCACGCTGTCAAACTTCCAACTCCAGTTTTGCCAGTCTGTCAATATCCAGCCGCCGTTTTTGGTGAACAACGTGGTGATGCCCCTGCCGAGCGGCACCAACCGCGCCATCACACCCGACTTTTTGCTGGTGGAAGACCCGAACAACGCGCACGGCCAACTTACTTTCACGGTGGTGACGGTGCCGCAGCAGGGCCAACTTTTCAAAGTCGGCTACGGCGAAATGAAGCCCGGCGACCAATTTACCCAAGCCGACATTGACACGGAGCAATTGCGCTTCTACGACTTTGGCCCCAGTGCCGACCCCGACGGGTTTCGGTTCGTGGTGACGGATGGTGAGGGCGGGTTCCTCGGAACGCCGATGTTCATTGCACAGCCGCTCGTGGGCACACAAGACCTTGGCGCTGTAAGCATTGACTTCGCGCTGTACCCCAACCCTGCGGGCAGTTCGGTGTGGGTGGCGTTTGGCCAAGGGCTGGAATCGGCGGCACGGGTGAGCCTTTTCAACACGGCGGGCCAATTGGTGCGCACCGAAAATATGGCCGCCGGGCAAGAGCGCTTGCAAATCGCCGTCGGCCAATTGCCCAAAGGCATCTATGTCGTGCGGGCAGAAACCGAGGCTGGCGCGGGGGTGCGGAAGTTGGTGGTGGAATAGTAATTTGCCACGCCTGAACATATCGGGACGGGGCAGAAAAATGCGCGAGGATAATTTCTGGTGCGGTGCTGGTGATAGCTGGGCTACTACATTAGAATATGAGGTAGATGGAGTGATTTGCGGGTGCTTATCGCTTCATAGCCCTCAATGCTGTACCACCAATTTCCGTGTCGCAAAGATGCTGCCTTCTTTGCTGAGTATTTGCACCATGTACATCCCGTTTGGCAGTCCTGTGGTAGGAAAAATGGCTAACCCATCCTTCAAGATAGATTCCTGTACCAGCCTTCCCTGCAAGTCGGTTACCCGGACAATGCCCTCGGAATCTGTCTGAGTGGTGGTTATGGTCACTCGATCTGCGGCAGGGTTGGGGTAAATTTTTATTTCGTTGAGCCAAGGCTGCTCAGTGATATCACTAACGTTATCCCACCTGATTTTCACGATAGCCATGTTGTTGGGCTGTAGAATTCGAGTATATCCACTAAGAAAGAAACAGTTATTCGCTGTACTGCTGATTTGATTGATAAAACTTTGCATACCTATATCCGGGAACGGATTGAAACGACCTCCTTTCCCGAAAGTAGAATCTATTTTCCCATCCTCTCTTAAACAAACAGCACCAAAACCGAGGTCATCCCCAGTTATTTCGTTTAATACGCCGACAAGTATCCGTCCGCGCATACGCAAGAGGCCAAAAGGCTCTACGTTTCCGCCGGAAAACAATCCATAATTGAGAAGCGCTTTTCTAAAACGGCCATTGTCTGCGAATGTGAAGTCGGGCGTTCCATCAGGCATCAACCGAGCCAGAAAGAAGTACAACGGGTAGGTGTCTAGCAAGCCTGACGCGCCTGCCAGCAAAATCCGCCCATCCTTGTAGAGAAGTAGCGCATTGCCCCGGCCAGCACCCGTGTATTCTAATTCAAGTGACCCATTGACGCCAAAACTGGGGTCGGGTTCTCCGTTAGGAAGATATCGGAACAAGAAAATATTGTGATGGCAATATTCATTGCCAAAATAGTTGTTTGGGTAGGGGTCGTAAGAACCGCCGGTGATAACGATTCGATCAAACATATCGACGGCAATATCGCCAATCAAGGCGGCATTGCATGTTTTCTCCCAACGCCTGAACACAAAGCCGTCAATACCGAAGGTGGTGTCCACCTTCCCGTCGGGCAGCAAGCGCCCGACAAATACATTCACGGAATCAGGGAAAACGAACGAAGTTCCATACCATGCATTGCCCGCAACGATTATCCTGCCATCGGGCAGGGCTGATATTTTAGTGATCATCTCGTGCGCTGAAGGCAGGTCAATCGTCAAATAGCCGCTGGTGCCGAAGAATGGGTCGAGGTTGCCGTCAAAATCAACCCGGGCAATTAGGTCTACGTATTTGGCAGTGCCTGGTTGTCGGACGCACCCACCCATCAGTATCCGGTCGTTCTGGTAAAGGGCAGCAGCAAGACAACTATCGTTTGGGTAGCCCAGATCAATGCGTACTTGGCCGTCAGGCCCTGCCGTTTGGTCGTATTGACCGTCAGGCATGAGGCGTGCCATGGCAAAATCGCTTTCCCCTTGCCAGCGAGTATCTCCAGCCAGTATAATACGTCCGTCGTCTAAGTGTACCGCCAAAAATGCCTGATCAAAACCCCCAAAATTACATCCCGTTGTGCCATAAACTAAACAACAAGGGTCTAATGACGTTGGAATTCCAAAGGTTGAATCAATGACTTGCGACTTTATATTCATGCCTACGGCACAGATAAACAGGATAAATAAAAGTTTTTTCATGATTGCCTGAATTTTTAGGCCGGGGCATCCTTGACGGATGCCCCGGCCTTGGTTGATGTTGTTACTTGATTTTTACAAAAGCCTTTCGGGCGGCAACACCGCTGTCAAAACGGACATGCAAGTAGTAAACACCGTCAGGCAAGTCAGCGACGGACACGCTCCTTGCGATACCCGTTAGATTCACGCTACGCACCAAGACCCCTTGGCTATTGAACACCTGCACTTGTCCCTGCTCGAAGGGTATGCCCGCGCTTAGCACAAAGGATTCAGTTGCCGGGTTGGGATACAAGGCCACTAAATCGGAGATATCGGATGTCACGGGGCTGTTTCTTTCCTCGGATTGGCAGGCTGCATCCTGACTGTACGAATCCTGTGGCTCAAAGAAGCCCCTTGCCAGCAACACGGCATAACCACCAGAATACCGGCACTTGCCGGCAATCTGGGCGATTAGTGCCGTCTGCTGTGCGTTGAGTTCGCCTGCTGCGAGGTGAGATTGGAACATGACACTAAGCACGCTCTTCATATCTGTTTCGTGTTCCTGTGTTGTAGTCACACTATTGACTTCTGTGAGGAGTGCGTTGACGTTCTGATTCACCGTGGCAATCCAGGTTTCCATAGCAGTTTTCAGCGATGCGGTCTTGTCGGCTATGTCTGTGTCCGCCGCAAGCATCTGTGCGTGCATGGTACCGTTGTCCTCAAGGATCTCAAAGAGCGTGGCATCCAGAGCGAAACGTTGCTCAACGGCAGTTTCAAGCACGCCCATTTGGTTCGCTATGGCTGTGCTGGGCAGCCACCGATTGAGGTAGGACTGATAAGCCCTGTTCAAATGACTGTAGGAATCGTTGTAGGTGTTTTGGAAATACTGTGTCGTAGCACCGTCAATCGTTTGCAACGAGGGGTTCCGATTCAGTCGGGCGGCAAACTGCCACTTGGCCTCCCAGGTCAGGGCCGGATAGTTGAGTGGGGGCGAATAGGTGCCGTTCAACAGGCGAATGTCCGAGCCTGCCAATGCACCCTCCCCGAATATTTTTCCCGTCAGGCAGGTGAAATCATTGGATGGTTCCTGCCCCATCAACTGGGTGAACCACACAAGATTATCGTCATTGGCCCCAATCTTTCGCGGTAACGGCCAGTAGTCGGAGTTTAAGTCGCTGCTGTTGATCTCGAACTTCGAGGCCAAGGCCGTGGCAAGGTTGGCGGAGTACGCCTCAATTGGGCTATTTGTCCCAAACCAGCGGTTCTCCTTTTTGGATTGAAGACCTATTTCCGTTGTTGAATTAGAAAAAGCACCCAGTCCTAGACCGATACCGTGATAGTTGAGCCTGTTCTTACTGACATTGGCATTATCGCACATGCCGGAAAAGAGAACCCCCATATTGGTTTTATCGGTTTCGTTGCAGTTCAGCACACAGTTGACCGATTCGTTAACGTGGATTCCCGACGATGGTGTGGGGCCTAAAATTGGGTCACTATAGTCTATCTTGGCACCATTGATGGTGTTAGAAAACAGACGAAGCCCGGTGCAAGGGCTTTGCTGCGTCCGAATGCCGTAAAATGCAGCGAGGCTTGACTGTGCCAGGTTGTCGAATACTTGATTCTGCTCAATGGTCAAATAAGCAGCCTTACGCAGCGCGATACCCCAGAAAACACCACCCTGCAATATCGAACGGGAGCGTATTTCATTATTTTTGATCAAGCTGCCGTTCAGGTTTATTTCGGTATCGGTGGTGTTGAAGAGGTAAATGCCGTAACGAACGGCGGGATCAAAAGGCTCGTTGTTGTCAAATAATTGGTTGTTCTGGATGTCGATTGTAAAGGGTTTTGTAAAAGCCACGTCAATGCCATAGTCTCGAAAATAATCTATTTTGTTGTTCTTGATCCTATACGTTTGCGCGCCTTGCCAACCGTTGGCAGGGTAAGCTCTGATTGACTTATAGGCCTTAAAAGAGGTCATGTTCGTCACAGTCAGGTTAGTCCCGCTGGTGTGGATATCCAGCCAACAATTTGCGAAGGTGTTTGAAGGGAAAATGGAGGCTGTTTGATTTGTGCCTGTAAATGTGGTTTGAGTGATGACCACTCCCTCATTTGCTGCATACACAGCCTCAGCCGAAATATTGTTGTTCGAGTTGACGGGGTCAAAGGTTCCGAAATTTGAGAATGTTGAATTTTGAATGCTTACATTGGACTGAATGGATAGGATTCCTCGTGTCCTAATATTTTGCTCCTTGTTTTTGCCAAAATTCAGGAACGAATTGAATGGAACACCAGCCTGGTTCGACACAATACCTATAGAAAGAGAGTTGACCCTTTCTATCCAAATGCCAACGTAGGGGAAGTTGGTTACTGCGGTTGGGTCACCCGTACTGATGGCTGGATCAATCGTCTTAGGGACAATAGGTTCCAAAAGTTGGTGATTGCCCCAGAATATGTTGCCAGATATGCCTTTCCTGCTACCTAGGAGAATGGAAATCGGGGGGGCATTAGGATTGGTGGAAAGCCCGAGGATGCCACACACATTTTTTTTGAACGTGTTGCCAGTAATTTCTGCTACTGTCTGACTACGCAGAATGATGGCGGCCTTTGCGTCTTCAAAAGTGCAGTTTTGGGCGACGATTTTTGCGGAATTCGACAACTCAATTCCTGCCCAAAGCTTGGTACATCCGTGTAGCCAACTTGATGTTAGTGTCAGTTTTTTGTTGGTAGTAACTTTTAATCCGCTGCTGTTGTCCAAAAAAACAATATCCGAGCCGGCTGCAAAGGTGTAGTCATCATTAAAAGTCACTTTGCCTTTAATAATGATGAACTGAGCCGTGTTTTGCGCCTGTGCCGGAGGAAGCAGTTGGGCGCCATACAAAGCGCCCGAGAAGAAGTCTCCATCAATGCACTGATAAGTTTGTCCAGGATACTTGATGCACTCTTCTCCCAGTTGTTGCCCTCCACAACTCACTTGTGCTGAGCTCGACTGAACAAATTGAAAAAAGGAGAGCACTGTGACAAGTGCAAAAGCTAAAGAATGCGAAAGGATTCGACACGGGTTGTTAAATCTGCGTGTTGGAAATCGATGCCTACTCTCTACGCTTTTCGGCGTCCGCGCCCTACTTCTTTTGGAGTGGTTTCGGGTGAAGCCCACAGTTGCAACTGCGGGCAAAAGTCCAGCCCATCACTCCAGTAAAACTGGAGTGGCCAAAAAATTTTCATTCTTTTTCATATCCCATACGCAAGCACACGAGCTGCTTATACTCGTAAGCCCTCAGTGCTTTGTTGTACTGGATGGGGCCGCCCATTTCTTTGAGCATGTCGAGGTAGTTGTACATCGTGGATTCCGAACAGCGTATCAGAGCGGCAAATTGTTTTGGGCTTCCGGTGGCTTTGAGGCGTATGAGTTGGTCCATTTGTTCCAAACGGTGAATGATGTGCATGGCTTTCATGGCAAGCGTTTTTGTGTTGAGAAAAATAGAGTTTCAAGAGGGCAAGTTTCAACTTGAAAGTGGCGAGGAGCCGAGGTTTGCTACTTTCAACTTGAAACTTGCCACTCGCTGTAGAGTCTCGCAAGAAAAACACGCAGAAGGGCGAAGCCCGGAGGGCTACAAAAACGCCAAGGGCAATTTCGGGGGGGGGGGGGCAGAAAGTTCGAGTTCATAAATAGGAAGCTTTGGTGAAAAGACGCAGCAAAGGTATCGGCCAGTTGGGGGTCAAAAAAG
>JBJXFT010000043.1:0-12772 GCA_046155725.1 Saprospiraceae bacterium
AGAGTGATGTATATCCTTGCAATTAGGGACAGCCCCGAAAAACCAGATTTTGATAAGGCCATTCGAGGTTCGACGTCCAGTCGAACCTCGAATTTTTTATGCCCCCGCCCTTCACCACAAAACCTCCACTCCATAGTTCGGGAAACGCGGGTCGCAGGTTGCGATGGCAAGCCCTTCCACAGAGGCTTGCGCGATCAGCATTCAGTCGAATGGGTCGCGCGGTGGTGGAAGGGAAATCAGGCTTTTATCGCCTCCATAAATCCAAAATAATCCAGGATTTGAGTTCTGCCAAATGAGCCAAGCACCAGCAGGTCATCGTCTTTGCTGACCAAAAAGTCAGCATCTGCATCTTGGGCCAAAGCAAGCAGAAAATTGTCCTTCGGGTCGCGGCAGATATTCACTTCCGAAACAACGGGAGCAAAGATGCCATAGACTTCAAAACGCAACAGGAGGGCTTCGATGGATGATTCGGAGAAGTAACGCCTCAGACGAGGGCGGCGGGCCACTTCCACAAATTCAGAAAGGAGTTCGGCGCTAAATATCAGGCGAATGCGCCCGTCGTGCAGAATGCTGTCTAAATCTACCAACCGACGAGTGATGAGGTAGTTAATCCAGAGGTTGGTATCAATGATGACTTTGAGCGGCTCTTTCATATCGCGTGGCTCTTGCGGTTTCGACTTCTTGCAGAATGTCTTCTTCGGTCAAGTTGTTTTCGGCATCTTGGTTGCGCAGGCGTTCCAGCAAATCCCAAAAGCCATAGCCTGTGGGGTTTAGTTGGTGTAGGCGAATCAGCCGCAAGCGAACCAAACTCTCCAGCAAGGCCTGCGCTTCGGGGTTCAAAACTTCTACTTGATAGACCATAGCGAAATAAATTTGATTGGCAAAAGTACGCTCTTTCATCATAAGGAACGCCACAGCAACTTCAACCCCTTCTCCGCCAAAACCACCATCCCCAAAAAACCAAAACCACCGCTCCCGCTAACACCAAACCCCAAACCCCCAAGCCCCAAGGCTGCCCAATAGCCCGGTCGTCCCCCACCGCCACCAGCCCCGCCCAGAAATAGGGAGATTGCGCCGCACTGCCCACATCCGGGTCGGAGAGGTAAGCCAATTTGGCTTCGCGCAAGGCCGCGCTGGAGGTTTCTCCCGCCCCGATGTTGTCGTAGAAATAGCGCATCAGCCGCGCCGTGCTTTGGTCGTTCACAGACCATAGGCTCGATACGATGCAGGCCGCGCCCGCTTGTGCGAATGCCCGCGCAAGGCTCATCACCCCCTCTCCTTTTTCCTCTTTTCCGAGGCCGGTTTGGCAAGCCGAAAGCACCACGAGGTCTGCTTGCAAAGGCAGCGCGTAAAGGTCGGGCAGCAGCATCGAAGCGTCCGACAACTCGATGCGCGGGTTTTCGCCGGCAAAAGCATGGGTAGAAAAATGCAGGACGCGGTACCCGCCCGCCGATTTCAAAAAGCGGTTCAAATCGGCTTTTTGCCCGTTCAGATTCTGGATATCCCAACCGCCGATTCCGTTCCAATCAAAATCGGCAGCAGCCAAGGGCGCAAGGCCGCGCTCGCGCTGGGAAAAGCCGGGCGCGATGGAAAGCAGATAATTGGAAGCGCGAGATTTCAAGTTTTTCTGCTGGCGCAGCACGGCCAGCGACCAAGCGTAGCGCACTTCTTGCTGGCGGATGAGGTAGGCCGCGTTGCGCAAGGTGGGCGATTGGTCAATAGCCGTCACCAATGCCTCGAACGGCACAAAATTCAAAATGCCGTCGGGCAAAATGGTGAGCACGGAAGCCAAGGCCGTTTCGGGCGGGAGCAATTTTTGCCACAGCGCATGAGCCGTTTGGAAATACGCGGCAGGGTCGTTCAAGATGGCAAAGTCATTTTCAAAAAAGGCCAGGTAGCGGCGTATCAGCCCTTGCAATTCAGAGTCGTTCGGGATGCGCTTCCACGCTTGGGATTTGTCTTTTTGAAACACAAAAACATCCACCCAATGCTCGCTGACAAAGTATCCGACCAATGCTTCGCCTGCTGAAAAGTCGGCGGGCGCGGGCTGCCAATTGGCCGTGCTGGTTTCAAAAGCGGAAAGGCTGGGGTACTCTTTTCGCAGCGTTTGTTCGAGCGCGGCGATTTGCCCCCGGATGCCGTCGGCTTCGATGCGCCATTGTGGGGCTTTGTCGCTGGAGGCTTCGAGCAAGAGGCTTTTGTCAAAAAAAGAAAGGCTCTGGCGGAGAGCCGTGAGTTCGGCAAATCGCTTGTCGTTGCCCGAAAGCCGTTGGCGCACCAGGTTGTCCTGCAAAGATTCGAGCAGCAGCGCGGCCTTGCTCCGTTCGGCGATGGCGAAGGCTTTTTCGAGCCAAACGGCTTGGCCTGTTTTTTCAAAGAGCAGCCGCGCCACGTTCATGGCGGCCTCCTCGCGGACTCGGGTATCTTTTTGCAAATGCAGTTTGGAGGAACTGTACTGGAACACGCGGCGGAGCAGCGACTCGGATTGCCAAGCGAGCTCGTGGCATTCGAGCGCGAGCGCGAGCCATTGCACGTCGCCGCTTTTTTCAAACAAAACCTGCGCCGCCTCGGCCTTTGCGGTGAGTGCCTCGAAAATGGTGTTCTCTTCGTAGAATTGGTTTGGGAGTGGGTTTGAAGGTTTGAAGGTTTGAGGGTTTGAGGGTTTGAGGGTTTGAGGGTTTGAAGGTTGGGGTTTGAAACTGGGGATTACGGCAGAGAGTGCGCGGTCGGCGGCATCGAACGCAGGGAGCGCGCGGCCTTGGCGAAGAAGGAGCTGCGAACGTGCCGCTTCGATTTTGCCCACATCGCGGGAGTGCGGGCCGAACACCGCAAGGGCATCTTGGAGTGCGCCCGCGAGCAGCCGCTCGGCCTCCGCGAAACGGCCCAGCCTTGTGCTGGCAATGCCTGCTGTGCGGCGCGAATAGCATCGGTATTTGAGCGCAGTGCCTTCCGTTTTTTCTTTTTGGAGGAGCGCGAGCGATTTCGCAGCGGTGCTGGCGGCTTCGGCAGTTTGGCCTTTGTCGAGTTGGGTTTGTGCCAACGCGCCGAGCAAAAGGGCGCGTTTGAGGGACGAAACGCCAGAGAGGCTCAGCCCTTTTTGGTAGTTTTCTTCGGCTGCGGCGTGGTCTCCTTTGTTCCAATGCGCAAGGCCGATATTGCAATACAGCCCAGAAACGCTTTCGTTGTCGCCGCCAAGCGAGAGCGCTTTTTGAAAGACGGCGATGGCCTTGTCATCATCTCCAAGGCGGATGTAGTGTGCGCCAAGTGGTTTGTACACTATTTCGAGCGCGTCAAAATCAGGATATTGATATCGTTCGTAGAGTTGCGCTGCGAATTGGTAGGCTTGCAGGGACTGCCATATTTTTCCCAGTTCGTACAGGTGCCAGCCTCGGTTGGCTTGGATGTAGAGGAACGGATGCCACTCTTGGGCATCGCGCGGTTCGCGCCAGCGCCGCTGCCAAGCATCGTCCAATGCTTGCAAGGCTTGGGTCGGGCTGGTTTCAAAAGCCTCGTATGCGTCGAAGCGCTCCCAAGCCCAGAGTTCGAGGCTGTCGGATTGTTGGGCAAGCAAGCATTTTTTCTGAGAGTAATGCCAAAAACTGTCGGCCTGCCCTTCCTCCATGAAGCGGGCGATTTGCGCATCGTAGCGATGGGGGTCAACGGTGCTTTGCGCAGGCAAAGGGGAGGTTTGCGCCAGCAAAAACAGGTGCAAGAGAAGAGCGGGGCGGAAAGAAGGGGGAGGCATAGGCTGCAATTTTGCGCAGCCAAAGTAGGGCGTTTTGAGGAAAGCCCGCCCGCAGAGGCTGTTTGAGTTTGCAACAAGAAAACTCAAACAGCTTCCGCGCTTCGCTACATTTTCACTTCCACAGAAAACTGCACAAAAGGCTGGAATTCCCGCCCTTTGCCCAATACCGCCCCGGCACGGATGCCCAAGTTAGGGCCGCTGCGCACAGAGCCGAAAGTGAGGTCGCCAAAAGCTGTAAATGCGTAGCGCGTGTTGGAGAATGGCTCAACATTCACACTTGTTTCGCTTTGTTCAATGGTTTTGAAAATCCCCACGATGGGCGGCTTGTCCACTTGTTCCCAATTGTAGCAGGTCATTGAGGTCTCGGTGCGGGTTTCGCCGTCTTCGATTGAAACCCTTGCCGATATGCCAAAGCCAAGCCCGAGGCGGTTGTTGAAATTTTTGCGCAGCAAGACCGGGATTTCAAAAGACACAAACCCGCGCCGAGCCTGAACGAGTGTATCGAAAAAGGTGGAGTCTCTGAAAACCAAGCCGGGGTTGGGCGTTTCCACCAGCGCACTCTTTTGTTCTTCTGGCAAGGTTTGCGACCCCTTCAGCCCAGCAAGCAATTCGACTTGTGGGTACATACGCCACGATTTGAAAGGGGAAAGGCTCGCACCGATAAAATAAAAGCCGTTTTTGAGCGAGTCGGGCACAAAATTCCAGCCCACTTTGATGCCGGGCGAAATGCCCACTTTGAAGCGGGTGCGGGTGTAGTTGGTGTAGATGGGCGCTTCTCGGTCGAAGATGATTTTGGCGCGGCTTCGGAAAGAGTATTTGGGCATATCCTTGTCGGCCTCGATGCGGTATTTGACAAAGCCCTTGGTGGAGTCCCGGTTTTCCACGCCTTCTTGCGCCGCCCCCGGCAGATAGATTTTGTGGAAAATGAACTGGAAGCCATCGGTGGTGGACATCGTGTCGAGGCAACTGGTTTTGGGCAACACCGCTCGTGGGCAAATAGGGCATTTGGGCTGCCAGTCAAGCGGTTTGAGTTTTTTCATGCTCAGGCCATCCGGGATTTCGATTTTCAGCATCACGGTGCTTGCCGGCCCTTTTCCGTTGTTCTGAAATTCTACTTTGTAGTCAATCTTTTTGTTGCCGAGCGTGCGGTAGTTGATGCGGTTGTCCGATACGGCGATGGCATTGGGGTCGTGCGCCACCACTATTTTCATCTCCAAAGTGTATGGCTCGGCGGGCACTGTGGGGTCGGCGGGTACGAATATGCCCTGCACGTGGATGAGTGTATTGACATCCTTGACGATGGTGGGGGCGGTTTCGAGGCTCAGAAAAAAATTGCGCTTCTCCCCAGCCTCCAGGTTCTCGAACTTCCAAGCGCGCTCTTCTCGGTATCTGCTCCGCGCTTCCAGCACAATGGTCGGCACCGGGAAATCGCCTTCCAAAGCAGCAGCCTGCACCTGCGCCGCAGCCAACATTCCGACCGCGGACCAGTCGGCCCAAGGCACGGCCTGCGCGTCAGGGGTGCTTTGCGAATAAAGCGGCACTTCCACTTCGCCAAAACAAGGGCGGCTCTCCAAGAAGTTGAAGTGCCGGGTGGGGAATTTTTTTTCGTTGAAAAACAAGTGCAGGTGGCCATCAATCGGCAAGGGGCTTTTGTTCCGATAACTGATGATGAAACTCAGTTCTTCTCCCTCGCGGGGCTGGGCGCCAACGGTCATAGCGATGGCCTGCTTTTCTTTAGGGTCGAAAGCGTCTTCCGTTTCGATGGCCGAGAGGGCCTCTCGGTTGGTTTTCACCACCTTAGTTTTTTTGCGGGTCGCTTTTTTGCCATCGTCGTAGTGCGCCGTAGCGTCCAGCGTGGCCATGAATTCACCTTCTTTGATGTAAGTGTGGGTGGGCGATTTCTTGGTGCTCATGCCGCCGTCGCCAAATTCCCAGACGTAGGTCCAGTACGCTTCCGGCGCGCCCGCTACTTGGCTGGCGGGCGGCAGTATCGGCTCAAATTTGTGCGCGTTCCCAACCGGCGTCACGCTGAAGTTGGCCTCGCGGAGCGGCGGGGCGGCGGATTTTTGAGCAAAGAGGGCATTGGAAAACAGCAGGGCGAGCACGAAGGTGGCGAGGTTTTTCATTGGCAAAAGATTGATAGGTGAAAGTTGGTTGAGGCGACAAGATTACGCAGGCTTTTCAAATTGACAGGTGAAAAATAAGTCATCCCGAATTTTTCAACTCCCCTCAAAATGGGGCGTAAACCATCTCGCAGCCATCCGACGGCAAAAAGTCATCGTATTGGCAAACACGTTCCTGCTCCCACACAGGCTCTGCCAGAAAGCCGTCGGGCGTTTTTTCTGATTCCTCAGCGTGCTTCGGCGCGGGATGTTGCCAATCGTAGTAATCGCTGACAGTCATTGCGAAAAGATCTGCTTTTTCCATGGTCGGTTTGATTTTAGTTGTGTGTGAAATGTAACCTGTTTCTTCTACATCGGGGCAGCCGCTTTTCCCTTACCCTTTTTGAGGAGAGCGTTTTTTCCAAAAAAAAAATCCCCCGGCCTGCACGCAGGCCGGGGGAAACTTGGAGCAACCAAGACTTTAGCTTACCAAAAGAAGCAGGTTGTCAATCTTTGCAGAGATGGAACTCGAAGCAGGCTTCGGCGAAACCGCCATAGCAAATCTCATAGCAGATGCCTTCGAATTTCAACCGGTATTTACCGCTCAGCGCGCCACAGGTGCGCATCACGACTTGCCTTGATTTGCAGCTTGGCTGGCCCGGAACGCAAGGGCCAAGGTCGCCGAAACAGATGGGGCCAAAGGGGATGACTTCCACGCTCGGCATACCGTCGGGGAGGTTCGGAACTGGGTTGCCGAATTCGTCCACGACTGTGATCTGGTGAATGGTCAAGTGCTCGAAAGTAATGTTCGAGTAGCAGTTGCAGGCCGTTATGCAAAGCACCTCGAAGTCATTGGTTTCAAAGCAGTCGCAGTCGCTATCGCCCCAAGAGACGCTGAAGCAAGGCTCCACTTCGGGCAATTCTACTGGTTCGCATTTGCATTCGCCGCAGGGCAACTGCGCGGGCAATTCATCGGCAGCAAACTGTGCGATAAAACCAATCGGGCCGCCCAGGTTGTGCACATGGAAAACCAATTCGTTCACACAATGCCTCCAGTTGCCTGTGACCTTGATTTCCACGGGCTTGCTGTTGCTATTGTTGAAACTAACTGCAGGTACAGCTCCTTGAGCAATGCCGTTGACAAAAATTTCTTGGAGGGAGTTGTCAGCAAGTACCCCCGCTGTCAGCACAAAGTCTTTTGGGTCAATCCCTTCGCACAACACAAACCGGATTCGGAAGAAGTACTCCCCCTCTGGCTGGCCATTGCTTTGCGCAAGGGAAATCCAATCGGAGGTGCCAATTGGCCCCGACACCCACCCGGCCGTTTCGTTGCAGACTACGGCAGGTGCCCAGGTCCCTCCCAACGCGGTCGCCACTTCCCAGAAGTTGTCTTGAGTACCGAGGGCAAGCACACTGCCCGAGCCGTCAGATGCGGTGTTCAGCAAATTCGCGTCATTGGCTGAGTCAATGTGTGGCAGGTGCTGATCGCCGGGTTCCAGATCGCAACAACATCCTGGGGCCATCTTGTTGAACTTGCTTTGGCACGCGAGGAGCAGGGCGTACTCCACTTGTTCGGAAGCGATGGCGCAAGGGTCGTTCGGTGTCGTGCCGCCGCCTGGTGGCTTGTCGGGGGTTGGGTGGCCTTGGGGGTCAGTCGCATGGCGGTTGGATGTCAATTTTGAGCTCTTTTTCATTTGAAAGAATTTCTTGAAAACATGGTTTCGCCTACTCTGTTTTGCGGGTTTTCGGCTTCCCCCGTGGGTTTTTAATGGAGTGATGAAGTCATAAAGCGATGAAGTGATTCGCCGCTCTCGGATTCCAGCACCGAGCATTGAATTCTTTTGCGCAAAGAGTTTTCAAAGTGTCGCAGCTGTTTGAAGGCCGCATTTGTATGTATATCGCCGCCACTGCAGAACCTTACCCCCGCGGTTTGAAATTCTTTTCTCGAAAAATTTTTACCCTCAAAAAAAATCCCCGGCCTGCAAGCAGACCGGGGGCATGGGGAGCGGTGAGGGAGCGCGGGGTTTAGCCCGCTTCAAGGAAAACAATCGGGTTTTGGAGCGGAAAATCACTTCATCGCTTTATCGCTTCATCACTTCATTCCTTCACCACTTTGCCCGTCCAAATCGGCCTCCCGCCGCTCATTGCCCGCACCACATAGATGCCCGATGGGCAATGGCCGAGCGAGAGCGTTTGGCTCGACCCGCCTTGCGGCACAGTGGCTTGCAGGATGGTTCGGCCCGTCAAATCCAGCACCGTCAAAGTGGTTTCCGATTCAAGGGCTTCGCCAAATTCGAGGGTAAAATCGCCGCTTGTCGGGTTGGGGAAAATGCTGGCATTTGCCTTCGCAGTCAAATCGCTCGTCGCGCTTGTGCCCATCCTGCGGATGCACAGATTGTCCAAAAAGCCCCACAGTTGCCGCGTCTGGAAGCCCCGCGCAACGTTGGCGTGCTGCACCGTGCCAAGCCCCGTGATGGTAGCGGGTATTGCCATGCTGATGGGCGAGCCAGAAATGTGCAGCGTCCGGGCGGCATCAGAGAACACGCTCAGCGTCACCGACGTGGGCGACGTGCGCGCCACCCGGATGTAGTAGGTAATGTTCAATGTCGTCGCCGGGATGTTGGTCGAGGTGTACTGCGTAGGCCCGTCGAAGGCGATGAGGTGGAAGAACGTGTTGGTGCTGCCGGCGGGCGAAGAAAAGTTGCAGTTGATGGCATCTTGCACCGAGGTCGGGTAGCCCGTGCAAGGGATATTCGTGCAAGCGCTGTGCGGCTCGTCGGTAGTGGAAGTGAGGGCCAGCACCGCGTGTCCGGTGGAGGGTGCGCTGCTGCCAATCATCTGCGGGGTCACGTCCAAGTCCGCCTGCCAAATGTCAGAAGTGTTCAGCGTGAAGCCGAGGTTTTTGTGTACCCGCCGTTGTTCGCCGTCAGGCGCGCCATTTTGGTACTGCACCACGCCCCCCGCAATGCTCACGAGCGAGCCGACTTGGGTCCACCCGACAGGAGCGGAATAGTTTTCCGAAAAATCGCAGAAGCTCGGCACCACGATCTGCTTGCACGACTCCACGGTGCAGGTTTGGCCGTTGACAGAAATCCGCGTCACGAGCATACAAACATAGTACGTGCCGGGGCCGGGGAAGGTGTGCGTGATGCTCGCATTGCCCACCGAAGCACCGTTTGGCGAAGCATCGCCCCAAAGCCACTGCACGTTGTCGCAAGGAGTGAGCGCGACGGGCGTGAAAGTGATGGGGTTCGTACCCGATGTGGTAAAGCCCGCAGCCACGGCTGCAAAAAATGTCGAATCGCATTCGCAACCGCTCTGGACAATCACCACGTCCTTGCAAATCGTGTCGCGGCAGAGCGCGGTGGCATCTCCGCCCGTTACGATGAGGCACACGATGTACACGCCAGGGCCGGCGTAAGTGTGCACCGGGTTTTGGCTCGTGCTGGTGTTGGCATCGCCAAAATCCCAGTTCCAGCCAAAAATACTGCCGCTGCCTATGGTGCTCAGGTCGGTGAACGTGACGGTGTTGCCGCTGACCGAGTAAGTGAAATTGGCGTTCAGCGCGAGCGTGTCGCAAGGGTCGGTCGGCGTGTGCTGGATGATGATGTCTTTGCAAATCGTGTCTCGGCAGATCGCGCCATTCACGCCGCCCGTCACGATGAGGCACACGACGTACACCCCAGAGCCGGCGTAAGTGTGCACCGGGTTCTGGCTGGTGCTGGTGTTGGCGTCGCCAAAATCCCAGTTCCAGCCAAAAATGCTGCCGCTGCCCACGGTGGAAAGGTCGGTGAACGTGACGGTGTTCCCGCTGACCGAGTAAGTGAAGTTGGCGTTCAGCGCGAGCGTGTCGCAAGGGTCAATCGGGCTGGGGTTTTGACAGAACGTCTGCTGGTCATTGTACAAAACCGTGACGAGGCTGGAAGGGAAAAAATCCTGCGGGATGATGGCGAAAGGCTGCACCACAGTCGTCACAGGCTGTCGCGGAATGATGAGCGTCTGGGGTGAGTGGTGACAATCGCTGTCCGTCTGGCCTATCTTGTTCGTCTTGATGGCGAGTATGTTGTAGTCAAAAATGTGCGGCTGAATGATCTCGTAGGTGTGGCCCGTGATGAAATATTCATCGCCCGCGTTCGGCTCCACGCGGTTGCCCTGCGAAGCAAAGCCCATCTGGAACACCCGTGTCCAATCCAGCGAACTTCCATTGTCGGCTATGCGCATCAGCATGCAATTGCCGATTTCCGGAGGGTCGCTCACGCCGGGGTCTTCGGCTTTTCCGGTCAGCACGAGTTTGTTGTCCGCCGCGAATTGAAAGTGCGTGGAGAGTTCCTGATCGCTGTTTTGAATGTCGTAGTTGTTGGCCCAAATCAAGTTGCCACTGATGTCGGTTTGTAGCATCAGCACCTTGCGCGGGCTGCTGCCGCCAGGTTCGAGTGAATAGCCCGACACCCACAATCTGCCTATTGCGGGGGGAAGACCGCTGCAATTGCCTTGAATACAGGCCCCAACATCGTCGGCGTTGGGCGCGACGTCGTAGGTTTTCATCCACGACACATTGCCCGTCGAGACTTGGAGGCTGAGGATGAAAACTTCTTCGTTTCCGCCAGCAGCAGACGATACTTTCCCCGTCACGAAGTATTCGTTGGGAAGGTTTGGGCAAGCCGATTGAAGGGTGGCAAAGGCCGTCACAGAAGTCACGGTCGGAATCCCGTTCACGCGGTAAGTCCACTCCCAGAGCAGGTTTCCTGCACAGTCGGTTTTCACCGCGTGGATAAGCGACATCCCCGAAATCGGGTCGGTCTTGGTGCCTACGAGGATGATGTTGCCCGCGCCGTCTTGTTTCACGCAAGCACTTTTTTCGTCGTCGCTGAAGGTGCCGATGCGGCGCACCCATTGCGGAGTTCCGACTGCGTCGGTGAGGGTGAGGAGCATATTGTTGCCCCCCCCGTTGTATTGGTTTCCAGCAATGATGTAGCCCTGCGCGCCCGCGCAGTCCGTGGCTTTTTCTATCCAGGTGGCAGTTTCGCCCACGTCCTGGCCAAGTATTTTGGATGGGAACAGCAGGTTTCCAAGCGGGTCGAGGCGCACAAGTTGCATATCGCCTGCGGGGTTGAAAAGCCCACTGGGGTGCTGGGTGTTGCCGCCGAGTATGAGGTAGTTGCCAGCGTTGGTGATGAGGCCGCTCGCGCCGCGCTCGTCGGTAGGCACTGGGTAGCCGATGGCGGTCTGGAAGGTTTGGCCGAACATCTGGAGCGTGTTGAAAACCAGAAGTACGGCAAGGATGAACGAGGAACGAGGAACGATGAACGGTGAATGAGCGGAGAAATGGTTTTTTGAAGCCTTTGGGAAATGTGTGGTGAGATTTTTCATAGAAAAACAATAAAAGGATGAAAGAAAATCGGTGTTCCGTGGGCTGATTTCCTTTACATCGGGTGTTTTTGAAAAACCTTACCCTCATGGGAAGAAAAAAATGGAGGTACTGCTTGTAGCAGAGCCTCCATTTTTTTGATGTTGTTGCGTCCCTGACTATCGACAGGCAGGGAAATCATTTTTGCGATAAACTTGCCAACAGGTCTTCCAGGTTTTTCATTGTCATTGTAAATCCTTCCTTGAAGCCCATTTCAATCATCTTCTCCATGCGGGCAAGGGACTCATTGTAAATAGTGATACTCACTTTTGTCGTTCCGTTTTGTTCACTGAAACTTAAGTCCCATTCAGAACCTGGCAATTCCGGGTTTTCATCTTTGTCTGCAAAGGCATTCAACATTTTGAAATTGGTTTTTGGGCTAATGGAAGTATATTTCTGAATTGACCAGTGCTCTTGTCCTTCCGGGCTTACCATAGCATAAAATCTTCGCCCACCAACTTCAAAATTCATAAATTTTGTTTTTGAGGCCCAGGGTTTAGGTGCCCACCATTGATCAAGAATTTCTTGTTTGGTATAAGCATCCCATACCAGCGAAAGGTCTGCATCAAATTCTCGGGTTATGAATACCGTTTTTATTGTTTTGTCAACGGTGAAATCAAATAGCAAATCGTTTTTCATTTTTTCTGTTTTTTAATTGTTGATAATACTTTGTCAAGTTGATCGAATCTGGCTTCCCAAATTTCCCTGAATTGCTTTATCCATTGATCAATCTCTTTCATTTTTTCAATTTCAAGTGAGTAGTAAATTTCCCTGCCCTGCTGTTCCTGTTTCACCAGTTCGCATTCTGTGAGTATGCGAAGGTGTTTAGAAACAGATTGCCGGGTCGTGTGGAAGTTGTCAGCAATGGCGTTCGGTGTCATTGCCTGCAATGCAATCAAGGTAATAATTGCCCGCCTTGTTGGGTCGGCTATTGCCTGAAAAATGTCTCGTCTCATATTGTTTGACTTTATGCGAAACCGATTGGCTGCAAATGTATGCGCAGCCAATCGGTTTCGCAAAACTTTTTGCAAAATATTTTTTAAAGAAAAAATGTGGAGAAGTTTGAAGTCGCTGGGGTTCGCTGTACAATTACCGCTAACGGACTATATGCGAGCCTTTCGCATAAAGATAAAAAGCCTCCTGATACTGGCCAATTGGTATCCCTGAGTACCGACAGGCAGGGAAATCCAATCTAAAGCTGGGTTGTCCTTCTGCCGGAAACTGTCCGTGTAACGAGGGGGGCGAACACTCGACCAAAGCGCACTTGACGTGGATTACTGCTTCACCAATCTCTCTTCCCCGCGCACCTGCCCCGAAGCGTCGGACAGTACAATTTGGTAAATTCCCACCGGCCAGGCGGCGGAGAAATAACTTGCCGTTTGCCGGAATGACTTGTCTTCCAGCACCAAACGACCGGCGGCATCGAGGATTTTCAGGTTCAGCGCATGATTGCCTTCTTTGTCAGACAAAGTAATTTCCACCTGATCGCTTGCCGGGTTGGGTGTGCAGCGGAATTTC
>JBJXFT010000054.1:0-6234 GCA_046155725.1 Saprospiraceae bacterium
TTTAAACAATCGCCCCCTGAATTGACGCTACATGACTTTATCGTTGATTTCCCTTTTGCTTCCATTGCCGACAAAGATGGCAATCTCGTTGCCTTTACCGATGGGTGCAGGATTTCTAACCGAAACAAAGATCTGATGTTGAATGGGGATACGCTTAACCCAGGGAAGGTGTTTAACTCCTATTGCTCTTATCCTTGGAATCAATTTTATCCAATAATCCAGCCCTGTATCTTCTTGCCCAAGCCGGGCAGCGACAGCCTATACTACCTCTTCCACCTTCGGAGCGATGACAAATACCGAAGCCCGATGAACCTGCTTTACTCTGAGATAGACGCGAGCGGGGACAACGGCAACGGCGCGGTCATCAGCAAGAACAAATCCCTGCTGAGCGACTCCCTTTATCTGGGGCCGTTCGTCACGGCCACCCGCCACGCCAACGGACGGGATTGGTGGGTGGCGGTGACACGCCGTTTCCACAGCGAGATACATGTCACGCTCGTCACTTCCGACACGGTGCGGTACATGGGGATGCAGGACGTAGGTTTTACAGAAGTAGACAGTGCCTATTGCTGCAACCAGACTCGCTTTGCGCCCGATGGCAGCAAGTTCTTTCGGAACCACCCATGGGGGATGTTGATACTGGAATTTGACCGCTGTAATGGCACATTTTCCAAGCCGGTATACTGGGACTATCACATCGTCCCACACGGTTCTGGCGGCGTGGCCATATCGCCAGACAACCGCTTCCTTTATCTCTGTAGTGGGCTGACCATCCAACAATACGACCTTCGGGCATCGGATGTTCTGTCCAGTAGAGAAGTGGTGGCAGAATATGATGGCTATATGTCTCCAGACCCGACCTACTTTTTTCACGCACAACTCGGGCCCGATGGAAAAATCTATATCCTCACCACCTCTAACAACAATATCCTGCACGTCATACACAGCCCGACAAAAAAAGGCTCTGCCTGCAAGGTGGAGCAGCACGGCCTACAACTGCCAGCACTTGGGAGTTTTTTTGAGCCCAACTTCCCAAACTATCGGCTTGGGCCGCTTGACGGCAGTGCCTGCGACACGCTGGGCCTGACCAACCTGCCCATCGCCCACTTCCGCTGGGATGTGGAAGACACGCTCTCTCCCCAGCACATCGAGTTCACCGACCTCTCTTACTATGAGCCGACCACCTGGCTCTGGGACTTCGGCGACGGCACCACGAGCCAAGACACCAGCCCCGTGCACTTCTTCTCTGCGCCCGGCACCTACACAGTGTGCCTCACGGTCTGCAATGACAATGCCTGCGATACGGTGTGCCAAGCGGTGGAGGTGAAAACGGTGAGCACGGTGACGCTACAAGGGGAAGGTGGGCAGGTGCTGCTGTGGCCCAACCCGACAGGGGATGTGCTGCACCTACAATCCAACTTGGAAATCGAATCCCTCCGCATCTTCGATCCCACAGGCCGAGAAGTGTCCTCCCAAAAACCAAGCGCTTCGGCAGGGCAGATATCCGTGGACCTGCGACACTTGCCTCCCGGCCTCTACTACCTCACTCTCCGGTCTATGGGAAAAGTGTGGAGCGGGAAGTTTGTGAGAGGCGTGAGAGGGTGAGAGGGGCGAGAGAGCGAGAGGCGTGAGAGAGCGTGAGAGGGGACTTCATTTCAAAAAAAACAACCCCTCGGAAAGTGCATCTTGAGCACTCCGAGGGGTTGTTTCTATTTCAGCCTATTTTTCTGTTCAACGCTTCACCACCACTTTGCTGATTTGTTTTTCGCCATTGGCGGCGGTCATTTCCAAGAAATAAAGGCCCTCGGGCAAAAGGCTCGGCATCTCGATTTCCTGCGCTGTTGCGCCGCCTTGCATCGATTGGTGCAGCAGCATTTGCCCTTGTGGGTTGAATGCCCGAAGCTGCACTTGCTGGCCTTCCCATGCAGACAAATCAGCGAAAAGCACACCCTCTGTCGGGTTGGGGAATACGCGGAATTGGCCTATGGTTGTAGCATCAAAACCGCCGTCGCGGTCGCCTGCATCCGGCCCTGAAAACGTGCTGCCCACTGTGCAGTTAAATACGTTGAGGTACACCTCGCGCGTGACGAAACCCGTGCGCACGGCAACGTGGATGTAACTTGGGTTTGCGGTAGCAGGCAAGCTGTACTCAAACAAATCGGCTTGGCCGCTGGCTATGCCGTTGGAAGTTTGGTCCTTGAAACGCACGGAGTAGAACGGCGAAAAGTTGGGGTTGCGAACTTCGTAGGCATGGCCTCCGAGCGAATTGAAAACCCCGTTGTTGGCCGGGCCGACTGCTGTGACGCCGTTGGGGAGTTGGAACGCGGCGTACACTAATTTGTCAGCGCAGTTGTTGGTGATGCGGACGCGGTAGGTTTTGTCGCCAGAAGCGTTTTTCGTGACGGTGAGCAGTTCGTACTTCACGCAATCCGTGGTCTTTGTGTCGCAGAAAGTCTCGAAGGGACGCGCGGTTATTGCAAGGTCAGTGACGGCGATGCCGTTGCCAATTTTGCCCACCAAAGTGGCCGCACCCGTAGCGAGGTTGACAGTGTAAAGATTGTCGGAAGTGGACGTTCCCAAATTGGCCACCAAATAAGCCCTGTTTGGGTTGCCATATTGGCTGTAAAAAATATCCAAATCGCTGGTCGGGTCGGCCAAGTTGACGGCGATCCCCGAGGTGCCGATGGTGTTCAGCGTACCATTGTTCGGCGGCACCTGGGTGGTCAGCACATTCAGCGAATCGTCGTAATTGTAAAGCGTGGTAGTCGTAGCGCCCGCAAAACTGTTGATGTACGCCCCTGCGCCGACGGAAGGATTTATCCCCGCGTTCACATCGGCAGCAGCAAAGCCGAGGTTCACGTCGGTGGCAGCGATTGCGCCCGTGACGGGGTGGAGCCGGTAGTTGGAATTGTTGCTGCCCGTCACCCGGATGCGGTCCACCGTTGGGTTGAAATCCATGCTGACCTTGCCCATATTGAGCGCCAGCGTAAAGGGAGCGGCACCTACTGCGGTGGCTGCGCCCGTTGTCACATTGAGCGTGTAAAGGTTGCCTTCGCCCGTAGCGGCGTTGTAGCCCAGCGCGTAGAGTTCGCCGGTAGCAGGGCGGAAATCCATGCCGACCAATACTTGGCCTGTGGCCACGCCGCTGACGCTTACGAGGGTGCGCACCGTGCCGGGCGCGGCCAGGTCAAAAGAAATAAGGTTGTTGTTGCTCGTGAGCGCGTAGGCCAGTTGGCCGCTCAAGGTGGCGGATACCGTGCGGTCAATAAACACCGCGATATCGCTCACCGACATCCCGCCGCCAATGGCCCCGATGAGCGTGGTTGCCCCTGTTCCGAGGTTCACCGCGTACAGGTTGTCGGCAGTTTGAGTTCCGATGTTTGCGGCCAGGTATGCTTTGTTCGTGCTGCTGGCTGCGTCATAAAAGATGTCCAAGTCCGAAGAAGCATCGGCCGCATTCACGGCAATGCCCGAGGTGCCGATGGTGTTCAGCGTCCCGTTGTTTGGCGGGATTTGGGTGGTCAGCACATTGAGCGCGTCATCATAATTGTACAGCGTGGTGGAGGTGGCCCCGATGTAACTGTTGGTGTACGCCACTGCTCCGATGGAGGGGGTTGCCGCCGCGTTCACATCGGCAGCAGCGAAAGCGAGGTTCATGTCGGTGGCGGCAATTGCGCCTGTGACGGGGTGAAGGCGATAGTTGGAATTGTCGCTGCCCGTCACGCGGATGCGGTCCACCGTGGGGTTGAAGTCCATGCTGACCTTTCCCATGTTGGTTTTCAGCGTCACGGCTGCCGCGCCGATGGAAGAAGCCGCGCCCGTGGTCGGGTTAATGGTGTAAAGCCGCGCCGCGCCCGTGTTTTGGTCGTAGCCCAGCGCGTAGAGTTGGCCCGTGTTGGGGCGGAAATCCAAGCCCGAAATGCTTTGCCCAGCTGCGATGCCGCTTACCGCGACATTGCTGAGCAAAGCGCTCGGCGCAGTGGCCTTGAAGGAAATCAGGTTGTTGCCAGAAAGCGCGTAGATGGTCTGGCTGTTTGCATTTTGAGAGAGGCCGAGGAAAAGGGCAAGGCCGAGGGCGAATCCCCGAACGAGCGAGGAAAGCGAGAAGGACGTGGTGGAAAAACGATTTGCCATGTGTGTAGTTGGATTTGAATGGTGACCCCGCCTTCGCCCTCACACCTGCCAGGTCTTGGCGGACAGGAAGGCTACGACGGGTAAATGAGCAAGCATCGAACGATGCCCTTTCCAACTACGAGGAAATCGGGAACATGGATTTCAGAAAGGAAAAACTGATGCGGGGGATTTGGGTTTTGTCGCACAGTTTGCAGAAGAGGCGAAGGGATTAAAAGCCCAGATACTGCTTTGTAGCTTTCAAGAATTCTGCGGCAGCTTCCAATGCGAAGGTTGAAAATTTGCCGCTGCATCAGAAAGGCAATCTTCTGCTCGCTGCACAAATTTGGTACTTTCCGCGCTCATATCTCTATGCCCTCCCGCCGCACGTTTTGGTAAAAAATATAGTCCGACTGTTCCAATTTATGGAGTGTCGTGGGATGGGTCGAGATGTAAGTGTTGAAATGCAAATCCAATGCGGACAGAGGCTTGGCCATACGGCGGATTTCGTTGCCGGTCTGTATGATATCGTCGCGCAACACCACTAAAAAATCAATGTCGGAGTCAGCATGGAAATCCCCCCTGGCATACGAGCCATAGAGAATAATCTTGGCGAGCCGTTCGCCATAGAGCATTCCTAATTCGTGCTTGACCGCTTGGGCAATGGCATTCTTGTCAACCATTGAACTGAGTTTTTTACAAAGGTAAAAAGTAGCACCAACTATCAAGCTTGATTCACGCTCCCACGATAATTGAACCTAAGTACCTTGGTGAATAAGCCAAACTAATTTCTGGTGATTACTTACTACCCCTCAAACCCCAAAAACACCCCCTCAATAATATCGCAGCATTCGCCCAACTGGCTTTCGGTCATCACCAGCGGCGGCGCGAAGCGAATCATGTTGCCGTGCGTAGGCTTGGCGAGTAGGCCATTTTCGGCCATTCCGAGGCAGAGGTTCCAAGCCGTTTTGCTTTGCTCCGTGTCGTTGATGACCACGGCATTGAGCAAACCTTTTCCCCGCACGAGCGAGATGAGGTCGGGGCGTTTTTGTTGCAGCACCCGCAAACGCGAGCGGAAGGTTTTGCCCAATTCTTTGGCGTTGTCGGCGAGGTGTTCGTCCTCCACCACCCGCAAGGCTTCCATCGCCACGGCGCAAGCGAGCGGGTTGCCGCCGAAAGTAGAGCCGTGCTCGCCGGGCTTGATGGTCAGAATTACCTCGTCGGTGCTGAGCACCGCGCTGACGGGCAGCACACCGCCCGAAAGGGCTTTGCCGAGGATGAGTATGTCGGGCTTCACCGCCTCGTGGTCGCAGCAGAGCAAGCGGCCCGTGCGGGCGATGCCCGTCTGCACCTCGTCGGCGATAAAAAGGACATTGTGCGCTTTGCAGAGGTCGTAGGCGGTGGCGATGTAACCCTCGTCCGGCACGTTCACGCCCGCTTCGCCCTGAATAGGCTCCACGAGGAAACCCGCCACATTGGGGTCTTGCAAAGCCAGTTCGAGCGCGGCGAGATCGTTGTACGGTATCACCTCAAAACCGCGCATATAAGGGCCAAAACCGTTGCGGCTGTCAGGGTCGGTGGAAGCCGAAATGACCCCCAGCGTGCGCCCGTGAAAATTGCCCGCAACAAAAATGACCCTGGCTTTTCCCTCGGCCACGCCCTTCACTTGGTAGGCCCATTTGCGGGCGAGTTTGATGGCCGTTTCCACCGCTTCCACCCCCGTGTTCATGGGCAGTATGCGTTCGTAGCCAAAGTATTGGGTCATAAACTCGGCGTACTCGCCCAGCAAATTGTTGTAGAAAGCCCGCGAGGTAAGCGTCAGTTTTTGCGCCTGCTCCACCAAAGCGCCGATGATGCGCGGGTGGCAATGACCTTGGTTCAAGGCACTGTACGCCGAAAGGAAATCGTAGTAGCGCTTGCCTTCCACGTCCCACACGTGCACCCCTTTGCCACGCTCCAGCACTACCGGGATGGGGTGATAATTGTGCGCATTGAAGCGGTCTTCGAGTTCCATCAGGTCGGCGGAAGAAAGTGCGGTCAATATTTCCATGATGAGAGAGAGGCGTGAGAGGTGTGAGAGAGTGAGAGGGGTGAGAGGGGTGAGAGGGGTGAGAGGGGTGAGAG
>JBJXFT010000056.1:0-10377 GCA_046155725.1 Saprospiraceae bacterium
CCACTATTCTGCCTTCGCCTTGGTAGCGGGTGGCGTTTTTGGCGGTCAGCACACTGCGCACAGAGAGGTCGGGCGCGAGGAAATCCATTTTTATCCCTTCGGGAAATTCTTGGCGGGGCTTGTCGCGGCCAGAGAAATTGTGCAGCACAGGCCCCGTGACGCGCACGCGCACCACTGCGCTGTCGGAGTACAGGATTTCTACTTCGAGGCCCACCTCCACCGCCACGTCGTCTTGCGTGAAAACTTGGCGGGTTTCCTTTTCCGGGTCGCTGCAAGCAATGGCACCGAACACCAACAGCCAGCCTATTACGACCAGCCTTGGGCGGGCAAAACAATCAAGAATCAGCAACCAACAATTTTTTACCATCACGAAGTCAAGCGTTTAAGCCCAAAGCGCACCACGAGCAACAGCCCCACCACGATGAGGAGCAGCCATTGCACGGGCAGGAACACCCAGGCCACGAGGTGCAGGCGGTTGAGCAAATACATGAGCACAAAGACCGTGACGATGGTCATGATAAGGTCGGTGAGCCGCCCAAAACCGGGGATGTAGCCAAACGGGACGTTGCGCCGCACCACGTTGAGCGTAATGAACATGGCCACCACGGGCAACACTTGGGTGAGGAGGTTGGCGTTGAGAATGCTGCCCCCTGGCTCGAAAAGGAAAAGGTAGACGGCCAATGCGGCAGCAAAAATACCCGGCACGCACACGAGGTACACCAGCACGGAGTAGAGGTATTTCCAAGGGCTGAGGTGGCCTTCGCCTTTGGCCATCACGCCTGCCAAAATAGCGGTGAGCAAGAGGAGGAGAAAATAGGCGGCCACCACGAGAGGGTTGGCGCTGAGGTAGTCGAAGAGTTCGCGGAGCGTCATGATTGCTGAAAGATTGGAATGGGGAGCGTAAGATAGTGGGGGCAAACTTAGGCCAAATGCACGGTTTGCAAACCATCGAAAAACCTACTTTTGCACAAAAAACAAGCAAAGCCATGCTCGACCACGCGCCCGACAACAACTTGCCCGAATGGATCGCAAACCTCAGCGACGAGGAGAAGCGCGAACTCATCGCCCGCATCGCCGATTCGATCCAATCGCCGGCGGAAGCTTCCAGCGCAGCAAAAGCACCGCCCCAAAAGCCGCGAAAAAAGCGGAGGCTTTCCACAGCCTCGCTGCCAGAGCACATTCAAAAATACATCCGCCCGGTGCGGGAGAAAACGGATTTGGAGGCGCTCATACGCGAACAAGGGTATACGGGGCATGACAGGGAGCGATTTGACAGAATTGTCAAAGAAATGGATATTCAAGAGCCAATCGAGCTGTTAATTAGCCAATTGACCAAATGACCTATCTGCTTGATACCAACATCATCATCCGATTTTGACACTTGGCAGATGCTTTTCTCCAAGTCGAAAAGTTTCTCGCCTGAGATGCGCGATGCCTACACCCAATTTTGTCAAGAACACTACGCCCCGCTCCACCACCAGCCTTGGTGGCTTGATACTGTTTGTGGCGCTGAAGGCTGGCAAGTTGCTCTGGCCACAAACAAAGGCGGCGAAATCGTGGGGGCTTTGCCCTACCACACCGCTTGCCGTTGGGGGCTGCTGAAAACCATACAACTCCCGCCCCTCACCACTTACGCCGGCCCGTGGCTGCGCTATCCGCAAGCGAGGAGTTTGAAAGAGCTGAGCCGAACTGCTTTTGAAAAAAAGGTGATGGGCGAACTTATCGGGCAATTGCCGAGCGGGACGTTTTTCCAGCAAAACTTTCGGCCAGAAATCACCAACTGGCTGCCGTTTTACTGGGCAGGTTTTCGGCAGACTACGCGCTACACCTACATTTTTGACCCGATAAAAGATTTGGAAGGAATTATGGCAGGCTTCAAAAGTACCCTGCGCGGCAACCTGAAAAAAGCCGAACGATGGGCCGAAACACGCCGCGACGACGAGGCTTGGCCGACGGTTTTCGCGCTCAACCGCCTTTCGTTCCAACGCAAAAACCGCCGCCAGCCACATTCCTTCGAGACATTCCAGAGCCTCCATTTTGCCCTACGCCAGCGCAGCCAGTCGGCCAGTTTTGTGGCTTACGACCGGGCTTCGCGCCAGCCGAGCGCGGGGCTTTACCTTGTGTTCGACGAGCGGCAGGCCGCTGTGCTGCTCACCGGCACTGACCCTGCGTTCAAGAGCCACTGCGCCATTGACAGCCTCATGGTCGAGGCCATTCGGTTTTGCGCGGAGCGCTCGCTCAGCCTTGATTTTGAAGGCAGCATGGACGAGGGGATAGAGCACTTTTTCCGCTCCTTTGGGGCGCGGCTGGTGCCTTACTTTCAAGTTTGGAAAGCGGGAAACAAGGTTTTGGAAGCAGCCAAATGGTGCCGTTAGGGAACGATGAACTATAAACGATGAACTATGAACGATTCGACTTTTTGACTCACAATGATTTGAGTCAGTACTTCGCCTGGGTTATTTTTGACGCTTCCCTTAGCCATCATTCTCCCTGCCGCACAAAAGCCGCGCTGCGCACCCTGCCTTCGCGCTGCCGGACGCTCAGCTGGTACCAGCCCGGCGCGAGCATCGTGGTGTTGAGCACCGCGTCCCCTTCCGTAAAAGTCAGCCGCCCGGCCAAGGCCACCTTCCCGGCGGCATCGCTGACGCTTATCTCGTATTGGCCGGAAAGTTCGGGGTCGTTCATTTCGATGTTCAGGTATCCTCCCTGCACGGGGTTGGGGTATAGGCGCATGGGGGGCGATGCCGCCAAGTTGGGCTCGGGTTTTGTGCTGACGGTGAGGGTGTCGCACCAGTGCTCGACGGAGGCTGCGTCGTCGCAGGGGAAGAGCGGGTTGTCGAGGTAAGCCCTGGGGCTGACGTTGGCGGGCACGAAGTTGGCGTGTTCCAGCAGCCAGCAGATGGCCGAGCAGTCGGCGAGGGAGTCGCAGTCAGACGCTGACATAAAATAGCCTGCAGGTGCGGTTTGCCTGAATTCTGCGATGCCTTCGATGCCGTCAAGGCTTTTCAAGCGGGGGCAGGCAGAAGCCCAGACTTTTCCCACCTTTTTCAACGCTGGGTAGATGCCGATGAGCGAAACTACATCTGGATTGTTGTTGGTGCCTATGTTTGAGAGGTCTGCAATCTCTAAAAGTGGGAATTTGAACAAACTCCCGCCGCCGCCATAGCCGGCATTGCTCACGCTGAGCCCTCTGATTTTTTGGAGTTTTCCGAAACAGGCAGGGTCTGGCCGGCAGCTTGTTCGAGAATCTACCCGAAGTTCTCTGGTATCGCCCAATCCAGTAGGCGGCCCCATGTCAACCAAGTTGCGAAACACAGACAGGGTGTCTTGGGTGGGCTGGATATATATGGCATCATGCACTTTTGTGACATTGTTGAACCCAAGTATCTGCTTGAACTTGCTCCAAAACTTTACGCGGAACAGTTCGGCGCCCATGCCATTGAAGCCCACGACACGTTCCGAGATAGGAAGGAGGTTCTGTATGAACACCTGCCCTTTTTTCAGGTTGTTGAACCCCTCCACTACCTGTAGGTTGGGGGACGTGAGGTAAGCGCCGCACTCAAAGCAAATCGAAGTGTTGTAGGGCTGCAAATAGGTCTCCTCCAAGCCTTCATAGCCAGAGATTTCCGTCAGGCTGGGGTTGTCGTACACCAAAAGGTCTTTAATATACCTCGGCCCCCAGTCTTCGTGGAGCAGGGTAAGGGAGTCATTGTCGTAGATTTCGTAGTAGTAGTTTATGCTGTCGGCCAAAGGCAGCGTGTTTTCTAAGGTCTTGAGCTGGGGGCAGTCATGCACTTTGAAGAAGTTGTACTCATTAGCCTTTGCAAACCTGATTTCATTTATGGCTGGGCCACTGATGTCAATATTGCCAAACCCAATGGAGTCTAAGAATATTTTGGAGAGCAGGGGGTTGCCCCCGGTGCCCAGGCCAAACCAATTGGCCTTTTTGATGGGGTCTATCGAGATGAGGTTCGGGTTGCTGTAAATGCCAAGTCCCATTGTTTCGGGCACATGGTCGCCCAAATCCATGAAATCCACCAAGTTTTGGTTTCCAGATATCCTGAGCGCACAACGCTTTAACTGGGGGAAATAGCCCAAGTGCAAAAGGCTATCGTTGTTGAAGATGTCCATATCGGTGTCCTTCAATCTGTTCATCCCCCTGATAGACTTCAGGCGTGGGTTGTCCGCGATGGTCATGCCAAAGAAAGTCGAGTGAAGCGAGTCCAGCCCCTCGAAGGAAGTCAGGTTTTTGCAGCGCTCCACCGAAAAGGACTTGGAATATTGCAGGCTGTTGAGGCCTTGCAAGTTTGGCAGGGTGTCGTTCTGCCGTATGGCGATCCCATCGGACTTCCGCAGCTTGTGCAGCCCGTACAGGCTTTGCAACTTCGGGTTGTGATAGATCGTGACGGAATAGAGCGTGTCCATGGCTTCCAGCCCCTGCAGGCTGCTGAGCATCCCGTTGTTGCTGATGTAGAGGTAGAAGACATACTCCAAGCCCGCCAAAGGGCTCAGATCGGTGATGTCAGTCAGGTTGACCGTGTCGGCGATGCCGACCACAAAATTGCCGGCCACCCTTTTGATGCCGGAGTATTTGAGAGGGAAGGAGTCCACCTGTGCTTGGGAGCTGAGCCAGATGTCGCCTTGATAGACCTGTGCGGTCAAAAAAAGGGGAAACAAAATTGCAAGAGAAGTACACGGTATCCGCATAAGTGGTATTTTTGAAGCGAAGTTACACCACATTCTTTTACACCTAACTTTTTCAAAACAATGAAACATTTACAATCTATGCTCACAGGGGCAGCCCTGCTCCTCGCTTCGCTGGCCGCACCCGCTCAACCGTTGATGCGCGATTTTATCGGCGTGAACGTAAAGCCCCAGCTGCCTTATGAAAGGATGACAAGGGTCGGCCACGCACGCGCCTTTCACCTTTGGGCAGACGACCAGAGTATTTACAACGGGGGGGGACAACCCGACTGTCCCTTGCCCGTGCCCCCCAACTCGGGTATCCCTAAGATTCGCTGGAACCCCAGTTACAGCGGCAACCGCTACACCCGCTACGATGATTTCTACAAAGTGCTGCCGCAGCGCACCGTAGCGGTACTGCATGGCAATGCCCCTATCATGTACGGCAACAGCGGCGAACTCTTTGCCAAACCCATTTGCCCTGATTACAACCCTCCAACAGTAACCGATCCTGACGAGCATGCCAACGCCAACCACTGGGAAGCACTCGCAATTCGAAGTTCTTTGTTTGCCGCTCGTTATGGCGCTGCACCTGCGGGAGGTTTTCCGACGGGCTTCCAGCAACTGGCGGCGGAAAACATCGTGTTTCCAGACAACATTGGCTTGGGCAGGGCCTCTGTCAAGTACATCGAAGTATTCAACGAGACAGACGCCGCGTGGCACGGCGTGGACAACATAGACCCTTCTGTTACGGGCGATGAAATGGGGACCGACCCAGACTATATGACCAAGTACTATTTCCGCCCCGACCAGTACGCCGCCATGCTGAGCGCCGCGTACGACGGCAACAAGGGCAGCGGGATATTTGAAAACACCCCTTGGGGCATAAAAAAACTGTCGTCCAACACCAAAGTCGTGCTGGCCGGCACCTCCGACCTTCGCTACGACTACCTCCATTTTTTGCGCATGGCCTGGGACACTATGCGCGGGCTGGGCGACTACCCATTTGATATCGTCAACTATCACTTTTATTCTACAACCAGCCACCCCGGATTAGATGATGATGATTCTGACCCCACGGTTATTGATGACCCTTGGGACAAGTTTTACAAAGGGCGGGCCTTTTTTGGCGGCGGCCAAGGGACTTTCCCAGAAAGCGACAATATTGACCTGCGCGGCAGGATAAAAAGGCTTTTAGATGACCGGGCAGGTGGGACAATCTATTATCCACCTCTTTTCCCCGACAAGCCCACCTGGATCACGGAATTTGGCTACGACACGGAGGGAGGCACGGCAACTGTCGCGATGCCCTTTTGTGGCTTCGATGCGCAGACCGTGCAAGGCCAATGGGTGACGCGCTATATCATGGAAGCATCGGCAGCAAAAAGTAACGCTGGGCTGATAGTGGACAAGGTTTTCATGTACGAGCTCAACGACGACGCGAGCTTGGGCACCAGCCTGTTCGGCACCAGCGGCCTGCTGAGCAGCGACGGCTCGCCCAAGACCTCGTGGTACCACCTCCGCACCCTCAAAAGTGTGCTGGACGCCACGCGGTTTATCAAGACGAACAAACAATACGAAGTCGCTTACCTCAATGACGATGACAATGTCATGGTTTTTGACGACCCTCGTATGTACTTGTACGGCAGTTTGACGCAGCCCACCATTGCTGCTTGGGTGCCGCACGGCTCGGATTTGGCTTGCAATGAGATCGAGTATCACAAAGCGGTTTTGATAAGAAAGACATCAGACCCTGACGAGATTAAGCCCGTCATTCAAGTCATCGAGGTAGTGGACTATGACGAAGACGGCCGCCGCACCAAGGTAGACCCGAGCCTAATAGAAGCAATGCTGGATGTGCCATTGCCAAACAATGGAGGTATTGCTAATTTCTGGCGCATCAACGGCATCCGGCTCGGCGACGCGGAGTTCACCCTGACCGAGACCCCGGTCTACCTGCGGGTGAACCAGCCCTTCAGCGAGAGCGACCGGGTGGTGCAGCCCGTCCTAAACCTGGCCGCTTCCTGCCTCGGCTGCAACACCGCGCGCCTCACTTGGGCCTGGCCGCCAGGGCAGTTGTACTCCTACTATGCCGTCTATTACCAAGAAATCCCTTGCGGCACTACCGCCCCGGTCTTCGACCCGCAATCGGCCACCCTACTCACCGACCGGCTGCCGGGCGGCAGCACAG
Source organism: Saprospiraceae bacterium (assembly GCA_046155725.1). GTDB lineage: Bacteria > Bacteroidota > Bacteroidia > Chitinophagales > Saprospiraceae > M3007. The sequence goes on from JBJXFT010000056.1 coordinate 6,875, forward strand.
ATGCCGTGGTGCCGGGGCTGAGCCTTGACCCCTCGGTGTGCTACATCTTCTGGGTGGTGCCTTTTGTGAGCAACATGAACGGCGGCGCCTCCTCGTTTTTTACCTACAGCGCAGCCGACATGAGCCAGCCGGAGAGCACGAGGCACTATGTCATCTGGCAGGCAGGCACTTGTGCGCCTTGCCCCGTGCCGTTCCAACAAAATCAAGTGAGCATCACGCAGAATCCATGGGTCGGCCAACCGTTTTTGGAGCAATCTTTTTTTGAGTCGCTTTTCCCAAACGATCCATCAACAATCTGCAACGACCTGGCCTCCAACCCTCCCCCCAACAACTTTGGCATTGTCGTCGGAGAAGGGAAAACCCTGCAATTCATCGTTGACTTCGATGGGCCAAAATACATTGACGCGCTGTACATGTTCTACGCCTCCGGCAATGGCCGAGTCACGATAGAGTATATGCGCGACTGCTGCCGCCAGTGGGTGAAACTGACCCCGATAGATGTCAAGGACGGCACCGCCGGGAGCAACAACTTTTGGTACCGGATAGTGAACTCGCCGCTCAACAAACAGCGCGTGGAGAAAATCCGCGTCACCATCCAAGGCCTTCCAGAGACAGGCATTGCGTTCCGGCGCATCTACCTCTGCGCCAGGCCCGCGCCCGACGAATGCGAGGGCGACTCGCAACTGAGCGGGTCGCAAGACGAACTCCTCACGCCGGTGTCCGATGTAGAGGTCAAAAACCTAGACACCCACTCGGCGGTCATTGGCTGGAACTCGGCTCGGCACTTTGTGAACAACGCGGAGACTTACCCCATCAGTCGCTACACCGTCCGCTACAGCATCGCCACCTACCCGAACGGCGACCTCGTGCAGCCCGAAGGCTTTGAGTACGAAGGCCCCGAATGGGGCGGCGACAACGAGGCCCCGCTCTCGCCGCTCGTGCCGAACACGACCTACTTCGTGGACATCGTGCCGAGCGAGGAATACAATCCATGTCCGGAGCAGCGCCCTGCCGCCCGCATCTCTTTCACCACGCCCAGCCTCGAAACTGCCAACAGGGACAGAAAGCCCGCATCGCCGCAGCCCGAAGTGCTGATCTTCCCCAACCCGGCCAGCAACGTGCTCAACCTGCGGGTGCCGCCCGACACCTACACCCGTTACCGCATCACCCACGTCAACGGTGTGCTCATCAGCGAGGGCAACCTTGCCGCCAAGCAAGGGGAGCATTCCATCGGCCTCAAAGAACTTCCGAGCGGGATGTACGTGCTTTGCCTCATAGGGCCGAACACGCCGATTTGGAGCAAGGCGTTTGTTGTCAGCAGATAGCGATGGGATTGTGCAAAAAGCAAGAGCCATCTCGGAAATACCCGGGATGGCTCTTGTCATTGCGATAGGGATATCTCAGTTCGGTTGCACTATACATCCCCATCGTTCATCGTTCATCATTAATTCCTTCATCATTAATTCGTGCGCACCGCGCTGCGGTAGCGGCGGCCCGCTTCTTCCCAGTTCACCACATTCCACCAAGCCGACACATAGTCGGGGCGGCGGTTTTGGTAGTGCAGGTAGTAGGCGTGTTCCCACACGTCGAGGCCGAGAATAGGGTGGCCTTGTTTGTCGGCCACATCCATGAGCGGGTTGTCTTGATTGGGGGTGGAGGTGATGAAAAGGTCGTCGTTGGCATCCACGCAGAGCCAAGCCCAGCCGGAGCCGAAGCGGGTGGCGGCGGCCTGCGCGAACTGTTTTTTCATCTCGTCGAGCGAGCCAAAGTTCTTGTTGATTTTGGAGGCCAGGTCACCGGTGGGTTCGCCGCCCGCATTGGGCGCCATGATTTCCCAGAACATGGAGTGGTTCCAGTGGCCGCCGCCGTTGTTGCGCACGGCCGGGGGGAGCTTGCTGATGTGGGCGAGGAGTTCTGCGATGCTTTTGCCCTCGTGCTCGGTGCCTTGCAGCGCGGCGTTGAGGTTGTTGACGTAGGCAGCGTGGTGTTTGCCGTGGTGGATTTCCATGGTGCGCGCGTCCACGTGGGGTTCGAGGGCGTTGTGGGCGTAGGGGAGTTCGGGAAGTGTGAATGCCATTTTTTTGTTGATTTTTCACGCGAAGCGTGATGGCGCGTTCGCGTTTATTGAACTTGTTGATTTGTGGATTTGGCGCGTGAGGTTTTGTTGAAACAAGTCGAAAATTCAGATGTTCAGTGCTTCCTCAAAAATCCGATGCCAACCCCAATTCCGCATTCCCCAATTCCGTATTCCGAATTCCGCATTCCCCCAATTCCGCACTCCGCACTCCGCATTCCTAATTCCGCATTCCGAACTTCCTACTTTGGCAATCGAATCTGATAGGTTTTCCCCTCTTTGTTGGTGAGTTTGCTGTCAATCAGCCAAGGGTTGTAGAGTTTGAGCATACGGTAGTTGGTGCCGTGCTCGCGGGCGAAATCGCCCCAGTTTGCTACCGCGCCTTTCACCTCCACGGTTTTGAACTCGGTGAGCGGCGAGTAGAGGTGTTCTTTTTCCACCGCATATTCGTACTCCTCGGGGTGTTCCATCACCTCCTTGATGGCCACGATGCGGAACGGGTAGCGCATCGTTTCGTCGGCGGCGAGGTTGAGTTCGTAAAAGGATTTGGCGCGCTGTTTTGCCATTTCCTCTATGATGCGCCCCGGCCCGCCATTGTAGGCAGCGGCGGCGAGAGTCCAAGAGCCGAGCCGCTCTTTTTCTTTTTTCATGTACTTGCAAGCGGCGCGGGTAGCCTTTTCGAGGTGGTAGCGCTCGTCTACTTCGGTGCTCACTTCGAGGCCGTAGCCTGCGGCGGCTTCTTTCATGAATTGCCACACGCCGCGCGCGCCGGCGGGCGATATGGCGTTGGAAAGTGCGCTCTCGGCCACGGCGAGGTACTTCAAATCGCTCGGCGCGCCTTCCTCTTTTATGATAGGCTCTATGATGGGGAAGATGGCGTTGGCGCGTTTGACGGCGAGGATGGTCTGGGAGTGGAAATAAACGTTGCGCAGCAGTTCCGCGTCGAGCCGTTGGCGCACGTCCCAGTTGTCCATCGGGAGTTTTTCGCCACAAAGGTCAAAGTCCTTGTCGAGGTTGACGGAGCGCACGCGCTGCTCCGTTTTGTCGCCTTCGTTTTTGAACGAAGAAACAAACAGCGCGAGGAAGCCTGCGGCCAAAAGCAGGTTGGCGATGAGGAGGGTGCGGGTGTGGGATGAGATGTTCATAGGAAATATTTTTTTGGAAAAACTGTACAAACGTACGCCTTTCTCCCAAACCAAGGCTTGTGTTCGCACAGATGCGCAAGGCGGGGCAGCCATCGGTGTTGAAAAACGAACTGGGCTCAAGCATCCCGAACTTCTCGGAATCGAATCAATCGGGCCTAATCTTCAAAAATCGAATCGTACGTTTGCAGCAGCACAAAAAGTTTTAAGACTTAAACCGGGTTTCGTTTGGGCTGGACAAAGACAGAAATCGAATTGGGTCAGAGCCCGAGAATGATGTGAGTCCC
>JBJXFT010000077.1:0-13692 GCA_046155725.1 Saprospiraceae bacterium
TTGGTCAACTAAGTTGGCAAATCACGCCCAAGGCCCGGCTGCGGGCAGAGTTGGCCCACTCAAAATATGTGTTTCAATTGCCGGGCCAACTGACCGATGCTATGTTTGCCGCCGACCCGCGCCAAAGCACCCGCTCGCGCAATTATTACAGCCCCGACATTTTTGTGCCGTCTTTGACGCTTGATTGGCAGATCGGCGCGCGCACTCAACTGCGTTGGATGAATTCAACGGTGTACGGCGCACGCAACTCGGTCATGTTCGACCGCTTCGCTACCGTGGCCGATACATTGAACTTGGCGACTGGCGACTACAATGCCCGCCAAGTGGACATTGACAATTTCCATTCGCACACTTCGGAACTTCGGATTCTGCACCGTTACCGCTTAGACAAGTTGGAACAAGTGCTCTTGGTGGGCGGCCAGTATATGCACAACAATATGCACCGCCGTCAGCAGGGCAAAGGCACTACGGGGTTTGATTACGACTTGACACTGACGGACCCCAATTGGGGCCGCGACCTGTGGTTTCGTACCCGCAACTTGGCCTTGTTTGCTGAAAATGCTTTTTACCTCGGCTCCAAATTGGTGGTTTCGCCGGGCGTAAGGCTTGAAGTAGGCGAAACCAACGCGACTGGCAGCATCAGTTATTACAATCCCGATGAGGTGCCTAACCGCATTGAGCACAGCGTCCCGCTCTTTGGAGTGTCGGCCAAATATCAGTTCAATAAAGCCAACCAAGCCTACGGGAGCTGGTCGCAGGGCTATCGCCCGGTGATTTTCAAAGACATCATCCCAGCATCGGTGCTCGAACGCGCCAACAAAAACTTGCATGATGCACGGGGATACACTGCCGAAGCAGGCGTTCGGGGAAAAGCGGGGAAATGGCTGCGCTATGATGTGGGGGGCTTTTACCTGCTGTACCGCAACCGCTTGGGCAATCTGCTGCTGCGTGACGAGACGAGCAATGAAAACTACATCTACAAAACCAATATCGGCGACAGCCGTACTTGGGGGGCAGAATTGTTCGTGGAGCTCACGCCATTGCGCCGGGAAGATTTTGCGCTGTCGCTCTTTACTTCTTCGGCTTATTTCAATGCGCGCTATTTGGAAGCACAGGTGTCAACGGGTGCGGAAAACCGTTCTGTAAAAGGAAATCGGGTGGAAGGTGTGCCGGAATGGATAAGCCGCAACGGCCTCAATGTGGCGTGGCGGCGTTGGAGCGGTTCTTTGCTGTTCAGTTTTGTGGGCGACAATTTTGCCGACGCGCTGAACACGGTGGAGCCATCTGCAAATGGGGCAAGGGGGGCAGTGCCGGCCTACGGCCTGCTGGACTTCAATGCTGCCTACCGGCTTGGCAACCGCTTCACCCTGCGGGCGGGCGTGAACAATCTTGCTGACCGCCAGTATTTCACCAAGCGGCCCACTTTCTACCCCGGCCCTGGCATTTGGCCTTCCGACGGGAGGAGCGCGCAGCTCAGTGTGACTGTTCGGATTTGAACTTGACAAACAAACGGGGCGGATGGCTGCAAGCCATCCGCCCCGTTTGTTTTGTACCACGTTAGAGTCTGTCCGTAGGTTACGGTAGCGGTATAGTTCATCGTTCATAGTTCATCGTTCACTTCCCCTCTTTGTACTTCTCCCAAGTGGTTTTGGTGTACAGTTCGTCGGCGGCGAAGCGGAGTTCTTTCATCAGGTCGGCGGACTCTTTGAAGCCGGGAGAGATCATGATCCGCTCGTATTTTTCATTGAGGTACACCAGCGTTGGGTATCCCATTTTCCCATCCAGAAGCGCGTAGGCGAGGGTGTGCATACCGCCGCGCCCATTGTCGTTGGCCACAAAGCCAAAGCTCTCGCCGTTGAACTTGATTTCTTCCCGCTGTTCGGCGTTGAGTTTCACGGGGTAAAAATTGGCCGCGATGTAGGCCGCCACGGCAGGGTCGGCGAAGGCGCCCTTGTCCATTTTTTTGCACCAGCCGCACCAATCGGTGAACACGTCCACCACTATTTTCTTGGGCTTGGTTTTGTTGAGGGCGGTGGCTTCTTCCCAAGTGTACCATTTGAGGGGTTCTGGGCCGGGACCGCGAAAAGAGAGGGCGACAAAAGCGATGGCCGCGAAAGCGAGCGCGGAAAGGGCGTTTTTTCTCATGCTTATACTTTTTTTGTTTTTGAAAAATGAACCGCTGCGGGTCAAAAAGACACTCGCCGTGGAAAGGCTGGCAAATGTACGGTGCGCTCAAATTTGCTTTCGTTAAGATTTGGAAAAACTTAGAGGCTCCGAAATTCTTCCACCACAGAAGTGCCCGATGAACCATCACCGCTTGTCCATTGCCACGTTTCGTGTAGCCGAATGTGGCCATCGGGCACGTCACTTGAGCAGAATGTAGTTGCGGTACTCCCCTGGCCGCCAGCCTGTCCATTTTTCCACCCAGTTGGACAGTCGGTCTTTGAGCGGCCACCGGGCCTGCGAAGGGTCGCTTTGGAAATGCCAGTTCTGTTCCTCAATGCGCGGCAACATCACGGCAGGGTGTGTGCCTTCGAACTTTGCAAGTGGCTCTGAACCGTCATAGGCGTATGTTTCTGCCTTGCCGACATAGTTCAGCGCAGCGGTGTCGGTGAGCCACAATTTTTTAAAGTTCAGTTGCTTTTGCTGCTGTACGCCGGGGTGGCGCACCCAGCCGTAGTGGTGAATGTGGGCTTGTGCGTGGCGGACGCGCAACTTAGCCTCACCCCCAGCCCCTCTCCAATCGGAGAGGGGAGTGCGCTTTCTGAACCCTTGCGCGTCGCGGTAGGAAAAAATCTGTTTGTCATTTCGGACTATCCGCACCTCGCGGCGATACCACCGGCGGCTTCTGCCCACAAAATCGTAGGAGCCGTAGAAATGCCGGTAATCGAACAACAAGCCCTCGGTTTTCGGGTCGTGCAGCCATCGTTCCATGCTGGTGCGGATGGCCGGCAAGTCGTTTTCGTGCACACATTCGTCGCCTTGGATGTAAAAGCACCAGTCGTATTCGGGCGGGATGGCTCGGAATGCTTTGTCGGTTTCGAGGGCCAGCACGCGCCCGCCTTCGCGGAGCGAGTCGTCCCATTCGGTTTCGATGATGTGGATTTTTGGGTCGCCGATGCTGCGCACCAGTTCGAGCGTGGCATCTTGCGACTTGCCCACCGCCACCACGAAATAATCGCAAATGGGCAGGATGGACTGGATGGCCTGCACCACGGGGTAATCGTAGGTGAGGGCATTTCTGACAAAGGTGAATCCGGCAACTTTCATGTGGGGCAAAACTACGGTGATGTTTTCGGAAGGCGGGGGTGGCGCATTCCGCGAAAGCGGTTAATTTTGGGGCAAAATTGGAGAAGACCTGAGCGCATCCTAACCATCATCAGAATGAAATACAGACAAAAACTCCCCCAAATCGGCGACTTCGCCCCCTCTTTTGAAGTGGTGACCGAGAAGGGCATTGTTCGCTTCCCGGAATACAGCGAGGGCTGCTGGTGCATTTTTTTTGCGCACCCGGCCAATTTCACGTCTGCTTGGACGATGTTTTCGGCCTTCCTGGCTATGAAAGAACGCTGGCTCAACGAACGCAACACCAAGGTGCTGGCGCTCGCCAACGAACCGCTCCGCCAAAACAACCATTGGGCCGACAAGGCCCGCCGCTTCATCGGCATCTACCTCAAAGCCCCGGTCATAGAAGACCTCGATTTCCACATCGCCAAACTTTACGGGCTTGCTTCTGGCCGGCGCCCTCAGCTTGGCTGCGACCGGCTTGCGCTCATCATTGACCCAGTGGGGGTGGTGCGGCTCATCATCTACCGCCCATTGCCCAATATCGAGAGCGCGCTGCTCGACATTGAGCGCGAATTGGACCGCTTGCAAGGGAATGTTGTGGAAAGAGGCGACCACAGGCCGCTCGACCCATTGGGCGTGGACGAACTTTCGGACGCTCTGGGGAAGTTTTACAAAGCCGACCCAGCGTATTTTTCCCGAAAGGGAATCAACCCTAATTGAATGGTTGGCCAAACAGCAAAAACGGGTCGCAGGATATTGTTCACCCGTTCTTACCTTGCCTGACGGCTTGGCAGATGTGACAGTTCCTTAGAAAATTTGCACGGTTTTTGAACGTTGTGGTGACCCGAACGAACTGCTGCGCTTTCACCTCAAATTTCTAAACTCCTACAACAGAAACATGGACAATAACATGACGCAATACATGGTGGACTTTACGCTGCCCACTGAACTGCCCGAAGAATTTGTGAACAAAATACCGCAGCAGCGCGGCATGGTGAACCGTTTGCTCAGCGAGGGCAAAATCCTCAATTACGCCCTCTCGCTGGAAAATTCCAAACTCTGGATCGTGTTCGCCGCCCATTCCGAAGTCGAACTCATGGAAATGGTGCACCGCCTTCCGCTCACCCATTTCATGAAAGTCCGCGTGAACGAACTCACGTTTTACAATTCGTTCAATGCGTTCATCCCAGCGTTTTCGGTGAATTGAATCTTGGACGGTCGGACATTGGCCACTGACAAGAACGACAACAGCAAGAGCCGCTTCGGATCACGACGATCCGAAACGGCTCTTGCTGTTTTTCGCCGCGCTATGGCTTTCGGGTATGCCAATTAGACTGGAGCGCCCAAAGCGTAGTCGAATGTGGCACACTTGGCTGCCATTCGTTCATGCCTTACCGCTTGTTGAGGTGCAGCGCACCGAAAATATCCCAGTACGTTTTTACCATCCTCCAAAAGCATCTTGGCGGTACATCTCTGCGTCGGTGTCGGGGCTTCCAAATTTTTTTTGCGGAGCTATTGCAAATAATAAACAGCGTTCAGTAACTTTGCGGCGTTTAGAAAAACAACATGGGAATCACATCCAGAAAAGAAAGGGAAAAGGCAGAGATGCGCCAATTGATCTTGGACGCGGCGCACGATATTTTTAAAGAAAACGGCTACGACGGCCTCAACATCCGCAGTATCGCCGAGCGCATCGAGTACAGCCCGGCCACGATTTACCTCTACTACAAAGACAAGAACGCCATTTTCTACGCCCTGCAATACGAGGCCGCAGCAGCCAAGCGCGACCATTTGCTCCCAGCGGCACAGATTGAAGACCCTTGGGAGCGGCTCTTGGACATCGGGCGGCGGTACATTGATTTTGGCATGAAGCACCCGGACTGGTACGACCTGCTTTTCCTCACCCGCGCCCCGATGGAGCACATCGAAAACCAAGAATGCTGGACGCTGGGCATGGCTACGCACGCTTTTTTTGTGGAAACGGTGCAGGCCTGCGTGGATGCGCGCCATTTCAAAAGCACCGACGCGGCCACTATTGCGTACACGCTTTGGTGCCATGCGCACGGCTTGGTGTCGCTATTCGTGCGCGAGCGGATGCGGATGTACCCGCCGGAGCAGCGGGAAGACTTGGCCAAGAAATCTTTTGCGATGATGGCGAAGATGGCGGAGTCTTTGTAACTATAAACTATGAACGAGGAACTATGAACGAGCGGCAGTTCATAGTTCCTCGTTCATAGTTACTTAAAGATTTCGGAGAGCGGAAGTTCGATGCCCAGCGTGGGGTCTTTCAGCACTTCGCGGTAGGAAAACACCTCAAACTCGTCGGGATTGGAATAGACGTACACCGATTTTGGTTCGGGGAAAACGAGCCAGTAAGACTGCACCCCGGCATCGAAATATTGGCGGCGCTTGATGAGCAGGTCAATAAGGTTTTGGGTGGGCGAGAGAATTTCAATAAGGCAAAGTGGAATTTCGGTCATCTTTATTTCCTCTTCCCCATACTCCATGGGCGGGTAAATGGCGAGGTCGGGAACGCGGTCACGGTCGGGCAGGTCGAGACTGATTTCGGGAAGCAACCTGAATAATTCGCCATATTTCAGGCGAATAAAGAAACTAAGGTTGCCTTGGACAATAGAGTGATGTTTGCTTGGCATAGGCTTTTCGCGTTCGATTTCGTATTCCGTAAGCGTTGCGATTTCTTCCGTGTACATGGCGTAAAAATTTTTACAAAAGTAGGCAACTCCTTCAACCTCTCCATTCTATGGACGCAGTTTTCAAAAAAATGAACTTCAAAGACCAGCCAGAAATCTGTGTGCTGAACGCGCCCGAAAGCTTCACGCCCAATCTGGAAGCCATGCAAGGGGTGACCGTGCTGAAAACCGATTTGACAGAAGTGCAGAAACTCCATTTCGGTTTGGCGTTCGTGACTCAACAAGCCGAAGTAGATGCCATTTCCGTAGCGTTTGCGGAAAGGCTGGAAGGCGACGGGCAGCTGTGGTTTGCTTACCCGAAAGGCTCGTCGAAGCGCTACAAGTGCGAATTCAACCGCGACAGCGGCTGGGCGATACTCGGCGAACTTGGCTTCGAGGGCGTGCGCATGGTGGCGATTGACGAAGATTGGTCGGCACTGCGTTTCCGCCGGGCGGAATTCATTAAAGACATGACGCGCGGTTTCGCCATGTCGGAATCCGGAAAAGCGCGGACGGCCAAATAACTACAGTTCAACCTTCGATTTCGACCGCTCACCCGTTTTCGCTTTGGCAGCCTTTGGAGGCTGCGTTTTTTTGCATCATCAATAAACATTGTTCAGAAAATAAAGCCCGTTTTCGACAAATAGCTTTTCAGCCATGAATCAATACTTCTTTTTACCCGCCAAATCTTGGGCGCAGGCCGGTCTCTTAGCACTCTCACTTTTCTCACCCCTCTCACCTTCTCACCTCTGGGGCCAATCCGCTGTGCTCGAAGCCTACATCCAAGAGGGCCTGAATGCCAACCTCGGTCTAAAACAGCAAAATCTTGACATTGCCAAGCAGCAGGAGCAAGTGCGCCAATCCAAAGCCTTGGGGAAGCCCAAACTGACTTTCGATGCCAACTATACCGTGGCGGGCGGCGGGCGCAAGATTGATTTCCCTATTGGCGACCTGCTGAACGATGCCTACAGTAACCTTAACGCGCTGAATGCCGTGCCGGGCAATTTGCCTCCGGGGGTAGTGCCTGGTTATTTTCCGACTTTGGAAAATCAGGAAGTGCAGTTCCTGCCCCATAATTTCCACGAGACGAAAGTCAGTTTTGCTTACCCGGTCTTCAATTCGGACTTGAAATACAACCGGCAGATTCAGGGGCATTTGCTCGAAAGCAAAGCGGCAGAAAAAACCGCGAACGAGCACGAGCTCCGCTACCAAATCACGGAAGCCTACCTGAATTACCTGCGCGTTTTGGAAGCCGAAAAAATCTGGCTCAACGCCAAAACTGTGCTGACGGAGCTCCGCCGATTCAACGAAAGCCTTGTCAGGAACAACGTGGCCACCCGCGATGTGGTGGCTACCGCCGACTACGAACTGAGCAAGGCTGACAACGAGGCTTTCAAATCCCGCAGCCAGCAGAACACCGCCCGCGCCTACTTCAATTTTTTGATCAACAAAGATTTGCAAAGCGAAGTGGTGGCCGATACCGCCCTGCTCCGCGCCGCCGTGCCCGACTATCAAGCCGAACAATTGGTGCAGCAAAGCCTCGCCAACCGCCCCGAATTCGCCGCGCTCCGCGCCGGCCAGCAGGCCGCCGAGACCGATGTGCGCCGCAACACGGCCAACTCCAAACTGCCTGATTTTTACCTCGGCGGCTCGTTCGGTTTTCAGGGCTACGGCTACAAATTTAACAAGGAGCAAGCCTACGCGCTGGCGCAGGTAGGGCTGACGTACGAGCTCTTCGACGGCGGCATCCGCAAAAGCAAAACGCAAGAAGCGCGGCTCCAATCCGAGTCTTTGCGCAGCCAAACAGAGCAGGTGCAACAGCAAATCGAGCTGCAAGTCACGGCGGCGTGGAACGACTTGGAGGCTGCGCAGCATTCATTCAAAACCAGCCAAACCAGCCTCCTCGCTGCCGAAGAAACCTTCCGCATCGTGAACAACAAGTATCGCGCTGGGCAGGTGCTACTGCTCGAATTCCTCGACGCGCAAAACCGCGTGACGACGGCGCGTTTGCAGCAGTTGATGGCTTGGTCGGAAGTGTTGGTGAAAGAAGCGGGGCTGCGGAAGGCGGCGGGGATTTGAACGATGAACTATAAACGATGAACTATAAACCTTCCTGACTGTAGGCAGGATTTGAGCGGATTTTTGAGGCACTATCTTGAATTCCGAGGTAGAATTTCTGACCATTTTTTCCCCACCACTCGGATTGAATAGCGTCTGTCCATGCCTCAATTTGTTCATCAGAAGGTTCTTTTTGGCCGGGTTGAAGCGTGGGAGCGAGTACACTTGACTGGTCTTTTTCAAGAAAAATCTTGTCAATGTCCGCCTCATTGAACCCAGCTTTTTGCAAAGCATATTCCCAGAAAATCTGCTCGGAAAGTTTCTTGATAAATGCAAAATCGAGTTCGTCCGCCTTTACCCGAATGAGCAATTCGCCCCCCTGTTTTTGAATGTTGATTGCGCCCATAAACCTAACAATTTTTACAAAAGTACAAGAAATGAATCGCACAGCCATCATCGAACAACTCCAAATCCACCACTCGGAATTCCGGCATCTGCTGGGGTCTCTTAGCCAAACCGATTACCTCGCCGCGCCCGAAGGAAAGTGGAGCGCGGGGCAGCAACTCGACCACATCTGCCGGAGTGTGGGGCCGGTGAGCATGGCCTTTGGGCTGCCCGGTTTTGTGCTGCGGTGGTGGTTTGGCAAAGCCAATCGGCCTTCGCGGGCGTACGAGGCTGTGGTGGAAAAATACAAAGCCAAACTTGCGGAAGGAGGCCGGGCGAGCGGGCGGTTCGTTCCCCCAAAAGCCGAATGGCACGAACGTGAAAAGTTGTTGCGCCGATTGGAACGCCTCGTGGCTTCGCTTTGCCAAAAGGTTGAAAACACAAGCGACAGCCAATTGGACACGCTCATCCTGCCGCACCCCTTGCTGGGAAAACTGACCCTCCGGGAAATGCTCTTTTTTACGATTTACCATGTGCAGCACCATCAGGTGGCAACCGTACAAAACGCGGCAAGTAGGGTCAGGTAGCGAGCGGGAATTCAAAAAAATGGTCGAAGCCTTTTGCGAGCAGAGCTGTTTTTAATTTTTTATCGCCCGTCCAGAGAAGGCCATCCAATTCAAGGGTAAGGGCTACATAAGGAAGGTCTTTCAAGTCAACGTCGTGGGTGAGTTCGTAGGCAAGTTGACGATTCTCTTCTTTTATTTCGGCGAGTGGATAAAATCGAAGGTTTTCAAGGCATTTTTCTAAAATTTCGTCTAACTCAAGGGGGCTTAACTTTGAAAAGGACAGCACTCTCTCTTTGTGGCGAAACAACTCATTAATCAGGTAGTTAGGTGCAAAAAACCGAATGCTTTCGGATTGCAGCAAGGACTGAACGGGGGCGTTGGGGTGGAGCAGTGCCGAAAAAATCTTGTTGAAATCAACGATGACGATGCCCATGTTCATTTTTTGACTTGTGCTAAAAAGGCTTCGCCATTTTCTGCCCACCAGTTGGCCTTGATTTCTTCCGACAACTCGAAGAGTGCATCGCTGTCAATTTCTGCTTTTTCAATCAAAAATTGAAGCCGCAGTTGCTGGAGTAACCGTTCAATCAAGGCTACGCTGATATCTGATTTGCGCAAACTAATGACAACCTGTTCTCCATTTTCTTGGATTGTAATTGCACCCATGATGTTCATTTTTTCACAAAAGTAACACAGTTTCGAGCATGAAAAAAATAGCGTTCAAAACCATCACCATTCCAGCCCTAATCTCTGCTGCCGCGCTCGTCGGCCTGTTCGCCCTGCTCGGCGGCTGCGGCTCGAAACAACCTGCAGTCAACAATCAAGAGTCAGCAATCGCCGACGAGCGCATCCCTGTCCGCACCGCGCCCGTGCAACAGAAAACCATCGCGCTGCCAATCCACGCCAGCGGGATTTTGACTTCCGCCGCCGAGCAGCGCTTGTCGTTCAAAATCGGCGGCATCATCCGCAAAATCTATGTGGACGAAGGCGACGTGGTGCGGCCCGGCCAGTTGCTCGCCGTGCTGGACAAAACCGAAATAGATGCGCAAGTGAACCAAGCCCAGCAGGGTCTCACAAAAGCCGAGCGCGACTTGGGGCGCGTGGAGGGGCTTTACCGCGACAGCAGCGCCACGCTGGAGCTCCTGCAAAATGCCACCACCGGGCGCGACGTGGCAAAGGAAACCGCCCGCATAGCCACCTTCAACCAGCAATACGCCGAAATCCGCGCCACCCGCGCTGGCAAAATCATCAAGAAACTCGTGAACGAGGGCGAAATCACCGGCCCCGGTTTGCCCGCTTTCGTGCTGTTCGAGACGGGCAAAAATGACTGGGTGGTGAAAATCAACGTCAGCGACCGCGACTGGGCGCGGCTGAATATCGGCATGGCTGCCAAAGTAACGATGGATGCCTACGAAGGCACTGCATTCAACGGAAAGGTGAGCGATCTCGCCCCTGCCGCCGACCCAGCCAGCGGGCTTTACCCCGTCGAAATCCGCATTCAGCCGCAGGGCAAGCGTTTCGCGCCCGGCCTGTTTGCCGAGGTGGACATCACGCCTTCGCAGTCGAGGCCATACACGATGATCCCGGTGGAGGCGATAGTAGAGGGCGACGGCCAATCGGCCTTTGTTTTTGCCCTGCAAGCGGATGGGGAAAGCGTAAAGAAGTTGCCTGTTCGGGTGGCGTTTTTGGAAGGAAATCAAGCGGTCATCGCGTCGGGTCTGGAAGGCGTGACGGAGGTGGTGACGAGCGGTGCGCCGTATTTGAGCGAGAAGAAGAGGGTAAGGAAGATGTGATGTGGCTCACGCCGCTAAATTGTAATCCAGCCGGAGTGGGGTGAGAAGCCCAAACAGCTCTTTGGAGCAGCGCGTTTTCATATTGAGGTAGTAATGGAGGATGAGGTCGTGAGAAGGAGAGGCTGATTCCCGCTGCGCAATAGCCTGATTGATTGCGTCCAATAGCGCGTAAAGACGGAGCACCCGAAGCTGAGAATCGCCCTTGTCGAGCATTTCAAAGATTTCTGCTTCGAAGCCTTTGCGGAGTTTTTCCCATTGCCGCACTTGCAAAACATCAGGCACCGACGCTTTGAATTCATCAGACAGCGCCTGATTTGCCAGTTCCACTCTGGAAAAAGCAAATAGGACTCGCTTCAAAATATCTGGCTTCGCTCTTTTTGTCATGGCCAAAGAAAATCAAGCCGCAGCCAATTGGAAATCCAGTTTCAAGCCCATCAGAAGATGGAAAAGTTCTTTTGTAAAGCGGTTTTTGAGGTCTTGAAACTGCTCTATTGCCAAGTCGTCTTGTTCCGGTTTTGGATAGGATTTATGCCGCTCAATGGCTCGATTGGTTTGGTCAATCAAGTCGTACAAGCGGGCGATTTCCGCTTTCGTGTTTTCTAAGTTGCCCATTTTTAAAAGTTTAGGAACGGGTGAACAAGCGCTCATCATAAACGAAAGGCTCAATTGAAACCAATTTGACCAATCTGAAATCGGGATGGCGCGGATTGAGAAGCAGATTGAACTCTGCTGGCACAATCACCGAAGGCACTTTCAACGCGAGATGCTGACAGTCTGAAAAAAATTGATTGCCAAGGTCTCTTGTAACGGGCGAAACGGGATTGCTTCTCCAATCAACTGGCAAATCGGCAACGGGTATTTCTTGAATGGCCGATGAATCGGGAAATTCAACAGTTATGAGTGAATATCCAGTGAGCAATGCACCCTCAGGCAGGTGAACCAAATGTTCGAGGATACACAAAGACCGATGAAGAGCGGTGTAGAGCAACGGAACGCCAACGCTGTTCCAGCGTCCGCCAAAAACCTCTGCCCCCTTGCCGGAGAGGTCGTTGGCAAACCCGTTTTGTGTAATCCGAAAAGCGTTCATGCGAGTACCCCGTGTTCGATTCGGCCAAGTTCTGCGTGTACCATGTCAATCCCAAAAGTGTTGTCCAGCAAAGATTTAGGGGCGATACCGCCCAATGGGATGCTGCTGTGGTTGAACCATTTGACGAGCATATCAGGATTGCCAAGAGCCGAAATGCCGTGGTAGAGCAGCCGATTGATGTCAAGCACACGCTCTGATTGGTGAGGTTTGAGAAAATGCTCCTCATTGCTTGGGATTAACAGTTCCGATAGGTCAATGCGCAGCCACGTCGCCCAATCTTCCAACGAAAACCCGCTTTCATCGGCGATTGCCAGAAAGTCTTTGACTTTGATGCCGCTGCGCGAAAGCGCCACTAATTCAAAATCTTCTGCCGTAGCCAAAGAGGCGTACTCTTTTTGAGAAACATCAACCATGAGAGAAAAAATTTTTGAGCAAAGTTAAACAACACACATGAAAATAGCCGAATTCTCCGTCCGAAACCCCCAGTTCACCTTCATCGTCTTTTGCTTCGTGATGGCGCTGGGGCTGGGTTCCATGTTCAATATGCCAAGGGCCGAAGACCCCAAGTTTGCGCCGCCCGGTTTCAACGTCGTAGTCGTGTACCCCGGCGCAGGGCCAGCCGAAGTGGAAAACAAAATCACCGACAAACTCGAATCCCGCCTCGGCGCGCTCGAAAACATTGACCGGATGCGCTCCCTGTCGTTCAACGGGATATCGCTGCTTACCATCGAATTCAAGCACGGCGAAGACGTGGACAAAAAGTACGAGGAAGTCGTGCGCGAAGTCAACGCCGCTCGCTCAGAATTGCCGCAGGACATCTACCGCGTCCAGATTCAGAAGTTCGCCTCTTCGGACGTGTCTATTTTGCAAGGCGCGATTGTGTCGGAAAACGCATCATGGGCCGACTTGCGCCGAGAGGCGGAAAGGCTGGAAGAAAGCCTCGAAAAAATACCCGGCATAAAAGCCGCCGAGACCTGGGGCTACCCCAAACGCGAAGTGCGCATCGCATTGAACCTGCCTAAGATGGCCGCCGAAAACGTGCCGGTCAGCCGGGTGCTGGGCGCCTTGCAAAGCGAAAACGTAAGCATCCCCGGCGGCTCGGTCAGCGTGGGCGAGCGCACGTTCAACGTCGAGACCAGCGGCGACTACCAGAATATCGAAGAAGTGCGCAACACGCTCGTGAACGGCCAAAACGGCCGCGTCCTCTACCTCAAGGATTTGGCCAATGTGGACTGGGCCTACGAGGAAAACCGCCACATCGCCCGCATCAACGGCACCCGCTGCGTGTGGGTGACGGCCCGCATGAAAGACGAGCAAAACATCGCCGAGGTAGGCAAATCGGTGAACGAGAAAGTGGCGACGTGGCGCGCCGAACTGCCCCAGAGCATGGACTACGCAAAGGTTTTTGACCAAAACGACTCCGTGAGCAAACGCCTCACACGCTTCGCCAAAGACTTCGGTATCGCCATTTTGCTTGTGATGCTCACGCTCCTGCCGCTCGGTTGGCGGGCCGCGCTTATTGTCATGGTGTCCATCCCGCTCAGCATTTCCATGGGCCTTTTCGCGCTCGACCAGCTGGGCTATTCTTTGAACCAACTCAGCATCGTCGGACTCATCATCGCGCTGGGCATCCTTGTGGACGACTCCATCGTGGTGGTCGAGAACATCGAGCGATGGCTGCGCGACGGCCACTCCCGGCGAGATGCGGCCATACTCGCCACCAAGCAAATCGGCCTCGCCGTGCTGGGCTGCACGGCCACGCTCGTGCTGGCATTCCTGCCCCTCGTGTTCCTACCCGAAGCCTCCGGCGATTTCATCCGCTCGCTGCC
>JBJXFT010000078.1:0-16362 GCA_046155725.1 Saprospiraceae bacterium
ACCGCCGACGCCATCCTCGAACTCCAACAAAAACGATATCCTGCCTAAGCGGGATGAGAGGGGTTAACGGAAACCGAACCCGCTATGGCAGTGGGCGCAGCTGGATGCCCGGCAGGAAATTGAAATGCTTCAAATTGTAGGTGTAAAGCTCCACGTCGTTCAAAATGGCGGAAGCGCCAATCAGGGCATCCGGAATGCTCAAACCGTTGCTCAAACGGTAGTCCTGGAGGAATTCGACAGATTTTTGCGAGATGGCTTCGTTCAGGTGAATGATGTTTCTCTGCTTCACCCTTGCTAGCAGCCATTGGAGGTCGTTTTTGTTTTGCACCCCGGAAAGCAACTCCATCAGCACGACGGAAGGCATCAACACGTTGGGGTCGCCGATTTGCCGGATTTCCTGCACCACAATCGGGTCGTTGTGGAAAAGCTTGATAAATACATTGGTGTCGCAGGCTGTTTTCATATCCTTCCTCCCCAGGCTTTGAACCGAAGTTCTTCTGCGGTGATTGGGTTGTTTTTCCAGATGCCCGCCAAGGACAGCCAATCCGTGCATTCGCCGGAAGCACCATTGACTGCAGAAGCGGTGACAGGTGGATGGGCAACTGTAAGTGGTTTGTCTTTGAAGATGACTTCAAAGCCGAAGGATTTCAGGAAGTCCGCTATTGTTTGCAGGGCTTCGAGGTTTTCCGTGCGGATGATGATTTCTGACATTGTGGTAGATTTTATCCAAAGATAAGTGGTTCTCTTTTTCCAGTTCAGCTTTTTATAACAAATTTCCTCACCGCCAGCACCTCGCCCGGCTCACCGCAGCAGCGTAACCCCACCCTTCTCCAAAAAACGCAGCCGCTCCCCAACGCGGATCGCCTCGTACTCCACCCGCCAGGCATACACGTCCGAAGGCGCGTCCAAGTCCTGGATGCGCCCATCCCAGCCCGCCAAAGGGTCGTCCGTCTCAAAGACCAACTCCCCCCAGCGCGAGAAAACTTTCAGGTTGGAAAAAACAACCTCGCAGGGAAAGACCGGGCGGAACACATCGTTCGAGCCGTCACCGTTTGGCGTGAAAGCGTTGGGGAAAACATCCTCCTTCGCGCCGATTGTCACCTCTTTTGAAACTTCGTTGTCGCAGCCGTTGAACTCGCCCTTGCGCGTCACCACAATGCGCCCGCCCTCCGTGTGGCAGATGCGTCCCGCTTGCGCGGGATCAGGCTCCGCGCCTTCAATATCCAGTGTATAGTTCACCCCAGCAATGTTTTCGAGCAACGTGATCTGCGTGCACTCGCCGGGGCAAAGCGTGCTGTCGGCAATCTCAAAATCAAGTTCAATCGGCAGGCAAACCGTGTTGACAACAGCCGCCGCATCCGTGGCCGTCATCGTGGCGAACTGCGCTGCAAAGCCCGTCGTCTCGTTTGGCACCAGCGACGTTTGCTCCGGCATCTGCTCCTCGCGGACGAGCAAAGTGGGGTTTGGGCAGCAATCGCCTGCCTTCCCGTTGCGGTCAGTTTTTGCTAAAAAAAAATTGCGCGGATTGCCCGCGCTGCTCGTGCCCACCGTAGCGAACCCATCTTCGTGCGGCTTCACCTGCCAAAGGATATTGCCCGTGCCGTCGCCCTTGTAGGTATTCTGCCAGAGCATATCGTTTGCCCCGTTGAGTTTTATCAGGATGGCGGGCGTACCGCTCGGCGCGGGCCTGCCGAGGCTCAGCACGAATTGGTCGCCGGGCAGCGAAGTCAAGTCCGTCACCCCGACGTGCTTGCTGGCAATCCCGTACGTGAACGAAGTTTTCAAATTGCCGTCGCGGTCAGTCGTCAGCGTCCAAGCACGGGCAAAGTCATTGTCGAAGCCCTGCGAGTTGCCAGCAAAAAGCAGCCCCCCGTTTTCGAGCGGCGCGATGTGGCTCAGCAAGTCCGTGTTGGTGCCGATGGAATATTTTTGGATCGCGCCGGGCATATTCCCATTCGCATCGAAGCGGGCATAAATGCCCTGCGATTCGTTGATTTCGATGTGGTATCCGCTGCAATGGATAAACCCGATGGGGTCTTGCCAGCATTCGCCCAATTGCTCATAGCCCGGCTCGCCAAAAATGTGGTACCACAGCACGTCGCCGTTTTCGTTGATTTTCACCGCCAGCGCGTCGCGGTCGGTCGGCGAAATCACAAAATCGCCCGTGAGCAAATAGCCGCCCGCGAGCGGCGATATTTTTGGCAAACGGCTGCTCGGCACCGCCCGTCGGCACCAGACTACCGCCCCGTCCACAGGGTTGATTTTCATCCAGCCCGCCTTGGCCTCGCCGTTGATGTTGAACGCATCGAACGCCACCAACAAGTTGCCGTCCGCAGTGCGGTGGATATCCATCGCCTCCGTGCGCTGGCCGTTCGAGTAGGTTTTTGCCCACAGGGTTTCGCCCTTTTCGTTGAGCATCAGCACCAGCATGTCCTGTTGGCTGCTGTTTTGCAAAGCCGTCGCGCCGGCCAGCACCATGCGGCCATTGGGCAAAACTTCCAACGCGTTGGCGCGGTCGTTGAAAAAGTGGTCGTACGTTTTTATGAAAACATCCTGCGCGGGGAGGAGAGTCGGCAGTAGCAGTAGGCAGCAACAGTAGCAGTAGCAGTAGGCAGTAGTCCGCAGTTTTAACCGCCATAGTTTTAACGACGGCGAGGACGCAGGTGGAAGCGAAGGCGAGAGCAGTTTTGTGTTTTTCATGGGGCAAAGGTAGCAGCCGCCGCAGCGCGTGTTTGTCTTTTTTGGTCAATTCAGTTGGGGCAAAATTCATTTCGCGCTCCACCTTTTCGCTACTTTTGCCCCGCACTCTGCTCAAGAAGCGCGGCAGCCATAACGCAGTCATTTGATGCCGCATTCCTAATCATTTACCACCACACATTGCATGGAAACCCTCCTACAAAAGTACAAGGAGAAAAAACCCGAAATCATCTTTGAATGGCACGATGAAAAAACGGGGGCGGAAGGTTGGATCGTCATCAATTCGCTGCGCAACGGCGCGGCGGGCGGCGGCACCCGGATGCGCAAAGGGCTGACTTGCGAAGAAGTGGTTTCGCTGGCCAAAGTGATGGAAATCAAGTTCAGCGTGTGCGGCCCACCCATCGGCGGCGCAAAAAGCGGCATCAACTTCGACCCCGCCGACCCGCGCCGATTGGAGGTTTTGGAACGTTGGTATCGCGCGGTGCTCCCCATGCTCAAAAATTATTACGGCACGGGCGGCGACCTGAACGTGGACGAACTCAAAGACGTGGTGCCCATCACCGAGGCGCTCGGCCTCTGGCACCCGCAGGAAGGCATCGTGCGCGGCCATCTCAAGCCCTCCGAAGGCCAACAGATCAACCTCATCGGCCAACTCCGCTACGGCTGCACCAAGATCGTGGAAGATTTGGACTACCTGCCCGAAGGCGGCCAGCACAAATACGCGGTGGCCGACCTCATAACCGGCTATGGTGTGGCCGAATCGGTGGGGCATTTTTACCACGTTTTTCATCAAGCTTCCCCAGTCGGCAAAACAGCCATTGTACAAGGTTGGGGAAATGTGGCCTCGGCAGCAGCCTGCTACTTGGCGAATTCGGGCGTGAAAATCGTGGGCATCATTGACCGTGAAGGCGGTATCCTCGCCCCCGAAGGGCTGGGCCTGGAGGAGGTGAAGCACCTTTTCAACGAGAAAGACGGGAACAAAATCACGGCACCCAACTTGTTGCCTTTCAATGAGGTGAACGAGAAAATCTGGAAAATGGGCGCGGATATTTTTATCCCAGGCGCAGCCTCCAAACTCGTCACGCGGACGCAGGTGGACGCGCTTTTGGAAGGCGGCGTGGAGGTCATTGCCTGTGGCGCCAACGTGCCGTTCGTGGACGACCAAGTGTTCTTCGGCCCCACTGCTCGGTTTGCCGATGAGCACACGGCGGTGATACCCGATTTCATCGCCAACTGCGGCATGGCACGGGTTTTTGCCTACCTGATGCAGCCCGAAGCGGTCATGACCGACCGCGCTATTTTCTCCGACACATCCTCCACCATCCGCCGCGCATTGGAAGAAGTTAGAAAAAATAACGATTCTCCCCGAAAAATATCCACCACCGCTCTATTTTTGGCCCTGAAAAAACTTGGCGTTTGAATTTTATTGCCGACCATTGCCCTGTTTTTCTACTCCTTTGTACGGCAACTCCTCGCTCTTCTAAAAATAAATCCCCACAGAAATCCAGAACGAACGAAACTGTAAACATTCATTTCATTAAAAATTCAGCAACCCTATGACGGTTCGGAAATTAACTTTTGCGCTCCTTTTGACCTTTTTTGGAATGGGCTTGGCTGCTCAAGAGGCAGGCTCGACCTATCGTTCGCTCACTCCCGCCGATCAGTGGGAAGTTGGCGTTGACCTCGGCACCCCGATGATCTTCGGCGACATTGACGCGAAATTCCCCGGCTTTGGCGGAGGCCTCCACGTCCGCAAAGCATTCGACCACGTTTTCTCCGTCCGCGTGGGCGGCCTGTTCGCCTCCATGAAAAACGAAGGCGATGCCCGCGATTCGGAGACCACTTGGTTCTCTGGCAGCGGCCAAGTGGTGATGACGGTGAACAACCTCCGTTTCGACAAGCCCTACCGCAAAGTGGGGGTCAATCTCTTTGGCGGCTTCGGGTACCAACATTTTGAAACAGAAATCACTCAGGGTACTCAACCAGTGGTGAAGAAGGATGGCTCGAATCCTATGGCCGAATTTGGCGTTGGCTTGGCCTTCCGGTTCAGCCCAAAATTCAACCTCGGCATCGAGTACACCATCGGCTATGTGCTCGGCAACGACGGCGACTTGCTCGACAACACCGAGAACGAGGGCATCAGCCGCGACGCGTTCCACTGGCCGCACCTGTCGCTGAACTTCAACATCGGCGGCAAAGACAAAAACGGCAACAAGAAATCCGAGCCGCTCTACTGGGCCAACCCAATGGACATGTCGGCAAAGGCTATCACAGACCTCGAAGCCCGCGCCATCTACAACCCGACCGACACGGACGGCGACGGCATCATTGACGACATTGACGACGAGGACAACAGCCCCGCTGGTGCCCGCGTGGACACCAAAGGCGTGACGCTGGACTCCGATGGCGACAAAGTGCCGAACTACAAAGACAAAGAGCCGTTCTCGCCTCCCGGCTACACCGTGGATGCCATGGGCGTAGCGCAGGTGCCAAAACCCATCACGGAGGCCGACGTGAACCGCATCGTGGACGCGAAAATCGCGGCGATCAAGTTCCCCACGCCCACACCCACTGAGTGGTTTTTGCCGATGATCAACTTCAAAGACAACCACTACGACGTGCGCTTCAGCGAGTATGAAAAACTCTACCAAGTGGCTTCTGTGATGAAAAACAACCCCAACCTCAAAATCGTAGCGGTAGGTCACACCGATGCTCGCGGGCCAGAAGGCTACAATGCAGTGCTTTCTTACAACCGCGCAAAGGCTGCCATCGAGACCATCGTGTCGCAGTACGGCATCGCTCGGGATCGCCTCGTGCTCAACTGGTCGGGCGAGACCACCAACCTCGTTCCAGAAAAAGGATCGAGCGTCATCAACCGCCGCGTGGAATTCCGCGTAGCAAAAGGCGAAACCGAAATGGGGCGCCCCGAAGGCAAAGAAGCCGGCAAAGGCAGCTTCAAAGGCAACAAAGACGCTGGCTATTGATTTTTGATTTCGTAGCCAACCACGATAGGACTACGATGGGCAATCCCGGTATTGGGGGTTGCCCATTTTTTTGTGTTTCAACATAAAGGCCGTCATGGTGCTATGGGGATAATAAACCTGATTTTGCCCGCGTTGGTGGGTACTTTTTCACTACTTTTCGTCAACATCGCCAAAACGTTTGTGCATGAAAACCACAGTCATTAGAAATGCAACCTTTGGGTTTTGCGCCGCAGCCGCGCTTCTTTTTTCCTTCAAAAACTTCACGCTGCACAACGGCAACAGCCCTCAGCCCGCGCAGGAGCCGTTGCCCGACCAAACCACCGAAGTGGCCTTCCAACATGGCGAGCGGCTCACCTACAAAATCTACTACAACCTCAACTTTATCTGGGTGCCGGCGGGCGAGGTGACGTTCAAAGTCTTTGACGAAGAAAATCAATACCACTACAAAGCCAAGGGCGAGACTTACGACTCGTACGAGTGGTTCTTTTCTGCCAAAGACGAATACGACTCGTGGGTGGACAAAACCACGCTGCTCCCCAACTACTCCGAGCGCAGCGTGAACGAGGGCAACTACCACATTTTTGAGAAAATATCTTTCAACCAAGCCGGGAAAAAGATGACTGTGTGGCGCGCGCCCAAGCGCGGCGGCGCGGAAGAAAAGACGGAGCACACGGTGCAGTCCGATTGCAACGACGTGCTTTCGAGCCTCTACAACCTCCGCAATTTTGACTTCGGGAGCCAACAGCCTGGCTATTCGGTGCCTTTCCGTGTTTTCATGGACAAAGAAGAGTTTCCTCTGAAAATGAACTACATGGGTAAGGAGTCGAACAAGAAAGTGTACAAAATGGGACGGTACAAAACGCTCAAATTTCAGCCACAGGTCATCGCGGGCAACGTGTTCAAAGAGGACGCGAAAATGACCGTGTGGGTCTCCGACGATGCCAACCGCATCCCGCTCCTGATCGAATCGCCCGTGTCGGTCGGCTCCGTGAAAATGGTGCTGAAAGAGTATTGGGGCTTGAAGTACGGCTTCGAGGCGAAGAATTGAGCGCGGGAGAGGGAGCGCCCTCTACTTGCCACAAGCATCGTCACCGACGAACAGTAAAGGAGATTCCCTATTTTTGTCCAAAATTTTCTGCCATGGAAGCACAGGCCATCATTTGTGGCGAGCAAGCGTTTCGCAGCCACAAAGGCAAAATGAAAGCCACGCTCAACCCCACCGTTATCATAGAAATCCTTTCCGACAGCACCGAAGAAGAAGACCGCATTGACAAATGGGCCTGCTATCGCACCGTCCCTTCCCTTCAGCAATACATCATGGTGCAGCAAAATACCCAAAGCATACACAGTTACCGCCGCAAAACAGAGCGCGAATGGGGCTATTCCTATGCCAACAAGCCAGACGAATCCATCACCATCGCAGACTGCCTCGTGCAGATGAAAGATGTATACGAGGGGACGGAACTCTGAGAAACTGTTTGAGTTATCCCCGAACCCGCGCCATCAAAATCACGTCAATCAACTCCCCGTTTTTTATCGTGTGCTTTCGGGCAAAACCCTCGCGCTCAAAGCCCGCCTTTTCGAGCACCCGCGCCGAAGCAGGATTGTAGGAATGCACTTTGGCCTCAATGCGCACCAAGGCCGGGCGGCTTTCAAAAAGCCCGTCGCACAGCGCCCGCACCACATCCGTCATAATCCCTTGCCCCCGGAACGGCTCAGCCAGCCAATAGCCTATCTCGTCGAGATGCCCTTCCACACCCGTGCGGAGGAAAGCGCCAATACCGCCAATCACCCCGTGTTCGGCATGGCGGATAGCCCAGTTGGATACGAAACCTTGTTTTTCGCGGGCCTCGCGCATATTGTTTACCCACTGTTCTGCATCGGCTTCCGTGTAGGGAAAAGGGATGCGCAGCGTGTTGCGGTAGATGACCGGGTCGTTGAGATAGCGCACGAGGTTGGGCTTGTCGCCAGGCTCTAAGACAGTGAGCGCGATGTGCTCGCGGATGTGGATTTTTTCTTCCATGCTCCAGATATAGGTTTCGGCAAAGGCCGAAAGAAAAGTTATTTCACCACCGCCACCTTTTCCTGCCAAGCCGTTCGGCCATCGCTGCTCACCGCCTGCAGGAAATAAAACCCAGTGGGCAACGTGGCCACATCCAGCACCACTTCGGCGAGCGGTTGGCGTGCTACTTTTTTGCGCAACACTTGGCGGCCCATGCCGTCGAACACGCCAATTTCCCCTTCAAAAATTTGACCCGGCTCGGTTTTGAACAGCACCACGTTGCGGGCAGGGTTGGGGAAAACACGCGCTTCGAGTGTGGTGGGCGCGGGGTCGCCCGTTCCCACCAGCGTTTCCAAATCAATGGAATACACGCCGCGCCCGTGGGTGCCCGCGTAGAGTTTGCGGGTGGCTTGTCGGATTTTCAAATCCAAAACATACACGGCGGGCATCCCGAGGCCGTAGGGTTTCCAATCAATCTGGTCAGCATCGGAATAAAAAACGCCAATGTCGGTGCCCACAAGCAGGTAGTTGGTGAGCGAATCGTAGAGGATGCAGTTCATCGGGACATTGGGGAGGTTGCCCGAAATGTTTTGAAAAGAGAGCCAACCGTTGACGGTCTTGTATACTTTCCTGCCTGGCGCGTAGCCGCTTTTGGTCACCCACATCTGCTGTGGGTTGGAAGGGTGGATAGCGATGCGCGTGATGTCTTCGGTGGTGGACACGCTTTTGTTCGTCCAAGTTTGGCCGCCGTCGGTGGTTTTGTACACGCGGTTTTGGCGCGTAGCGACGATGAAATTGGTGTCGCTGGGCGACATGGCCACATCTCGGAGATCAGCGTCGGCGTTGCCCGTGAGGTTTTCGCTGATTTTGTGGAAATGGTCGCCCCGGTCGAAAGAGCGGAACACGTCTTCAAAAGCGACGATAAAAGTCTGCGGGTTCTGCGGGTTGAGTATGAATGGCGTGACCCAATCGCCGGAAGGCTCGCCGGGGATGTTGTTGGCTATGTTCACATCGGTCGCGTAGCCATCGGTGGAGCGGTAAATGTCGTTGCCGCCGTAGTATTCCGTGAAGATGATATTGACGTTCGTGGGGTCAATGATTTGGCACATCGCGTCGCCGCCGTTGGTGTGCCGCCAGCCGGACTGGATGCGGAGCCAGCCCCCGTTGTCCTGCGAGCCGGCGGCGATTCTGAGTTGGCCGGCTTCGCTCACGGCGATGCGGTAGAATTGGGCGATGGCGAGGCCGTCCGAAAGGTCGGTCCAAGTTTGAGAAGGCTCGTCGTAGCGGTACAGGCCGCCGTCGTTGCAATACCAGAGTTCGCTGGGGTTGTGCGGGCTGTGCACCAAGTCGTGCGCGTCGGCGTGGACTTCGGCGTGAAAGCCGTCATTGTACCAGTGCGTTATTTTTTCCCAAGTTGCGCCTTGGTCACTGGAGCGGCTCACCGATACGCCACAGAGGTACACGAGATTGGAGTCGGAAGCCGAGAAGTTGAAAACACCCCAATCGTCTTCTGGTGCGGCATTGTCGGTGAACGTGCTGCCGCCATCTTTGGAAAGCAAAAATCGCTTGCCGTTGGAAAAGTGTACGCCCAGCCAATCGGTCATGAGCGGGCTGACGGCCAAGCGGAGGTCGTTCTGCGAGGTTTGAAAATCAGAGATTTGCGCCCAAGTATCGCCGCCGTCGGTGCTTTTCACCACCTGGCTTGTGCCCCAATAATCATGGTGCGCGGCGTAAAGCGTGGAGTCGTTGCCGGGGCGGAATTTGATATCCGTGTACTCGCCTGTGCGCAGCGTGGCCCAAGTGTCGCCGCCATCTGTGGTGCGGCGGATGCCCCGGTTGGTGGCAGCAAAAATCACCTGTGGGTTGGCGGACGACATCACCATATTGTAGATGACGTTTTCTTCCGAGAGTTCCCAGTCCAGCCCCGTGGGCGCCCAAGTATTGCCGCCATCGGTGCTGCGGTACACGCCGAGGTTCCAGTTCCACCAGCCGCCTTTGTCGCCGAGCGAAATGTACATCGTTTCCGGCTGTTGGGGGTTTATGAGGATGACGCTGACGGGGAGATAGGGCAGGCCGTCGCCGAGCGGAGCCCAGTTTTGGCCGCCATCGGAGGTTTTCCAGAGGCCGCCGTCGGGGGTGCCGACGAAGAACGTGAGCGGGTCGGTGGGGTGGAACGCCACGTGCTTCGTGCGGCCCATGCCCCAATAGCCGCCGTTGGGGTTTTTGGCAGGGCCTTCGCTTTTCCACACGGGCTGGCCGCCCCGGTTTTGCGCGGCGGCGGGAGCGGCGAAGTGTTTTTGGTGGTCGAGCCATTGCGCCCGCAGGTTGGGGAACGAGCCATCGGCTTGTACGCGGTCGCGCCACCACCATTTCCAGCGCTGGTATTTTACGAACTGGTTGTCCCAGCATTCCGCGTCAGCGCCTGCATCGTATTCTTCGGCGAAGTAGGCGTCGAGTTGTTGGCAGATTTCGAGATAGTTGCGGGAGCTGATGGGGATGTCCACATCGGGCAGGGTTTGGGCACTGCCTGCGAAATGGAGCAAAAGGCAAAAGGCAAGAATTGGCAAGAATTTTTTCATGAGAAAGGCAGAAGTTTTTCGTGGGCAAAAATAGCAAAGCGGCCATTTTGCAATTTGCAAAATGGCCGCTTTGCTACTAAGAAGCCAAATGAACCACCGTCAATGCCCGTTCTGCAAGCAGTGCTGGGGCTTTCCTCGCCCTTCGGCTCGAAGGGCGACCCGACGCTACGTTTACTAAACCTCCAAGGTTTAGTAAACGTATGCTCCGTCAGCGCTGGCGAAAGGTTTCGGATAGGTCCCAAGCGTCTCGTCACAGCCACGCCACAAACGGCTCTTCCAGAATCCGTTTCAACTCCACGAGGAACCGGGCTGCGTCGCCGCCATTGATGACGCGGTGGTCCCAGCCGATGGTCATGGGCATCATCAGGCGCGGCTCGAAGGCTTTGCTGGCCTCGTCCCACACGGGTTCCATCTGCGCGGCCACGATGCTGAGGATGGCGACCTCCGGCCAGTTCACGATGGAAATCATGTTGGTGCCGCCAATGCCGCCGATGTTCGAGATCGTGAATGTGCCGCCCACCAAGTCGTTCATCGTAATCTTTCCGCCTTTGGTGCGGGCGCCGATGTCGGCCAAATCCACCGAGAGTTGGGTCAGGTTTTTTTGGTCGGCGTGTTTGATGTTCGGCACATACAGCCCCGCTGGCGTGTCCACCGCGATGCCGATGTTGATGTATTTTTTGAGTATCACCTCGTTGGTTTCCACGTCGAGGCTGGCATTGAACTGCGGCATCCGGCGCAGCAGCACAGACACGGCTTTGGTCAGGATGGCCGTCATGGTGAGGCTTCCTCCGGCGGTTTTCACCTGCTCTTTGTACTGCTGGCGCAGTGCTTCGAGGCGGGTGATGTCGGCCTTTTCAGAAATCCAAGCATGGGGGATGGTGTGCGTGGAATACGACATCGCTTCGGCGGTTTTCACGCCCACGTTGGTTTGGGCCTTGCGCTCGGTTTCTCCGAATTTGGAAAAATCGGGCAGGGTTTTCCGCGCCAAACCGCTCCCGCTCATGGCCGAACCACCACCCATGTCCAATTTCCTTTTGACAAAATCCACCACGTCTTTGTACGAAATGCGGCTCGCGCCATCGGCGGGCTGCAAGTCCGAGAGGTTCACGCCGAGTTCTTTGGCGCGTTTGCGGGCAAGCGGGGAAGTACGGAGGGTAGGGGCAGTGGCAGTAGCAGTGGCAGTTGGCAGGGGGGCAGGGGCTGCTTCTGCCACTGCCTCACTGCCAACTGCCACTGCCCCACTGCCCACTGCCACTGCCTCACTGCCAACTGCTACTGCCCCACTGCCCACTGCCGCTGCCTCACTGCCACTGGCCTTGAGCCGGAGGACGAGCGTTCCCTCGCTGACCTCGTCGCCTTTTTTGACCAAGATTTCTTCCACCACGCCTTCGGCGTCAATGGGCATCTCGGCGTCCACCTTGTCGGTGCCGACCACGAGCACGATTTGTTCGAGCGCGACCTTGTCGCCGGGCTTTACCAATATTTCGGTGACTTTGCCACTCACGCCGTCGCCGAGCGAAGGGAGTTTGTATTCGTGGAGCATACGCTGCTTTGCTGTGTTTTTTCTTGAAAAATAGTGGGCAAAGATGCAGCGAGTTGCTGGGAAAGTTGCTGCCGAAGGCTTAGAAATTGACAGCCGCACAATTTTTCAACCCACGATTTCAATCGTGGGTCTTAGCGGGAAACATCAATTTTTGAAACCGATTTATCGGTTTTCATCTCCAAACGGTTAAAACCGTTTCATTAAAAAGCGATTACTGAACTTGCCCACGATTTTAATACGGCTTTTGCACCGCGCCTCAAAGGGCGAAAACGGCTGAAAAGCGGTTGTTTTTCGGGGGTATTCCACAAGTTCTTTGACATATTGGTTAACCCGAGGCCGCCCCTTGGCCTCTGGCGAGGGGTCAAAGGTGCTGAGTGGAGCAAGCAGGGTTTTCGCGCCGTGCCCTAATGGGCGAGCGGCTGAAGGAGTTGCTCGAAAAGTTTGTCGAGCGGCGCCCCCTGTTGGCATTTCAGGTGGACGAACTCGATCAAAGCCATCAAGCCCTCCATTTGGGTCAGCCTTCGCAAAAAAGGCGGTGTGCCGTTGGGCTCCAAGCCGAGCCGCTGTCGAAGCATGGACAGGAGTTCTGGGTCGTGGGCAGTCCGTTTAAGCATCGTGTAGGCGAGCGAACCAATCGTTGTTTTCCAAAATCGGAGATGTTCTGGTTGGCGCAATAGGCGTAGTGGGTCTGCTCCGCGCCCTTGAAATACACGGTGGTCTTGAAGAGCTGGGCGTCGCCACCGAAAAATCGGTGCAAAAGCCGTAATTCAGTCGTGGGTGTGGGAGAAAGCGAAACTCAGGCCAAACCGATTTATCGGTTTTGGGGCTTTTCCCGATAAAAACCGATAAATCGGTTGGCCTCAGGTTGCTATTCCATCTGACCCATCCCGACTCGTCGGGAAAGTCGTGGGTTGAAATCGGAAGGCTGTTGAAATCGGTTGCTTGTATTGCCGGGGTGACTTTAAGTCACCCCGGCAATAGCTCTGGAATAATTTTTAGTAGTTTTGCCAGAAAAATAGGCAGAACCCTCAAGCATCCCACCACCGTTCAAAGTTCATCGTTCCGCGTTCATTGTTCATCGTTCCGCGTTCATAGTTCATAGTTCATAGTTCATACTTCTGCGTTCATAGTTCCTAAAAAAATGCGTCCAACACAAATCACCGACCAGCACATCCAAGACTTCATCGTCGCAGGCCTCCACGAAGACATCCGCGAAGGCGACCACACCTCGCTGGCTATCATCCCCGCCGACAGCCGAAGCCACGCCGTGCTAAAAATCAAAGACTACGGCGTACTGGCCGGAGTGGAACTCGCCCAACACATATTCCAACACCTCGACCCCAGCGCCACACTCTCCGTTCAAAAAACCGACGGCACCGATGTCATCTACGGCCAAACAGCCTTCGAGCTGGAAGCCAACACCCGCGCCCTCCTCCAAGCCGAACGGCTCGTGCTCAACACCATGCAGCGCATGAGCGGCATCGCCACCCTCAGCAGCCGGTTCGCATTCGAAGTCGGCGACCTCCCCGTCAAAGTTTTGGACACCCGCAAGACCACCCCCCTCATCCGCTTTCTGGAAAAATGGGCTGTCAAAATCGGTGGCTGCGAAAACTACCGTTGGGGCCTCTACGATTGGATGATGATCAAAGACAACCACGTGGACGCGGCGGGCGGCATCGGCCCGGCCATCGAGCGCGCCCACGCCTACCAAAAAGAAAAAGGGCTGAGCCTCCACATCACCGTCGAAGTCCGCAACCTCGTCGAACTCGAAGAAGTGATCGCCGCCGGCGGCATCACCCGCGTCATGTTCGACAACTTTGAAATCCCGATCCTCCACGAAGCAGTCGCCATCGTCGGTGGCCGTTTCGAGACCGAAGCCTCCGGCGGCATCACCATTTTCAACGTCCGCAAATACGCCCAGTCCGGAGTCAACTACGTCTCCGCCGGCGCGCTCACCCACTCCGCCCAACCGCTTGACTTGAGCCTCAAGATTGTGAGAGGGTGAGAGACGTGAGAAGGTGAGAGATGTGAGAGCCGCTTTCATTAGACCTCTTGCGAAAGCATAGCGTGTCCTTCTGAGCAAACCTCTCGTAAGACATTCTCACTCGGATTCTTCGCTGCGCTCAGAATGACACGATTCGTTTGCGGGGTGACTTTCGCAAGAAGTCTATTAAAACCCCGGCGGGAGCGAGTGGCATTGTCGCATTCCCCAATTATCAAATTATCAAATTCAAAAAATGACCGCCGACTCCTTCTACTGGTACGCCAGCATCCTGATCTTCCTGCCTTGGCTCCTCCTCATCGCGGCGCCCAACTGGCGGTACACCGAGCCAATTGCTTTTGGCGCAGCCATCGTGTTGCTGCTCGCGGCAGCGGTTTTCACCTTCCAATTCCTCAGCAGCCCAGACGAAGGCGGAAGCCTGCGCTCCCTCGAAGGCTTCAAAAACCTCTTCCGAAGCAAAGAAATGCTGCTCACCGGCTGGCTCAATTATTTGTCCTTTTGCCTGCTCGTCGGCACCTGGCAGACCCACGATGCGCGGCAGTTGAGGATCGGCCACCTCTTCGTCGTGCCCAGCCTTTTGCTCACCATGATCACCGGCCCGGCAGGGCTTTTGCTCTACCTCGTGCTGCGTTTTTTCAAAACCAAAAAGTGGGATCTGCGATAAGGAACGGATTCAAAATAAAGTACGAAGTGTCAGGCTGGGCGAAGTGCAGCGCACGCCACGGAACACGTTCATTCGGTTTGTCATTCTGTCGGAAACCGTCCGCGCTACGGAACACGTCGCAGAACACGCCACGGTGTCCTCTTATTCGGTTTGTCATTCCCGATGAACCGGGGCAGGCTTTGTCGAGAACCGTCCGCGCCAAGTGCGCGTACACCACGAGGCAGCCCTTTTTGAGCGCACAGTTTCCTACGGAAGGACAACCGAGCGCGGGTGTTCCGTCGCGTGTTCTGTGACGCGCACAGTTTCCGGCAAAATGACACCGATATGAAAATATGTACCCACCATCGAAAATCAAATCCTTACCCCCTTGCCGTTTTCAAAAATCACCCCAAGAAAAAAACTGCGAAACGCAGCGCAATATGCTGGGGCGAACCATCAACCGTGCTACATTTGCTCTTCCCCTTGACCCAATCGCCCCTCGAAAAAAAAATGATTCAGGTATGCTACCAATCATGGAAAGTTGTGACATCTTTGCACCCAAAATATGCTTCCAACTGACGGGTGCACAATTTGTGCTTTTAGACTCAAAAGAGATTCTTTCCGTGGAAGCAGATGGACAAGTGTGCTACATTTCGCTGCTCGATGGCAACCGCTTGACAGTAGCCCGACACCTCGGATACTACAAGAACAGCCTGATGCAGCGATACCGGTTTGTGGAAGTTTCAAAATCCGTTTTGGTCAACGCACACCATATATATAGGTACAGCCACCGAGAGCAGTTGCTGACCTTGACCACAGGAAAAACATTCAGCCCTTCCAAATCCAAGTCCATTGCCCTGAACCAGCTCTTTCAGAAATACCATTTGAGCCAAATAACCACGACAGAAACAGACTCCCAAGAAGCCTGAAAACACAATTTGTAGCAAAAAATACAACTTGTTTGTCATTTTCGCTACGTTTGCCAATTCCCCAAGTTGGTTATGTCAACCAGCCATTTGATTACCTTTAGTGAGCCATGTATGGGCTATGCTCTACTTTGGCCATGTTTTTGACCTTAATCCGATTGGGTTTTTCTTTTTAATCCCCCTGTTTAATCTCTTTTAATAGACTAGGACTCCGCTTGTGAAAAGTTTTTACCTTCTTTGCAAATCCGTTTGCAAAAACTCTAATTTTTTGCCTGTTCAGGTGCTTTTGGGTTGCGCAGCAATATGCCTGTGCCGCCCTGTTGCATTTAAGGTGCGTTCGCAACCGAACCGCACCTTTTCCCATATCCCCTTCATTTCTTCCGTTTGGATGCGCAGAAAGGTGTTCCCTTTCCAATCGCTCCGACATACCCTGTTTTGGATTCCTCAACCCAGAGGGATGCCAACAGGGCCGTTCCCTTGAGCAAAGGTTTCCGCATCATAGGCTACTTCCCCCCGCCTAAATGCTTTGAAACCCTTCTTTTTTGACATTATCTTTTCCATTTTTTCATAATTTCTTATTTTCTCATGAGAAAGTTGTTTTACAATCCAAAGAATTATGTTGGAGATGTCGGCACTTGTACAAGTGTTCCATCTCCCAATTGGTTCTCCTTTACAAACTCGCCTTTAGCGAAGGTGGCGACCACCCTGCTCTGTAGCATGGCCTTGATGGCCCTGCCCGTCACGAGCTGGACGCAAACCATCAACACCGTTACCTTTTCACCAAACCTCCCACTTGCGGAAGGATGTAACGTACCCTCCGACATCACGAACATCACCATGGTGCCCCTCGTTGCGGGCAACGGCGTGGAGTATCGTTTTGCCTTGGACGTGACGCCACCCGTGGTGGCCGTGCTGCCGGCGCAAACGCCCGCACCGGCGGTGTTCAACACCTTAGTTGGTGCGCCTATCAACTTCATCCAAGCGGG
>JBJXFT010000112.1:0-4956 GCA_046155725.1 Saprospiraceae bacterium
CGAGCACGACCACCTGCAACAATGGCTCAGGATCGTACAAATCTCAACCTGGCTCCTTTTTGTGGCCAGAAACGAAACCGTGATCGACTGCCAAAAATGGCAGCGGTACTTGCCCAAAAACCAGTACGCCAAGGAAAACCCCGAAGAGACCATCAAGAATATAAATGAAACACACTAAATCATCAAACCCTTAGGAACGCGACGCCCACGCGAAGGCGGCGGCGTGTGTCCAAAGTCTAAAATGTTTTAAAATATCCGTGTGATGAAACACCTACACAAAGTACAACTCGATTTCGTCCGCTACGCCAACGTGTGGGAAGACGCGCAGCTGCTCCGACAAGGCCTGCGAATCCAACCCGGCGAGCGGGTGCTTTCCATCGGCTCGGCGGGCGACAACTGTCTGGCCTTGCTCGCCGACGACCCCTCGCTGGTGGTGGCCGCCGACCTCAACCAGGCCCAACTGTATTTAATTGAACTGAAAATGGCGGCAATCCGGGAATTGGACTACGGCTCCCTGTTGGGTTTTTTGGGCTTTGCAACCTCGGCTGCCCAGCGCGTGAACCGCCTGAAAATCTATGCACAACTATCGCCCCTGCTCAGCGAGGATGCCCGCAGGTTTTGGGATTCCCAAAGCAGTGATGTGGAAGCGGGCGTTGCCCATTCGGGCAAATTCGAGCGCTATTTTCAAATGTTCGCGCACAGGATTTTGCCATTCATCCATTCTCAAAAGACCGTAGAGGCATTGCTCGCGCCAAAATCTGCCGAAGCGCAACGGGATTTTTACCATGAGAAATGGAACACTTGGCGCTGGCGGCTGCTGTTCAAACTTTTTTTCAGCCGCTTCGTGATGGGTAAATTTGGGCGCGACCCGGCGTTTTTGAAAGAAGTAAATCTCTCGGTCGGCGAGTACATTTTTCAAAAAGCGGCAGCCCAATTGAGCAAGGTGCAGGCGCAGCACAATCCCATTCTGCGCTACAACCTCACGGGGTCATTCGGCCATCTGTTGCCCGACTATCTTGCCGACGAAACACAGTTGCGACAAATCCGCGAACGCTTGGGCAGGCTCCGACTTTTCAAGGGCTTTGCGCAAGATGCGGGCGAATTGCACGGCCCCTTCGATGCCATGAACCTGTCCGATATTTTTGAATACATGGACGAAGGCTTGTTTGCCGACACCGGCCGGCGGCTTGGCCAAATCAGCAACCCCGGCTGCCGAATCGGCTACTGGAACCTGATGGTGCCGCGCCGATTGTCGCACACGCTTCCCGAACTGTTCCGCTACGACGACCCGCTTTCCTCCCAATTGACGGCACAAGACCGGGGCTTTTTTTACAACAAATTCATCGTGGATAAGTCCCTCGGCTAATTGTCAACGCAAAGTGGTTTTGAACAAAGGCTGCGAACAATAGGCTGAAAGCGAGGCCCCTAAACCATCTAAACTTTCTAAACCACTCTAAACTGGCTATATCACACAAATTTCCGCTCGTAGAACTCCACCACCCGCTCGTCGGTGATGACATCCTGCGGGCGGATGCGCTGGCGAAGCACCACGCCTTCGAGCGTGCGGCAACGGCTGAGCGCCACGTAGAGTTGGCCATGCTCGAAGGCCCCGCCGCCCAGGTCGAGCAGCACCCGGTCGAAGGTTTTGCCCTGACTTTTGTGGATGGTAATGGCCCAGGCCAAGCGCAAGGGGTATTGGATGAACGCCCCAATCACCTCCGTTTCCAGCCCGCCCGTGGCCGCGCCTCGATAGCGGATGATTTCCCACTCGGATTTTCGCACTTCGATGCGGCGTTTTTTGCCGCCGTATTCCTCGGTTTCCACTACGATGCTGTCGTGCGCGAGCTGGGTGATTTTGCCGATGGTGCCGTTGACGAACTGCCGCTCTTCCAAGTCGTTGCGCACGAACATGACCTGCGCGCCCTTGCGCAACCGGAGGCCAAAATCGGTGGGGTAAAGCCCGGGATCGAACTGTCCTTTCACCTCGGCGAGGAACTCGTGCTCAGGATTGTTGACCAAAGAAAGTTCGCGCTGGTTGATTTTGTCGGCGGTAGCGTTGCGGGCGCAGAGCGTGATGTAGCCTTCGGTTTCGGGAAAGTTGGGCTGGTACCTTTCGTTCAAATCCTCGAGGTCGTCGTAGTCCACTTCATTGATGCGCACGGCCTCCAGAAGCCGAAGGAAATGTCGCGACTCTTGGCGATAGACTTTCCGCAGTTCGAGGGTTTCCAATTGGAAGTCAGGGTCTTGAAAAATTTTTGCCGAAAAAAAATAGGGGCTTTCGTAGTACTCGCTGAAATAGGCGGCCTCCACCGGGTCGCGCGTCACCACAGGCGGGAGTTGGAAAAGATCGCCAAAAAAGACCACCTGCACCCCGCCGAACGGGCGATAGTTTTCGCGGTTCACGCGCAGGAACATGTCCATGCCGTCGAGCAAATCCGCCCGCACCATCGAGATTTCGTCAATGACCAGCACTTCCAGATTCTTGTAAATGCGCAGCAAATCCTTGCGCGTCACCTTCCGGGCAGCCTCGCTGGGTGTGACGATGCGCGGCGGGAATCCAAAAAAAGAGTGGATGGTCTGGCCCTGCACATTCAGCGCGGCCACGCCCGTGGGGGCCAACACGGCCATTTTTTTGTGCGAGGTGTTGCGGAAAAGTTGGAGCAGGGTGCTTTTTCCCGTGCCGGCCTTGCCGGTCACGAACAGGTGGGTGTCGGTTTTTTCCAGCACATCGAGGGCGTGGCGGAAATCGTCGTTGAGCTGGAGCAGTGGGTGGTCGAGCATGGCGAGGCAAAGATGCGCAGGATGTGAGAGCAAGCGGCAAAAATGCGCAGAACCCGCCAATGGCTTCTCGAATGCGCCGACTCGTCGGCAAAACGGATTGTACGCAAACAGTCCTCTTATTTTCGCCGACTACAGGAGGGAACGCTCCCTCACGCCACAAATCACAACATCCATTCCATGCACAAAAGCACCCTCCTCGCGCTCGCAGTTGCCCTTTCAAGCATTTGGGCCTGCCAAAACAACCCCGCCTCCCCTGCCCCATCTGCGGCAAACGCACAGCCGTCCATTGATTCTGTTTTCGCAGAGTACCACCGCCAGCGGCTGCCGCTTTTCCCCATAGAGTCCACGTTTGCGGGCGACACACGCTACAACGATTTGCTGCCCAACACCATCTCGCAGGCCCACCGCAGCACGCTCCGCGAATTTTATGGCAAATACAAAACCCGTTTGCAGGGCTACGACCGCGCCCAATTGACCGATAACCAGCGCATCGGCTACGACATCCTGCTCTGGGAATGCGACATCAACCTCGAAGACCTCTCGTTCGCCACCGAACTCCTGCCCATCAACCAATTCGACTGCCTGCCGCTCATGATGGGCCAATTGGCCGGAGGCACTTCGGGGCAGCCGTTCAAAACCGTGCAAGACTACGACCACTGGCTCCGCCGCGTAGACGGCTTCGTGGTTTGGTGCGACACGGCCATCGCCAATATGCGCCGGGGAATGGCCGCAGGCTACGTTTTGCCAAAAGTGTTGGCCGAAAAAATGGTGCCGCAAATGGCCGCCTTCGACCATGGCCCCGCCGAAAAGCACTTGTACTATTCGCCCATCGCCATGCTGCCCAAAGCTTTTCCCGCCGCCGACCGCGAACGCCTCACGGCGGCCTATCGGCAAATGGTGAACGACAAAATCATCCCCGTTTACCAACGCCTGCACAAGTTTGTCAAGGACGAATACCTTCCCGTTTGCCGCGCCACCTCGGGCATTTCTGCCGTGCCGAACGGCGACAAATATTACGCCCACCAAATCCGCACCTACACGACCACGACCATGACCGCCGAGGAGATTTTCAACCTCGGTGAACAAGAGGTGGCCCGGCTTTCGCAAGAAATGGAAAAGGTGAAAACGCAGGTGGGCTACACCGGCGACCTCAAAAGTTTCTTCGACCATGTGCGCCAGCGCAAGGAACTGATGCCGTTCACGGAGCCAGACCAGGTCATCGAGAACTTCAACAAAATCCATGAGGCCATGAAACCGCAATTGGCAAAACTCTTCGACCTCGTGCCAAAAACGCCTTTCGTGGTAAAGCGCACCGAGGCATTCCGCGAAAAAACGGCCAGCGCGGAATATGTGCAAGGCTCGCTCGACGGCACCCGCCCCGGCACTTTCTACGTCCCCATCCCCAAGGTGCGCGAGTACAATCTGTACTCCGACGAGGATTTGTTCCTGCACGAAGCCATCCCCGGCCACCACTACCAAATATCCTTGCAGCAGGAAAATGCGCAGTTGCCTGACTTTCGCCGCACCCTGTGGTACAGCGCCTACGGCGAAGGCTGGGCTTTGTACTGCGAATCGCTCGGCTCGGAACTCGGCCTCTACAAAGACCCCTACCAATATTTCGGGATGCTGAGTGCCGAGATGCACCGCGCCATCCGCCTCGTGGTGGATGCCGGGATGCACACCAAGGGCTGGACCCGCGAACGCGCCATCCAATATTCGCTCGACCACGAGGCCGAATCAGAAGCCAGTATTGTTTCGGAAATAGAACGCTATATGTCGTGGCCGGGGCAAGCACTTTCGTACAAAGTCGGCCAACTCAAAATCCGCGCCCTGCGCGCCAAGGCCGAGCAGGCGCTGGGGTCGAAATTCGACATCCGGGCATTCCACAAAATCGTGCTGGAGGATGGGTGCTTGCCGCTCACGGTGCTGGAAGGGAAGGTGGAGCGTTGGGTGGCGGGAGCGAAGTGATATTATTCCTGATTGGAGGTTCGGCTTTGAGTCGAACCTCCATTTTTTAACGCCTTCTGCTTAAACTCTCTCATTCCCAGCCCATCCAAGCCCTACATTGTTCACAATCAAATCATTTGTACATCATGAAGACTCAAAAATTGATACCACTGCTGAGCATATTCCTGCTCGCACTTTTCTCGCCCCCCTTGTCCGCGCAAAGCGAAA
>JBJXFT010000120.1:0-15677 GCA_046155725.1 Saprospiraceae bacterium
ACGTACATTCTGCGAGTGAGGCGGTAGCCAAAGCTTATTTGAAAGAGAAATGAGATGACAGTTCACATGATTGCGGTATTGTGACATGAACGCAGGTAGCTGAATCTTTGCAGCATTAATTTTCACCCACACAAGTTTAAAAATTCGGCGACCGCTTAGTTAGCGGTTCTTGACAGTCATTTTTGACTGAAAAAAATATAACAGTGGAGACCAGCGACCACTTCAAAAACGGGGCGAAACCGAAAAGCCTTATGAGTAGGGAAATTTAAAAATCAAATGCAATGAACGCCAAAAAATTGAATGTTCAACAAGGCCTCCTGCATAAGGGGTTGATGCTATTGATTACAGTAATACTACCAGTTACCCTTTTGATATTAGGGCTGAGTGGTTGTGATGGTTGTAACCCGATAGACAATACTGTGGTTATCGAGTACGAAGAAACTGCGGTCTTTAGTGAATTTGACACTCCTCCTCCGCCAGGCGGCTTACTTCCTATCAAAACCTTTGCCGGGCAAGGCCTTTTTGTTACCTTCAGAATTATCTCGATTCAGAATAAGGCATCAGGAGCGAAAGACTTTTCCTTTGACCCCCACAAAGTATATTCCGATTCGAAACCAAGAGCGAAGATGTCAGGAGGTGTGCTGTCACCTTATTCGACAGTCAATCCACGATTAGTCCAAAAAGGAACAACAGCATCCCCAGTGGGTAGAATAATATTACTCATAGAGGGCGATCCGATCGAGATCAAGAAATCAGACAACTTTTTGCTTTATGAAAGTGGAGCCGGTGAAAGTGTGATTTTCACTCGCCGGGTAACGCAACTCGCCGGGCCTGGTGAAACTGCGATTGTTACTCCCACGTTCACCAGAAAGCAG
Source organism: Saprospiraceae bacterium (assembly GCA_046155725.1). Taxonomy (GTDB): domain Bacteria; phylum Bacteroidota; class Bacteroidia; order Chitinophagales; family Saprospiraceae; genus M3007. Next base: position 876 of record JBJXFT010000120.1, read on the forward strand.
AATTTACAGCCTGCTACGCCTAACAATCTGCCTTGAAGAAATCAGCCGTCTTTCAAACGCAGTAATGTCACAAAAACCTAATTTTCAAAAAAAACATCATGAGCTTTTCAATCCGTTTATATTCCGTTAAGTGCCTCCAAGAAAGTGATGAGCCTTCGCCATCCGACGAGGCTTTCGTACTCGTGACCTCAGCGACCATGGGACCAATCACGTCAGGATTACCTAATGTCAGAACCTTTCGCTACGGCACGTGGGAAAATTTCGATGAAGAAGACGATCCCATAATCATCGGAGACAAACCGTTCTGGGGAATGGACGAGGACGCCACAAACATTGCAAATGAAAATGACGTGTGTTTTATCATTTCCATGATGGAGGAAGACGCCATTGGCAAACCGGATACGTATCGTGGATTGGCGGAAGCAGCTGCAGCAGCAAGCCTCCTTTCGACGCTTACCTTACCCAGACAAGCACGAGTTGACAGATTACTTGATGCCGTAAAAAGTGCGGTCAGCCTGCCCGATGCTGACCATGTTGGGACAAAAGAACTTAGATTAGATGGTTCCGACCTAATCCCCGAGGGATCAATGAAGGAAAAAGTCCTGGAAATTGACGGCGGCGACGAAGGAAGGTGGCAATTAACCTTCCGGATAGCCCACCGTCGACGGAATGAATTTGATCAAGCAACCAATATTGCAGCAGTCAGTCGGCAGTCGGAACTTATGGAACTATGGGCTGTGGGGGGAGATGGAATACTGCGCGGCAATTTTTTCCAAGACCAGCGGTGGCAGGGATGGTATATGCTTGCCGGCGAGTTGTTTCAGCGCGAGGCTCACCTGGCAGCGGTTTCGCGGCACTCGAATCACATGGAAGTATGGGCCGTGGGGCAGGATGGGATGGTGCGCGGAATCTGGTATGATGGGGAGAGGTGGAGAAAATGGTATGCGCTGCCCGGCGCGAAATTCCCAGCAGGCTCTCCACTTGCCGTAGTTTCCAAGCACTCTGAGCACATGGAAATTTATGGTGTCGATACGGATGGTATAGTACGCCACACTTGGTTTGAGGATGGTAAATGGCGGCCTGAGAATAACTGGGAAAGGCTGGGGGGGGCTCAATTCCCTACGGTAGGCGTTCACCTTGCGGCTGTCTCCCGAAACTCAGACCATATGGAGGTCTGGGTAGTTGGCGACCACCAAGCCATTCTTGGCAATCGGTTTGACGGCACATCTTCGTCTCCTTGGGGAGGTTGGTATCCACTGGAAGGCGAGATATTCGATCCAAGCACCCACTTGGCGACGGTAGTCAAGAAAGACAACAACGATATGCACGTATTTGCAGTCGATATGCACAATCACATTCGGGATTTCTGGTTTGAGGGCACTACCAAACGAGGTTGGTTCGAAGCAGGCGGTGCCACCTTCAATCAAGGAACCCCTTTTGCAGCGGTCTCGCGACACCCAGATCGCATGGAATTGTGGGCGGTGGGACAGGATGGAATTATGCTGGACGATCCGGCTGAATCCCAATGGCAAGGGTGGTTCCCGTTGGGTAAAGACAAGAAGTTCGGACAGAAGGGTCATTTAGCCGCTGTTTCAAGGAATGAAGGTCACATGGAGGTATGGGCAGTACGGCAGGGTGAAGTTATCTCAGGGAACAGTTTCTTCGATGGCTCATGGCATGGATGGTACGATCTTGTGTGGTCCTTCGAGGGATAAAAAACCCTTCTTAGTGTGAAAATGGAGGGTGGTTATTTTACATTTCATTCATCAATTTTTTAAATCAAATTGAATCATGTTTTCAAGCATTATTTTCCATGCAATCATGGGCATCTGCGGTAATGAGCCTCGTTTCATTCACATCCACAAGAATCCAGGTGTACCACCGCCGCCCGGCGACCCGTGGCCTATCGTGCTAATTGCCGGCGGGCCACGACCCGAACCTTGGCATTTTGTTCTAATTGCCATTGCTGCCGTCGGCGGCATCGCAGGCGGGTATTTGAGTCAGCAATTTTTAGACCCCTCGCTGGCCATCTCTGGCCTATCCGCATTCGCATCCGGGCGCATTTTTACCCGAGCGTCGTTCGCGTTCCTGAACCCGCAGCCCTTGCCTCCGAAAGCCACAAAACAGTAACTTCCTAAACTTAAACAAGATGACCTCCAAGCAGATTAAACAAAAAATCCATTCCCATCTCCACAAAGGAGAAATAGAAGATGCGCTGGATTTCCTGATTTCCGGACTTGTTAGCCAACAACGTCGGGATTACGATAACGCCTTAATGCTTAAAGCAAAATGGGAAGGTCTTAAACAGGAACAGCTGAGAGGAGTAATTTCCCGACAAGAATACGAATTGGCCATTAGTAAGGTGATTGCCGGAATACAAACTATTACCAATGAAGTAGACAAAATTGAAGAAAACAATACAGGGCACAAGATTGCTTCCAGCAGATCTTTCAACAGAGTATGGATTGCTGCGGGAATAGTATGCTTGATTGGCATCTCTGCTTGGTATTTAGCCAGTAAAGACTGGACCCAAAAACAGGCTGATGCAATTGATCCGAATCTGCCAAAAATGGAACAGATAGCCGAGAATGACCCAAACAAGCAGAAGGAAGCAGTTAACACAACCGAAGAAATAAGCCCTAATCAAGAACCCAAAATCGAGGCCCCAACGACCGGCAAAAAAGAGGTGGAGGCGCAGGGGCCGACGGCAAGTGCAGAGGATGTTCTTGCGGCCAAAGGAGAAATTATCGCTAATCAGGACCCCTTAGCCATAGTGCTCCGCAATCGGGAACCGAAGGGCCCCAGTCGTCGGGGATTCGATATCGGAATGGCCGCGGCGGAAGGGCATACTTTGCCAGGCCCCGGTAAAGACAAAATGTGTGCATCGCTGAAACCAGCTGAACAGATTGGATTTAAAAGCGCCGTTGCGTTTTCCTTGGAGCGGAATAGAAACTTAGAATTCGCGGCCATCGGAGCGGATATAGCAAAAAAGAATCCAATCGTGGCGGCAGCTCGTACCAAGAACCCGTCCGTATATTATTCGCTGGGATTCGATATCGCTACGGGAATTTTCGGTGACCCAAAACTGGGTGCTCAAGGCAACACTGCCAAGGGAACGGGCTCCTTGAAAATTCGCGATTCCCTGAGCGCCGACGGACAGAAGGGATTCAATGCTTCAATGCAGCTGCATTTAGGTCCGCCGCCATTGCCGAGGCGAGGATAGGTTCACCCGTGCTCTATTAAGGCCTCCTGGACGCACATCGTTGCGCACTTCACCAGTTATTCCCCCAGCACCTCCCGAATGAGCGCCAAATAGCGCGGCAGCACCCACTTGTCGCCGAACTCGGCTTCGGCTTTTTGACGGCTGTGCCGACCCATTTCGGCGCGCTGGGCAGGCGTGAGTTCTATGGCTTTTTCCATTGCATCTGCAAGTGCAGCGACATTGCGGGGCGGCACGAGGAAGCCATTTTTGCTCTCCTCCACCGTGTCGCGGCAGCCCACGTTGTCGGTCGTGATGATGGGTTTTTCCATGCCCATCGCTTCCAGCACCGAGCGCGGCACCCCTTCGCGATAGTATGAGGGGAGCACCAGCACATCGGCCTCCGCGATGGCGGGGCGCACATCGTCCAAAAACCCGAGGTGTTGCAAAATGCCCTCGCGCACCCAGCCTTCTAGTTCTGCATCAGAAATCGTGGTCGGATTTCCCGAATCCGTGCTGCCCAAAACGCGGCATTCCGCCGCCGCGCCTTTGTTCCTCAAAAGCCGCGCTGCCTCCGCAAATTCGCGGATTCCTTTTTCCGAGAGCAGCCGAGCGACAAAAAGGAACACGGTTTTTTTTGAAGTTTTTTCCCTTTCTCGCGGCGCGAAATGTTGGAGGTCAATGCCCGGCCCGTGCACGAGCAGGGCTTTTTCAGGGCGGACGATTTGCTGGCGCAAAAATTCTTGGAGGTCGTCGTTGTTCAAAAAAATCACCTTGCTCGCGTGGCGGAACGCCAAGCGGTAGAGCATTTTGGTGAGCCGCCGGAGCCAACCTTGCGAGGTGCCGGCAATACCCATGCCCTCGATGGTGGAAATGCTGGGAATCCCGGCGGTCGCAGCAGCGAGGTTGCCCAAAGTGTTGGGGCGGATGGTAAAAAACAAAACCACGTCGGGGCGGTGGCGGCGCAGCGCAAAGAAGATTTCAAAAAGGAATTTCAGGTTCTGAAACAGGGAAAGGCTGCGGCGGGAGAGTTGGCGGAGCGGGAAAAATTGGGCGCGGGTGCGTTGCTCTATTTTTGGCCGCGAGGCATCGTCGGCAGCAAACAGCAGGACTTCAAAACCGGCAGATTCCAATGCTCGGATAAGTTCGAGGCGATAATTCCACAAGGTCCAGGCGATGCTGGCGACGAGGGCGACCTTGGAATTCGGAATTCGGACTTCCTTCGCCAAGGCTTCGGCGGATAAAAATTCGGAATTCGGAATGCTGCGCGGATGATTCTTGGGGGATAAAAAAAACTCTGAACCGCTCCTTTCGGAGGCAGGTTCAGAGTTTTTGTCGGCGGTAAAAATGATTGATGAATGCTGTGTCACGCTGATGCAAACATACGACCCGTACCGGGTAGGATGTTTGATTGCGGCCCGGCAAGGGCGGCAATTTGATCGGGCGTGACTTGGCGGTTCACCAAGTCATACACTTCCAAGGCTTGGTCGCGGGTGATGGACGGAAACTCGTCCAAAAATTCGTTGACGCTCACGCCGACGCGAAGGAAGTCGTAAAATGTTTCTACACGAACGCGGGTTCCGCTAAAAACAGGTGCTCCATCTTGGATTTCAGGGTGTACGCTGATTGAGGAGAAAGGACTCATCCGACACTGCTGTTTAAATTGTAAAACGTACTGCCGGGACTATACAAGTACAAAGGATTAAGAGAAAGGGTACTGATTAAAACGATTTAGTGGTGCGAAAATAGGCAATGTTAACAACGCCCAAAATTTTGGCTGATATTTTTTTTATAAATCAGGATTTGACCTGTTAAGGCTGGGTGGGGGACTGGGGAAAACCCTGAATAAATATTGGTTGATAAGGATTGATGAAAGTTTATCAGGGTTGATGAAAATTGATTTTTGTATCCAAAAGCGACATTTTTTTCTCTTTTGTGGCGGGTTGCTCCGCTTTAAGTACTAAACGTGGTTATCTTTTTTCACAGCAAGCAGGTTGCCAAGCCTTTGTGAAATCAGCAACCATCAATCAATAATCGGCAATCAATTATCAACCCCTTCTCACAAATACTTTTCTCCAAACCTATCCTTCACCATCCCTGTCACCTGCTTCACCTCCTGCTCCTTTGATTTTGGGTAAATGAGCAGCGCGTCGGGCGTGTCCACCACGATATAGTCGCGCAGGTCTTTCACCACAGCAAGCTTGCCTTCGGGAATACGCACGAGCGTGTCGTGCGTATCCAGCGCGACGACATTGCCTTGCAGCGCATTGCCGTACTCGTCTTTTGGGTATTCGGCGTGGAGGCTGGCCCAAGTGCCGAGGTCGCTCCAACCAAACTCGGCGGGCAAGGTGAACACGTTTTCTGCCTTTTCCATGATGGCGAAGTCCACCGAAATGTTGGGAGTAGCGGGATAGGCAAGATCAATGAATGCTTGTTCGTCTGGCGTGTTGTACACATTGCGGCCATTCTCCAGAATGGAAAAAATTTCGGGCGAAAGGGCTTGGTAAGCACGGAGGATGCTCTCGGCGCGCCAGATAAAAATGCCCGCGTTCCAGAGGTATTCGCCAGAGGAGACAAATTGCTGGGCGGTAGCGAGGCCGGGTTTTTCGGCAAAACGCTTGACTTTGAAAATACCGGGCGCGGCTTCTTTGTCCATTTGGATGTAGCCGTAGCCTGTGTCGGGGCGCGAGGGCTGAATGCCGAGCGTGACGAGCGCGTCGCGGGCGGCGGCGAAGTCGAGCGCGGTCTGGATTTTTTCCAAGAACGCCGCTTCTTTCAGCACGATGTGGTCGGAGGGGGCGATGACGAAGTTGGCCTTCGGGTCCAGGGCGGCTAGTTTGAACGCCGTCCAAGCCACGCAGGGTGCGGTGTTGTTGCGGCTTGGCTCGCAGAGGATTTGGTTGTCCGAGATTTCGGGTATCTGCTCGCGGACGAGCGCGCGGTAAGCAGCGTTGGTGACAATGAAAATATGGCTGGCCGGGCAAATGGGCAAGAAACGCTCGAATGTGAGACGCAGCAAGCTCTTGCCCACACCAAGCATATCGAGGAATTGTTTGGGTCGGGCTTCGCGGCTGCCGGGCCAAAACCGGCTGCCAACTCCTCCGGCCATGATGGCGACGTAAGTATGATTCATTTTTGAACGAGAAAATTTGAACGAGGAACGATGAACGAGGAACTATGAACGAGGAACTATGAACGAGGAACGATGAACGAGGAACTATGAACGCTTGCCGCGCTCGGTGTTCATAGTTCCTCGTTCATAGTTCCTCGTTCATAGTTAAAAAATAGTAGTTTTCTCCGCTTTCTGGGCAGCTGGCCTTGTCGTCAGAATCGGGTTGAAGGCGATGCCCGAGCCGACTGACCCAGCCGATCTGCTTGGCGGGAACGCCCGCTACCAGCGCAAAATCCGGCACATCCTTCGTGACCACCGCACCCGCACCGACCATGCAATACCGCCCCAGCGTGACCCCGCAAAGTATGGTGGCGTTGGCACCGATGCTGGCCCCTTGCTTCACGAGCGTGGGGCGGAACTCGGTTTTTCGCTCCACAAAACTGCGCGGGTTGACGACGTTGGTGAACACCATGCTGGGGCCGAGGAACACGTCGTCTTCGCAGGTCACGCCCGTGTAGATGGACACGTTGTTCTGCACTTTCACGCCGTTGCCGAGGGTCACACCGTTGGCAACGAACACGTTTTGGCCCAGCACACAGTTTTGGCCGAGCACGCTTTGCGCCGAGACGTGGCAGAAATGCCAGATGCGCGTGCCTTCGCCGATTTGTGCGCCGTCGTCAATGATGGCTGAGGGATGGGAGAAGAAAGACATTATTTGAATGATAAATGATGAATGGGGGAATGATGAATTTTGTCGCGCTCGGCCATTCATCGTTCATCATTCCCTCCATTCATCATTCCTTTTCGGGCGTAGCCATACGCAACGTACCGCCACTTTTTTGGGAAGAAAAAGAAAAGCAAGTCGAGATGAGCGGCGATGGTTTTCAGCCATTCGGGGCGCGGCACAAAGGCCGCAAAAAAACCGGTGGCGCGCGTTTCTTTTTTTTCAAAAATCGAAAGCCAGTTGTCCAATTCGTTGAGTGTCACATACCGCCACGACTTTCCCCATCGGACGAAAACACGGCGGGCAAAACGGTGCAGCAAACTGCCGCCCAAATTTTCGGCAAAAAAAAGCACCCCGCCGGGGCGCAGCACACGGTGCATTTCGGCGATGGCTTTCTGCTGTTCGGCTTTTTGACCATGGCGGCCTACTGCGCCCAGCACGGATTTGAACACCACAAAATCGAAAGTGCCATCGGGGTAGGGGATGGCCGTGGCATCCACTTCGGCGTATTCGATGAGATGGTTCACGCCGTTTTCGTAGTGCAAGGTTCTGGCTTTTTCTGAAGCAAGCCCTATGTCGCTGCACACCATTTTTGTCCCGTATTTTTTTGCGAAAAAGAGGCTGATGCCGCCATTGTGCGCGCCGATTTCGAGGCCATTTTTGAGGCCAATGTTTTTTTCAGAAATCGTCTCTTCCCAAAATCGCAACGCCCTCGCCCATGTGGCGATGTCCCATTCGAGGATGTCTTTTTGGGTCATGGCTCGCGGTTCAAAAACTGCCAAAAATCGTCGGCAATCTGCTGGCGGTCGAAGTGCTGGCGCACATATCGGTAGCCGTTGTCGCCCTTTTCGCGCAGCATTTCGGGTGTGGCGGCGATTTGCCTAACGAGCGTGGCCAATTGGCTGGAGTTTTCCGGCTCGAACGCCCAGCCTGCTTCGCCTTGTTCGATAAAAAGTTCTTTGGCCTCGCCTTCGATGCCGAGCAGCAGCGGTTTTTTCAGGCAGAGAATTTCAAAAATCTTGGACGGAATAGCACCAAGGAAAAGGTCAAGTTTTTTCAGGGGAATGATGCCCGCGTCCATCGTTTGGATAACATCGGCGATTTCGGACTTTGGCACACCGGAAAAAAAATGAACGTTCTGAGGCCCCAAATCATGTTTCAACTGCATCAGCCGCTCTTTTTCAGGCCCTTCGCCGACGATGACAAATTTTGCCTGCGGCAAATCCTGCACTTGCGCCGCCGCCCTGATGATGCAGTCAATTCCCTGCGCATAACCGATCAACCCACCAAAATAGAACAGCAGGTCGTGCTCTGAAAAACCGTTCTCGCTGCGCCAGTTTCTGCCAGTGAGGCGGCTGTTCAGCTCTGTCGCGTCCACGCCATTTTTCAGCCAGAAGAAAGGTTTGCTGGGAAACCTCTTTTGGATGTCTGATATGATGCCCTGTGTTTGCCCGGAAATAAGGTCGGACTTTTGGTAAATCCATTCTTCGAGCCAAGTGCTGGCCTTCAGCAAGAGCGGGCTTTTCACCAGTCCGAGCTTCACCGCGCTTTCCGGCCAAAGGTCAGACACGTTGAAAAGAAGCCGCGCCCGGTGGCGGCTCTTGAGCCACACCGCCGTCCAACCAAGGAACAGCGGCGGCGATTCGCAGAGAATCAGGTCAACCCTGCCGACTTTGAAAAGCCCTGCCCAAAGCGACGAAAACACAAAGGAAAAGTAGTTGAGCAAACGGTTCGTGAGCCTTTTGCCAGGCCGTGCGTAGATATAGGCGCGGTGTACATCCAGCCCTTCCATGGATTCCCGTTGGTAAAATTTACCGCGATAAGGCGCAAAGACCTCATATTTTGGGTAATTGGGAAAGCCCGTCAATACCGACACGTTCGCGCCAAAATCGTGCAGCCGCAGCGCGATTTCGTACAGCCGGTTTTGTGGCGCGCCCGTTTCTGGAGGGAAATATTGAGTGAGGATGAGGATTTTCATGTTTGCTGGTCAGCAAGAGTGGCACTGCTCAAAGTTGTGCCACAACTTCGGCAATCCTTGTGGCTGCTTTCCCGCCCCCATAGAAATCTTTTTTGGCGGGAAATTCCTTGGAAAGCGCCTCCTCCAAGGTTTTCAAGATCAAACGCTTGTCCGCCCCAACGAGGAAGTTGAAGCCGCCCTCCACGAGTTCTTGCCATTCGGTATCGTGGCGGAGGGTCAGGCAGAACTTGCCAAAAAAGTAGGCTTCCTTTTGCAGGCCGCCACTGTCGGTCATCACGAGGCGGGCGTTTTGCAGTAGGCTGAGCATATCGAAATAGCCGACGGGCGGCACGGTGAGCGCGTCCAGCCGGAGGCCGTTTTTTTCGAGCAATTTTTGGGTGCGCGGGTGGAGCGGAAGCACTACGGGCATTTGCCGGGCAGTTTCGTTGAGGGCTTCCACAATTGCACTAAATCTCTCCGGGTCGTCGGTGTTTTCGGCACGGTGCAGGGTGCAAAGCACAAAGTCGCGGCCTTCCAAATCCAAGGTTTTCAACAGATTGGTGCGTTTGGCGGCTATTGGTGCATAGAAAAGCGCAGCATCTTCCATCACATCGCCCACTTGCAGGATGGAGCAGCCGAAATGTTCAAAACCCTCGCGGCGCAGGTTTGCCACCGCCGTTTCCGTGGGGCAAAAAAGCACCTCGCTGATGCGGTCGGTCAGGATGCGGTTGATTTCTTCGGGCATCGCCATGTTGTGGCTGCGCAATCCGGCCTCGACGTGCATGATCGGGATGTGGAGTTTACGGGCGGCCAATGCCCCGGCCAATGTCGAATTCGTGTCGCCGTATACCAAAAGCGCATCGGGCTTCTCTGCAAGCAGCACTTCCTCGATGCGCTCCAACATCCTTCCCGTCATGGCCCCGTGCGACAAGCTGTTTATCTCGAGATTGAAATGCGGGCGCGGGATTTCCATTTCCTCGAAAAAGATGTCCGACATGTTGGCATCGAAATGCTGGCCTGTGTGGACGATTTTTTCTTCAATGGACGGGTATGCGCGGAAAGCCCGCGACACGGCGGCGGCTTTCACGAACTGGGGGCGAGCGCCGATGACGGTGATGAGTCGCAAGAGGGTGAGAGGCGTGAGAGCCGTGAGAGAGTGAGAGATTTGAGAGGCGCGGCTCTTATATACCCGCCGTTCTTTTTAGGTTGGAAATCACAGCCTTGAACTTGCCGTTCGGGCCGCGCGGGATGTGGCTGACTTCGGCGATTTCGACTTTGATTTCGCCCAATTGACTCGCCATTCGTTGGCGGAGGAGTTGTCGTTCGGCTTCTGTCAGCGGTTTGGCCGCCACGATTTTTACCTCAAAATCTGCAAAGTCGTGCTGTATGATTTGTCCTTCGACGATGCTGGGTATGCCGACGAAGATGCCATGAAAGCGCACCATTTCCCGCCCGTCGGGGCCAACGACCGTGTCCTCCATTCGGCCTACAATTTCCTCAATCACGGGCATTTGCCGACCACATGGGCATGGCTCGGCAGAAAGCCGCATGAGGTCGCCGATGCGGTATCGGATGAGTGGCTGATCGTAGTTGAGCAGGCCGGTGCAAACTACTTCGGCCAATTGGCCGGGCAGGGCGGGTTGCCCCGTGTCGGGATCGAGAAATTCCAAAATGGCGATGTCAGGATTAGCGTGCAGCCGCCCATGTTCCTTGCCTACCGGCAGGCCCGCCTCCCGGCAGGGCAGGCAGGTGCATTCCGACACGAGGCCACAGGCTTCCACACCGCTCCAGGCATCGTATGTTTTGCAGCCGTACACGCGCTGAAAAGTGGTCCGCATTTCGGGCGTTAGTTTTTCGCTGCTGGGCAGCACGGCTTTTAGCTGCGGGGCTTCGAGGTTGGCTTCTTCCAAAAAACGGGCGAGGAAATAATTGCTCATCGCGTAGCCGTTCATGTAGGTCACGCCATGTTTTTTCATGCCTTCCAGATAGTCGGGCGTGTTGGCGGCAGAGATGTGGTAGGCAGATAAGTAGGTTTGCTTTTCGACAAAATTGTATCGGTAAAAAGGCGGTTTGGCCGCGCCTTCCGGCACCACCCGGCGGCCACCAATCATGCCGCGCGGGTCGTGGCGCGTCACGCCAGCCCAATGGCGCACACGAGCCTCGAAACCTGCGCTCCAGCGTTGGTGCATGGGCTGCGAAAAGAGGATTTGGGTGGGCGTGCCCGTGCTGCCGCTGCTGCCAAAGAACTGCCCACCGGGTTCGCGTTTTCGGGAAATCAAATCCGTTTTACCCAATTCCCGCAGCATGGTTTTTTCTAAAAAGGGAAGTCTGGGCAAGTCCTGCAATTCAAATTTTTGGAGGCTTGAATTATTGAAGCCCGAAGCTTTGAATGTTTTTTGAAAATGAGGAACGGTCTCGAAAGCGTGTGCCAGCAGGCGACGGAGTTGGGCAGTTTGGTAGTCGCAGAATTGCTCGGCGGTGAATGCCTCGCGGGTTTTAAAAGCATGAAGTTCTTGCTCGAAGATGCCGCCAAAACGGCGGCGTTGCCAAGAGTAGCCATAGGCGGAGATGGCGAGGTTTTGGAGGAAGACTGGGCTGTGGGCGTATATTTTGGTGGAAATGTTCATGCGGAAGGGGCGCGTATCGGAACGCGCCTCGGAATACGCTCACTCGGTTGTCTTTCCGAAGGAATCCGTGTGCGTTACGGTGTGTGCTTCGGAACACGTTTATTCGGTTTGTCCTCCTGACGGGAGCTGTGCGCGTCACGGAACACGTCGCGGTGTGTGTCGCGGAACTCGTTTCAGAATAGCGTACACCGTGATCACGGCGTATTCTGTGGCGTACACAGATTCCTGCGGAATGACAACCGAATAAGAGGACACCGTGGCGTGTTCCGTGGCACTATACATCGCTCAAAAGTTCGAGCCATTGCACCTCCACCACTTTCCAATCAAAGGTTTCTGCTTTTTGGCGGGCATTCCGGCTGAGCCTTTCAGCCAAATGCGGCGAACTGAGCAGGGTTTGGATGTTTTCGACCATGGCAGGAATGTCGCTGTCGGGGCTGAGCAAGCCAGTTTCATTGTGCTCCAAAAGAAAAGGCACTCCGCCTACATTCGTGGACACAATGGGCAATCCTAATGCCATGGCTTCGATGACGCTGATGGGGGTGTTGTCAAAGCGGGTGGTGCTGACGAAGAGGTCGTAGTCGGCGGCGAGGGCTATCCAATCGGCTTTTGACAACTTCCCCGTGAAGCGGATTTGCTGTTCGAGGCTCAGTTCGGCAGCCAACCTTTTGCACCCTTCCATGCTCCCGTCTTTCTCGGGGCCGACCATGCAGAGTTGGGCTTCGGGGAATGTTTTTCGCAGTTCGGCAAAAACCCGGACGGTCATTTCGGGGTGGTAGGTTTTTTCAAAGGCTCGCACCCAGAGCAAGCGCGGGCGCAGTTTTTGGCGCAGCCGAAAAGCATAATTTTCAATCTGGATAAAGTTGGGGATGTTCGTGGCCTTGAATCCCGCTTGCTCAAAAGCGGTTTTCAAATAGCCAGAAGGCGCAACATTGGCGTGAGAATGGGCAAATATTGCACGAGACATTTGGGGCGAGCGGGCGAGCCGGGCGGGCAAATTGCCCCCGTGCAGATAGGCGATGTAAGGTTTTTGGAAAAGGCGGCAGAGCAGCGCGATGAACCAAGCGTAGTAGAAATTGAGCGTGCTGTACACGGCGATGATGACGCAATCGGTTTCGCGCCGCCGTTGCCAGAAAGTGGCAACCATGTCGAGCATCCGCAGCACTTTGTTCCACTTGCTGGAGGCGCAATAAACCTTGAAATGCGATTCCAACAAGACACCGTGGGTCGCCATGACCGATGGTGGAGCACCGTGGGCAGCGAGCATATTGCCGATGTAGAGCAGGGTTTTCAAGGTTTTTTGGCGGGCAAAATGAAGAGAAACGCAAGCCCAAAAGCCACGCTCGGCAAGGCCATGCGCAAACCGCTATGGGCCAAACTGAATATGGACAAGATGAAAAAGGTCAGCATCCATTGGCGGGAATAGTCGTCTTGGAGGCGGCGGAAATGTTGGAATGGAAAAAAGACAAAAGCGCAAAGGAGTGCCGCCAGCCCCAAGATGCCGTGTTCGCCCAGCATTCGGGTAAACTCGGTGTGGGAGGCGATGGATTGATTCCTGTAAGTCGCCTCTCTGAGAATAGTGCCCCTGCCGATGCCGATGCCGAGGAGGGGGTGCTCCACAAACGCTACCAATTCGCCGTTCATGATGTCCTCTCGCCCCGACAAGTATTCGCTTTGGGTAATGCTCCTGCCCAAAATGACTTCCGAAGTGGATTTGCCTTGATATCGGTACAGCAGAAAATTTCCAGTGAGGTTGTTGGCAGCGACCGCCACTCCCGCCAGCAACAAAAAACCCCCTGCCATGCTGGGGAAAACGCGCTTCATCTGTACGCGGAATGACGCAGAAAGGAAGAAAAGCACGAACATCGAAAGCCCGATGGCCCCAAAAGCACCCATCATGCCCCCGCGCGAAAACGTGAGCAAGCCCCTGAAAACCAGCAGCGCCAACAGCCCAAAATCAAGCAAGCGATAGCCCGTCGCCGAGGTTTTGAACAGCAGCCCGAAAACCACCAGCACGATGCTCCATCCCAATGCCGACGACACTTGGTTGGGGCCGAAGCCTCCGCTCGCATCAAAATTGGAACCGCCGATAAAATCAATCTCCGACAGGCTTTTGCCCAAAAAAAGCAGCGTCACCACCGCCACAGAAGGCAACACCCCCGCTCGCAGCAAATACTGTAGCCGCCCTTGCTCAAAACGCCGTTGGTAAAAGTACCAGCCCGCAGCCAACAAGGCTGCCGGCCCGCTCAAATATTGAGAGGCCAAATCTCGGATGCGCTCCTCCCCAATCCCCCCGTAAGCGGCAGACACAATGACGCCGGGCAGCAAAAGCGCAAAGTAGGCCAAGAGAAGGTAAGGGCGATGCTGCCTATCAGTACCGAAAAGGCTGCCCAGCCCAAAAACAGCAATGCAGGCATACTTCCCAAATTCCCAGAAAATGGCTGATTTCGACATTCGGCTCAAAATCTCCATCCCCGCAATATAAAGCCCATAATAGGCCGCCAAATACTCCCGGTCGCGCGTGGCAGCCACCTCCACAAGCGCAACAAACGTGAGCGCGGCATAGAAGATGGACACCGCCATCGGCTGCGACTTCATCAGATACCCCAGCCCGATGTGCAACAGGATTGCCAGAAGCGGGTATCGGAGGAATAGGCGAATCAGCATGGAGGGGGAGGGAGCGCGGGGTTCAGCCCGCGACAAAGGACGTTTTTGCTTTTGCGATGACTCGAAGCCGCCGCTTGAATCACCAACTCAAAAGGTCATTGTTTCGCGGATGCGCGACAGGTAACGCTCGTAAGAAAAAGCCTTTGCCAAAACACACGCTCCTCCCGAAAGCGACGGGAAACTGCTGCGCACAAGGCCGATTTTTTCAAGATTGATCTTGATGGTTTGGGGCGCGTTGTCAGCCAACAAAAAACCGTTTTCGCCCTCCCGCACATACTGCCCGATGCACGAAACATCCGTCACGATGGGGATGCAGCCGTGCGCCCCGGCCTCAGCGATCACCTTCGGGAAGCCCTCATTTTCCGAAGGCAAAATGACAAAATGCGACTTCGCGTACATCTCGTCAAGTTGGCTGCGGCTTTGAAACCCAAGCACTTTCACCCGCACGGGGGCTTTCTCCGCCAACCTCTCCAACTCCGCCCGTTCCGGCCCATCGCCTGCGATAAGCAGCTCCTCAAA
>JBJXFT010000125.1:0-5323 GCA_046155725.1 Saprospiraceae bacterium
AGGGGCAGTTTGCCAAGGGTGATAACCGCATCGCGCTGGACCGCGCGCTGCTGAGCACCACCGGCATCCTGTACTACAAACTGGAGACAGCCACCGACTCGGCGACCAAGAAGATGATCCAGGCGAAGTAATCTGAACCTTGTGGCTCCGATCCCGTCCCGAGTAATTGGGACGGGACGGACTACGAGAAGAGAGCAACAAATTCCCCCGCCCCGCCCTGTCCTGAGTCATCGGGATCGGGTCGGGAGCGGGGGATTTTTTTTGCAGGCTCAGGCCGCAACGCTTGTCGAGTGTGACAAGAGCCCTGATTTGGCGGGGATGCTGCGTGGGGCATAGCGCGTTGGAATTTGTACTTTTGCGCGACTCTCCCCTCAAATGCCCCATGCTTCTGACCGAGCAGAATCACTATACACATGACCCAGCCCGCGCCCTACCAACCCCACCACAAAATCCGCCTGGTCGCCGCCGATAGCCCGGCTCAATGCTTTCATTTCTAAAAATCGCTACTTTATGAGAATTGATAAAATCGAGATCAACAACTTCCGCTGCTTCGAGCATTTGGAGTTAGAATTGCATCCCCAGCTCAATGTATTTGTAGGGTTGAACGGAAGTGGAAAAACGGCATTGTTAGAAGCGTTGAAAGTGTCATTGGGAGGCGTTTTTTTGGGAATGAACAGTGGGTGGACTCCGAATGTGAAAATTAGCCGGGAAGACGTTTTTTACTCAAAATATTCCAAGAACTTAGAGCCTAAACCGCCTGCCGAAGTATCTACGATCGGCAGTTTAAACGAAAGAACAATCAAGTGGAAGCGCACGCTCAAAAGTGCGAGCAAGTTTGCAAGAACCTATAATAAAGATGCCAGTGAAATCAAGATAGCAGTTGAAGAATTGGCTCAAAAAGTGAAGGACAATGAACCTAATGCCATTCTGCCAATAATTGCTTACTTTACTACAGATAGGCTGTGTCATTGCAACGCCTTGGAGTTTGACGGCACATATGGCTCTCGATTTCGGGGCTATGACCTTTGTATGGAGGCTATGTATTCCTTTGAAATGGGTGAATGGTATAAAACTCAAGAACTTTCTCGATTGCAAGCTATTAGACACAAAGAAGAGAGCGACTTACCGGAGTTGGACGTTGTTCAACGAGCAATTGCGCATTTTGTGCCGAAGGTGCTTGATGTCTATTTTGACTTCACAAGAGAAACCGTATGCTTGAAATTTGAAGATGGCGCGCATCAACCAATAGAAACCTTAAGCGATGGATTTAAAAATTTGCTGGTGCTAGTATCTGACCTGACTATTCGATGTTTGATGCTGAACCCAGAATTAGGGTTAAAAGCAAATGAAGTGCAAGGAGTGGTGCTGATTGACGAGGTGGACTTGCACCTGCACCCATCTTGGCAGCGTCAGGTGATACCAAAACTTTTAAAGTCCTTCCCGAATGTGCAGTTTTTTATCACGACGCACTCGCCACAGGTCATTAGCGGAGTCCCCAAAGAGAGCATTTTCATTTTGAAAGATTTCAAAGTCGAGCGCGGAAGCGTTTTCACCGAAGGGCGCGACAGCAACTCGCTGCTTCAAGATGTTTTTGAAGTGCCTGAGTTAGAGGAACAGTACCAAAAGGAGCTCAACGATATTTATGCCCTCATTGATCAGGGAGACAAACCACAGGCTGAGCAGTTGCTCGCCCAACTGCTGTCCAAACGCGGAGAAGGCGACCGGGAAATCCAACGCATCATGTCGTACCTCGAATTCCTATGAAGCACATCCAAAAACGGCGCGAACCAAATTCGCTACGCCAATTGCGCCAAACCGAAGGATCTGCCTATACTGGGCCTCAGACTGCTTGGCAAGAAGCGCTGCTCAAAGAGCAAGGGTATATCTGCGCATACTGCATGAAGCGAATCAGCACAGATCGAGAAACGGGCAAAGGCGCAAAGCCCAAGATAGAGATCGAGCATTACTTCTCCCGCGAAACTCGGCCAAGCCTCCAATTAGTCTGGCGGAATATGCTGGGCGTTTGCAACGGCAATCATGGTTTGAAGCCGCACTGCGACAAAGCGGATGGAGGCAAGAATCCGCAAGGAGTGTTCATCAGGGGAAAAATACATGGCGAAGTTGCACTTGCCAGACTGAACCCACTCTCCCGTCAGGATTCCGAAGATTTGCTCACCTACTCCCTTTCAGGTGAAATTAAATCCACCACAGGAAACCCCGAAGTGGAGGATGACCTGAATTTTCGCCTGAATTTGAATGATGAAAAACTAATGGGATATAGAAAAGACCAAATTGACCTTGCCAAAAAGCGATTGGAGATACGATATCCAAATGGTCAGTGGACCCAAATTGCCTTTGACCGCGAGATTGAATTTTGGTTAGCCTCAGAAAACGGCATGCTCAAGCCCTACTTCAAAGCAATCGTTTGGTTTTTGAACTGGATGAAACAACGACCAAAATATACCTGAGACTACCTTAATATGCAACAGCCCGCACCATACGCCCCCCACCACAAAATCCGCCTCGTCACCGCCGCCAGCCTCTTCGACGGCCACGACGCAGCCATCAACATCATGCGCCGCATCATGCAGAGCAGCGGCGCAGAGATCATCCATCTCGGCCACAACCGCTCGGTGCAGGAAATCGTTGACTGCGCCATTCAGGAGGATGTGCAGGGCATCGCCATCACGAGTTATCAGGGCGGCCACAACGAGTATTTCAAGTATATGCACGACCTGCTCAAAGAACGCGGGGCGGGCCATATCAAAATATTCGGCGGCGGCGGCGGCACGATTTTGCCTTCCGAAATTCAGGAACTCCATGACTACGGCATTGCGCGCATTTACCACCCCGACGACGGGCGGGCGATGGGCTTGCAGGGCATGATCAACGACGTGCTGAAGCAGTGCGACTTCCCGATTGGGTTTTCGATGAATGGCGAGCTGAAGCATTTGACAGAATTCAAACTTTCCGAAAGTTCGTTCTCCGCCGTCGCCCGCCTCATCTCCATCGCTGAGAACAACCCCGAACTCTACGAAAAGGAAATCCGCCCGACTCTCTCACCCTCTCACCCGCTCACCCTCTCACCCATCCTCGGCATCACCGGCACGGGCGGCTCCGGCAAATCTTCGATGGTGGACGAACTCGTGCGGCGTTTTCTCCTCGATTTTTCTCCAGACCCCGACGAAGGTGGGGGAGGCAAAACCATCGCCATCGTCTCGGTAGATCCTTCTAAAAGAAAAACAGGCGGTGCACTCCTCGGCGACCGCATCCGCATGAACTCCATCAATTCGCCGCGTGTGTATATGCGCTCGCTGGCTACTCGGCAGAGCAATTTGGCGCTCTCGAAATACGTCCAATCGGCGGTCGAAATCCTGAAAGCCGCGCAATTCGACCTCATCATTTTGGAGACCTCGGGCATTGGCCAGAGCGACACGGAAATCATTGACCACTCCGACGTTTCGCTCTATGTGATGACCCCCGAATTTGGCGCGGCCACACAGTTGGAGAAGATCGATATGCTCGACTTCGCCGACGTGATCGCCATCAACAAGTTCGACAAACGCGGCGCGCTCGATGCCCTTCGCGATGTGCGCAAACAGGTGCAGCGCAACCGCAACGCTTGGGACAAATCGGTGGACGATATGCCTGTATTTGGCTGTATTGCCAGTCAGTTCAACGACCCGGGCGTGAATCAACTTTATCGTCGGATCATGGATTTGATTGCGGAAAAATGCAATCCCGATCTTCAATCAGGACATGCGCTGGTGGCAGGCAGTTCTGAAAAAATCTACATCATCCCCCCGGCACGGGTTCGGTATTTGTCTGAAATTTCCGAGAACAACCGCAAGTACGACGAGTGGGCGCGGCGGCAGGAAAATGTGGCGCGGGAAATGTTTGCCCTGCGCCAAGCCATGACTTCCATTGAAAAATCGAACTTGCCGAACAAGGCCGAATTGCTGGCCGGTTTGGACAAAACTTTCAAGGAGGTGGGCATCGGAATTGACGGCTCTTCCCGCCAAATCCTTGAAAACTGGGAAGAAAAACGCAGCAGCTACGCCGCCGACGAGTTCGTCTATCAAGTCCGGGGAAAAGACATTCGCATAAAAAACTACACGGAGAGCCTCAGCCACACGAAAATCCCGAAAGTGCTGTTGCCAAAATTCAAGGACTGGGGCGAAATCCTGCGCTGGAGTTTGCAGGAAAATGTGCCAGGCGAATTCCCATACACGGCCGGCGTGTTCCCTTTCAAGCGCGAGGGCGAAGACCCCACGCGGATGTTTGCTGGAGAGGGCGGGCCGGAGCGAACGAACCGGCGTTTCCACTACGTCTCTGCGGGATTGCCGGCAGCGCGTTTGAGTACGGCTTTCGACTCGGTGACCTTGTACGGCGAAGACCCCGATTACCGTCCCGACATTTATGGCAAAGTCGGCAACTCCGGCGTATCCATCTGCTGCCTCGACGATGCCAAAAAACTCTATTCCGGCTTTGACCTCTGCGACCCCAAGACCTCGGTTTCGATGACGATCAATGGTCCGGCGGCTACGATTGCAGCGTTTTTTATGAACGCGGCCATTGACCAGCAATGCGAGAAGTATATTCGGGAGAATGGTTTGGAGGCTTTGGTAGAAGAAAAGTTGAAGGAGAAATATGAGCATCGCGGGTTTTCGAGGCCCCACTATCAAAGTGGCGACCAACTTTCCGAAAGTTTCAAACTTTCGGAAAGTTCGCTCCCAGAAGGCAACAATGGCTTAGGCCTGCTACTCCTTGGCATCACAGGAGCCGAAGTGTTGGCGCCAGAAGTGTACAACCTCTTGAAAGCAAAAGCACTTTCTTCCGTTCGCGGCACGGTACAGGCCGATATTTTGAAAGAAGACCAAGCGCAAAACACCTGCATTTTCAGCACAGAATTCTCGCTCCGCGTAATGGGCGACGTGCAGGAATATTTCATCCAGCAGAAAGTCCGCAACTTTTACTCGGTTTCCATTTCGGGCTACCACATTGCTGAGGCTGGCGCGAATCCGATTTCGCAATTGGCGTTCACGCTGAGCAACGGCTTCACATTTGTGGAATATTACCGCTCGCGGGGCATGAGCGTGGACGACTTTGCACCCAACCTCTCCTTCTTTTTCTCCAACGGCATTGACCCGGAATACGCGGTAATCGGTCGTGTCGCGCGGCGCATCTGGGCGAAAGCCATGAAGCGGCTCTACGGCGCGAACGAGCGCAGCCAGATGCTCAAATACCATATCCAGACTTCTGGCCGCAGTCTCCACGCGCAAGAAATCGCGTTCAACGACATCCGCACGACCTTGCAGGCACT
>JBJXFT010000130.1:0-14334 GCA_046155725.1 Saprospiraceae bacterium
CCGAATGATGAACTGTGATTAACGAGGTGTTTTGAAAGGAATAAAAAGTTTCAAATTGCAAATTTGGGGTCGTAAGGCACCCCGGACCTGACGACGCCGAATATGATTCTTGCGATTTTGTGCATGACGGCAGTAAAGGCGACGCTGCCGTTTTTCCCCTTTGCGATGAGGCGGTCGTAGAGTTCTTTGCACTGCGGGTTGTGCCGGATGGCGCTTCTGGCGCAGTTGAAGAGGAGGGCCCTGAGTTTGGCGTTTCCGTGCTTGGAGATGGAGTTTTTGCCCCGGACGGAAGAGCCGGACCGGAACTCCGTGGGGGCAAGCCCCAAGAACTGGGCGAAGGCTTTTGCGGAGTGGAACTGCCCCAGGCCGCCGAAGAGGGCAGTGACGGCCTGGGCGGTCTTTGTGCCGACGCACTTGACGGAGCAGATAAGGGCGGCAGCCCTGTCCGCCTCTTCGTCGCCGTCGGGCAGGGCCAGTTCCTGCTCCAGTTGCCGCACGGCGGCCTGGACGGAGGCGAGCACCGAGCGCAGGGCTTCGACCGCCACGGGGTTGGGGCCGACCAGGTAGGAGAAGGCGTGGAGTTGGTTGTTGAGCTGTTGTTCCTGCTTTTGCAGCGAGGCGAGGGCGGACATGGCCTCTTTGCGCTTTTTTTGCTGTGCTGTGGGCATTCGGTACAGGTTGGGGCGGAGTTTTTCCCCCAGTTGGCAGAGCGTCATGGCGTCCTGGCCGTCGGTCTTGTTGGGCCGCATCAGAGCCTTGGACATCGCCCGGCTCTGGGCGGGGTTGACCACCGAAAAGCGGGCGCCCAACTCCCAAAGGGCGTGCACCGCGCGCTCCGAGTACGGGCCGGTGGCCTCCAGGACGAAATGCTGAGAGCCCAGGTCGAAGCCCGAAGCCCATTGCCGGATGCTGTCCACGTCGTTGGGCACTTCCGCCCCGCGCCACTGGCCGCCAACGCGGTAGGCTGCCGCCAAACTGTCTTTGGAAATATCTACGCCGGTGAAAAAAATTGTTTGAACTGACATGAGTGCTGATGTTTGGTGGTGAAAAATACAGGCCGTCCTTTCAACACCCCGCAACCACCATCGTAACGCAGGCTCTTTGCCTCGCGGCCGCCCATTGAACTGTTCAGTTTCGCAGTGTTGAAAACAGGGCTGGGGACTCACATCATTCTCGGGCTCTGACCCAATTCGATTTCTGTCTTTGTCCAGCCCAAACGAAACCCGGTTTAAGTCTTAAAACTTTTTGTGCTGCTGCAAACGTACGATTCGATTGATCGCTATTTATGCTACACCCGCTCAATCACAATCGCCGTAGCCCCTCCCCCGCCGTTGCAAATAGCGGCAAGGCCGAGTTTGCCATTCTTTTGGTGCAGCACATTGTTCAGCGTAGTCACGATGCGTGCGCCAGAAGCGCCGAGCGGGTGACCCAGCGCCACGGCCCCGCCAAACACGTTGGTCTGGTCGTGACCGATTTCCATCACTTGCTCGAAGGCCATCGTCACCACGGCAAAGGCTTCGTTGACTTCAAAAAAGTCAATGTCGTTTTTTGAAACGCCCGCCATTTTCAAGGCTTTCGGCGCGGCGATGGTGGGTGAGGTGGTGAACCATTCCGGCTCCTGCTCGGCATCGGCGAAGCCGCGAATCTTGGCGATGGGCTTCAGGCCGAGGCGTTTTACCGCCGCTTCGCTGGCGAGGATGAGGGCCGACGCGCCGTCGTTGATGGTGCTGGCATTGGCGGCAGTCACCGTGCCGTCGGGCGTGAAGGCGGGGCGGAGGCCAGGAATCTTGTCGAACATCACTTTCTTAAATTCCTCGTCTTCCAGGATTTGAATCGGGTCGCCTTTTTTCTGGGGAATGCTGACCGGGACGATTTCGGCTCCGAAAAAGCCCGCCTCTGTGGAAGCTGCCGCGCGCTTGTAGGAATCAATGGCAAAGGCATCTTGCGCTTCCCGGCTGATGGCGTATTTCACCGCCGTAGCGTCGGCGCACACGCCCATCGCTTTTTGGTTGTACACATCGGTGAGGCCGTCTTTGGCGAGGCCGTCCACGAGTTCGCCGTTGCCATATTTGTAGCCCCATCGGGCATTGGGCAGGTAGTACGGGATGGCCGACATATTCTCCATGCCGCCCGCCACCACGATGTCGTTCAGACCCAGCATGATGCTCTGCGCCCCGAGGGTGATGCACTTCATGCCGGAGGCGCAGACTTTGTTGACGGTGGTGCAGGGGACAGAATCGGGGATTCCCGCGAATCGGGCGGCCTGACGGGCGGGGGCTTGGCCGAGGTTGGCGCTCACGACGTTGCCCATCAGCACTTCGTTCACTTGGTCGGCGGCAACGCCCGCTTTTTCCAATGCGCCACGGATGGCTGTTGCGCCAAGTTGGGTGGCAGACACGCCTGCCAGATTTCCGCCAAAACTCCCGATGGGTGTGCGCACGGCGGAGATGATGAATACTTCTTGCATGGTGGATATTTGTGTCAGGAGGTGGTTAAACTGCAAGGTTGACCCTTTGTAAGAAGGCCAACATTTGCCCGAAAGTGTCTAAATGTGATGGCGTTTTGTTTTTTCGTTGAACAAGCCGATTCAGGTACTGGGTGTCAATAATTAGGTCAGCATTTCTTTTGGAATACCGAGGGTGAAGCATCCAGTGCAAATAAGTGGAGTGGTATTTCCCAATAGTCAGATGAGTACAATTCGTACGATTTCTGGGGTTAATTGGCATAGCCTCTGGGTCGAGGTTTCCCATGTCATAGTCCTCCATGAATTCACGCACGCTTTTATTCGTAGAAGATTTTGCTGTAAGAAAATGGTCGGTGTGTCCACAAAGCCAAGTTTCAAAACAAACCCGCTGGATAAGAATCTCCACCTGACAGTTCGGCGGCAGTTGAACCGAAGCTTCTCGAATTGCCGTTTGAACTCTTTGCATTCTCTCTGAAACAGCATTGTCTTCAGCATCAATCACTATTACAAAAAAATCAAAAACTGGGTGTGCCACGATTTCGTTGATCGCATCTGCTATACTTCTATGAACCATCTTGCCCGCGCCTTCGCAATTGAACACATAGTAATGGTTGGTGGAAACGTCAAGGTAAGAATTACAGCGAGCAAGTTTTGAGGAGCTGAGGTACTCAATCCAAATAGGATAAACCTTGAATTCAGTCAACCCTTCAACGAGAAAATACAGGTTCATGTCAAGATTGGGGGGAATCGAAGTGGTTGATGAGTGCCAAGTAAGGTTCGTGCAGCGTACGGCTGAAAGGCAAATCTGCTGCCCGGAAGTTTTCTATCGCCCCGTTGTGCCTTTTGACCACGATCCATGTTTTCATTGGAAACTCGTTGATAATATCAGGGTGGTGACTGGTCATCAAAAATTGGTGATTGGTGCTTTGCGCCAAGATGTCTTCGGCCATTACGGGCAGGCAGTTGTGTCCGAGGCTATTTTCAAATTCATCAATCAAAAAAACTGTTTCTTCATCAGCAAAATAAACCTCGGCAAAGTAGTTCAGGATACGGAGCATCCCAGATGAAATATCTTGGTGTTTAATCCAGTCGCGGCTATTATTGACTTTGATTTGATATTCTATATTACTTGAGTACCCACCATGGAATTGATTTTCCACAATCTTCCAATCGGTCACTTCTGAAAAGATACTTTTGAAGCGTTCGCCTATCATATTCACTTCCTCGAGTTCGTTTTTCGACGCGATGAAAAGCCGTTCTGATGTACTGAACCCGCTTTTTCTCAATTCTCCAATAGTCATTTCTTTAACCAGTCTGGGATAGGGGCGGGGCAATCGCACTCTATAAAAATCGGCTCTTATATCCGCCTGAGAGAGCGTGTGGTCGCGAAATACCATTTTCTCAAACCCCTGCAAAGCCCGATTGATAAATGCATATTCTTTGCTGTAAAGTTGAAAAAGCAGCCCATTTCCGGCTTCTTTTGGAGGAATTTGCTTTGGCTTTGTATCTGAGCCCAATTCTGGATCGCTAATAACCACATACCCTTTTTCAGTTCTCTCAATGCTTTGATTGGTGCCAATAACTGCAAGACGTTCTGTATTCGATGATTGTTCAACTGCACTTGGTCTATTTGCCGAGGAAAAACGGAGTTTCCCAAATGCCCCAGACCATTCATATTTAATGTTTTCGCTTGAAAACACGATTTTCCATTTTACTCCTGAAAGTGGTTTCCCCAAAGCAATGCCACGAATAAGCCACAGCGCATTCAACATCTGCGATTTCCCAGAGCCGGAGACCCCAACGATGAGGTTCAATTGGTCGAATTGAACTTCACGTACCTCCCAGCCAGAGTTAGTATTTGAAAAATAAAGTGAGTGGATTTTCATTGCAGTACAAGGTTTTTCATTTTTTCATTGGAAATACCCTCCACGCCAAGCTGTATCCTGTGTAAAGCAGCATTTACGCGCTCAGCGAGGGCGGTCTTTTCGGACAATTCCTCTTGGGAATCACTCTGCGCACTTTGCTCAAACAGGCTATAGGAATCTTCCTCTGTAAAGGTTTGGATGCCTCCCAAATCAGTCGCCATTTGAGTCGCTTTTTGCACCAAGTCGCGGTATTTCAGCCATTCGACATAGGCCAGCACTTTGCCTTGCAAATCGCTGGGCAACGAAACGACTTCTGTTTGGATACGGGCTGCTGTGCTCATAAGCGAAAATAGTTTTGTGCAAATTTAGGGCAGGGTGTTTATTCAGGGATTCGTTGAATAAGGATTTTAGGCTTCAATCAACGGTCAAAAGTCAACAGTTCACCCCATCCGCGCCCGCTTCGCCATCCAAGTCTGGAGGATCGGCACAAAGCCCCGGTTAATGTCGGCCTCCACAAAGTCAATCTTGAATTGGAGGCATTTCATGCGCAATTGCTCGGTGAACGCGCCCACTTGCTTGGTGTAATATTCCTTTACCTGATTGGGCTGGAGTCGCACTTGCTCGCCATTTTCCATGTCAATAAAAACGTAGGGGCGGTTTTCAAACTCAAAATCCAACTCCTTGGCCTTGTCCGTGACGTGGAAAAGGATGACCTCGTGCTTGGCGTGGCGCAGGTGCTGCAGCGCGGCAAACACTTCCTCGGCCTTCTCGGGGTTTTCCATCACGTCGGTAAAAATGACCACCAGCGAGCGGCGGTGGATGGATTCGGCCACTTGGTGGAGGCTGGCGGCAAGGTCGGTGGGCTTGTTGAGTTGGGGGTTTTCGATGCGCTCGATGAGTTTCGAGAGCAGCAGCCGGTAGTGAACCGTGCTGGATTTCGCGCCCGTGCTGAAGCGCACATCGTCGTCGAAAAGCGTGAGTCCAAAAGCGTCGCGCTGGCTTTTCAGTGCGTTCATCAGCACGGCTGCCGATTGGGCGGCGAAGCAAAACTTGTTCGCGTACTTGTGCTTGTCGGGCTGCTTCTCGTCCCAGGGATAGTACATCGTCGAGGAAGCGTCCACCACAATGTGGCAACGCAGGTTGGTTTCTTCCTCGAATCGTTTCACGAAAAGTTTGTCCGTCCGGCCATACACCTTCCAGTCCAGATTGCGGGTGCTCTCGCCGGGGTTGTAGAGCCGGTGCTCGGCGAATTCGACCGAAAAACCATGGAACGGGCTGCGGTGAAGCCCCACGATAAAGCCCTCCACCACTTGGCTGGCGAGTAGTTCGAGGTTGCTTCCGAGGGCGCGGATGTCTTGGGATTCGAGTATTTGTGACATGAAGGACTGTTGAGTGTTGACCGTTGGCCGTTGACCGTTGACCTTTAATCTTCGGGGTTTGGGGCGGCGAAGGTAGCACGAACCGAGTAAAAGTTAAGCCCAACAATTAAGCCCGCCAGCTTGCAGCAGCCTTCGCATTCGGAAACAATCGTGTAAGTTTGCACAAAAAATTATGCTATGCCAGCAACAGCAGCGCAACCATCAACAGCAAAAACCACAACGCTTCCGTTGGCCGTCGGCAGGCAGCCGAAAACCCTCGCATGGGATACCTTTCGGCAGCGATTCCTCTTCCGAGAAGACGGCTATAAGTACGAATGGGTAAGCGGCACAGTGGTCAAGACAAAACGAAGCATGGACAAGTCTCAACTTTATATTTTGCTCAACCTGCAGATATTCTTTCGCCAATTGCAACAAAGCGGCAAAGCAGAGGGCGAGTTGATTTCCGAACCGGACCTCTTCTTCCTTGCCAACCACCGCCGCCCTGATATCGCTTGGCTGACAACAGAACAAATCTATGCCCTTGCCGATCCAAAAGCTTACGAAGTGCCTGCATTTTTGATCGAGGTGATTTCAAGCAGCGATCAGATCAACGCCATGAAATTAAAAATGATCAATTACCGCGACGCTGGCGTACAAGTGGTTTGGCAAATCTTTCCCGAACACCAACAGGTAGATGTATACGCGGGCCCTAATCTCCGGCAAATGACCGTTTGCACCGGCGACGACCTTTGCGCTGCCGCGCCCGCCCTGCCTAACTTCGCGCTGCCCGTAAAGGCAATTTTTTACAAACCGAAAAAGTAGTGCCGCGCTCCCCGAAACTGAACATCAACGTTACAACCGCCCGTAGCCCGACACCGCAAGCAGCTGCTCGCTCCCCCCTTCTGCCATTTCCAAAGTTTCCACCGTTTCCCGCTCCCCTACCCTTCCCCGCCGGAACAAGATGTTTTTTGGGGGAATCCTTTTTTGGGAAAAAACACTGAAAGTCAACGCGCTGCGCGAAATTGCGAAGCGCAAAACAAGCGGGAACGGGTGCGGGTTGGCCCAGCGCAAATCCTTGTAGCCATACACCACCGTCGCGTCGGCGCCCAGCGGCGCCACCCGCTCTTCCTCTGTGTAAATGTCAATGGAGTGCGCGTGCCGCTCCCGGATAGCCAGCCCAGCAGTCAGCGCAAGTTGGTACACGATGCCCGACACTTGGCAAAGCCCACCCCCCACTTCCGCGCTCAACCGCCCCTGCACGATGTTGCGCGAACGCCGGAAGCCCCGTCGCTCCGAAGGCCGCCCCACTGCCGCCCAAAACGAAAATGCTTCGCCCGGCTGCAGCACAAGGCCGTCAATGGCCGAACAGGCCAGCCCGAGATTGGTCAATTTGTTTTCCAACGCCTCACCTGGGCGGATGGGTTGAGTGAGGGACAAACAATGCCAATCTGCCAGCCCGTTCGGGGCGGTTTTGGAGCGGGCAAATTTCCTCCTTTCGCCGCTCCGCCAGTCGCGGAAAACGCGGAGCCAGAGACGGGCGAGCCGTTTTGTTTCTTTCCAAAAAGTCATTTTTTTTGAAGGCAAACAAGGACGTAAGATGCATACTCTTTCAAAAGCGAGCGGCACAAAAACGAGTCCAGCCACAGCAGGTGCGGGCGCAAAAACCCCGGGGCGCGGTGTATGGGGAAAAACAAGATTCCTTGGCTTTCAACGATTTGCCAGCCGCTTCCGTTTGCCAACTCCGAAAGCCAAGCCACTGAAAAGGCATTCGAGCCGTGCCAGTTTTGGCCGTGGTGGCCGCCCGTGAGCCGCCGCCGTTTTTCCGAAGGGAAATCAAAAATGAGCCGCCCGCCAGAGCGCAGTACCCTATTGGCTTCGGCCAATACAGCCACGCTTCCAGCGTGGTCGAGGTGCATAAAAAAGTGCATCGAAAAAACTGCCTCAAATGCGCCATCGGCAAAAGGCAAGCGCGTGGCATCGGCAACGAGGAGGGTTTTGGAAGGATGTTTTTGCTGCGCTTCGGCGAGCATTTGAGGGCTGAGGTCGCAGCCCGTTTGGGCAAAACCGAGCAAGCGGCCCGTGCCACAAGCAAGGTCAAGCACTGCTTCGGTGGGCGTTTTGCCAAGCATCCGAGCAAGGGCGCGGCGTTCCTGCGCATGGATGAATTGCCCGTAGGAATTTCCGAAGCGCGACTGGTCGTAGTCCGGCGCCAGCGTGTTGTAGTAAGTCTCGATATTCTCCATTGACTTCACGGATGGTTCGAGGGTTTGGAGGATTGAAGGTTGATGGGTTGCTTGGCGAACCGTTGAACCCTCAAACCTCCAAACCTCCAAACCCTTTCTCACGCCACCTGCCCGCCGCAACTCGACCCCGCGCCCGCCGTGCAGCCGTAGCAATGCTGGTTGAGCACAATGTCGCGGCTTTCGAGCGCGGCCAAGTCAAAGTCGTTGATGTGGGTGCGCCCGCCCGCCACTTTCAGGTCGAGCATTTGGTTGAAATCGCAGTCGTAGAGATAACCGTCCCAACTGACCGAAATCGTGTTGCGGCACATCACGCCCGCCACCGCCGAGGGATTGAAAGCGTCGAGCAAGGTCTGCATATACGTTTCGTACTGGCCGTTTTCGAGCATATAATCAAGGAAACGGCTGATGGGCATATTCGTGATGGCGTAGAGCGAATTGAAGTCAATGTCGTGCTTGCGCTTCAGTTGGCGCTTGAATTCGGCCTCCAGCGAGGCTTGGTTTCCGGGAAGGAAAGTCCCCGTTGGGTTGTACACGAGGTTCAGTTTCAGCCCCGAGCCTTCCTTTCCGTAGCCAACGGCATTGAGCATCTGCATGGCTTTGATGCTGTCTTCAAACACCCCGTCGCCGCGTTGGGCGTCGGTGCGCAGGGCTGAATAGTGCGGCAGCGACGACACCACCTCCACCTGATGCTCGGCAAAAAACTCCGGCAGGTCATGGTATTTTTTGTTCGCCACGATGATGGTCAGGTTGCAGCGGTCCATGACGTGCTTGCCCAATCGGCGGCATTCCTCCACAAACCATCGGAAGTTCGGGTTCATCTCTGGCGCGCCGCCCGTGATGTCTACCGTCGGGATGTCGTAGCGGGCGAGGATTTCGAGGCACTTCTCCAAAGCCTCGCGCCCCATGTTCTCCTCTTTTTTGTCAGGCCCCGCGTCCACGTGGCAGTGGGCGCAAGTCTGGTTGCAGAGTTTGCCGATGTTGACCTGGAAAATCTCGATGCGGGTAGGTTTGAGCCTACCGTCGGGGAAGCCCGCTTCTTTTATTTTTTCGGAAAAAAGCGGAAAATGCGCGTCGGTCAACTCCTTTCCGTTCAAAACTTTCAGTTGAAAAAACGAATCAGAAAGCGCGCTGCCCCTTGCCGAAAGCGACTTTGTCTTTTGATGAATGCCCATGGGTGAGAGGCGTGAGAGGGTGAGAGGGTGAGAGAGGTGAGAGGGTGAGAGGCGTGAGAGCGTGAGAGGGGTGAGAGGCGTGAGAAGCGTGGAGGGCGTATCGCCTCTCGCTTTCTCACGCCTCTCACGCCTCTCACCTCTCTCACCACTCTCACATGGTCAGTTCCTTGGCGTGGTTCATCATTTGGGTGGAATAAACGAGGCTCGAACCGCCGCGAATGGCGGCAGCCACATGCACGGCTTCCATCATTTGCTCTTCGTCCGCGCCTTTTTCAAGGCAAGTAGTGGTGTATGCGTCCATGCAGTAGGGGCACTGTATGGCATGGGCTACGCCGAGTGCGATGAGCGCTTTTTCGCGCTCGGTGAGCGCGCCTTCTTTGAAAACTTCGCCGTACCAAGCGAAATATTTATCGGCCATGGACTTTTGCCACTCGCCAATGTTGCCAAATTTTTTGAGGTCTTCGGGGTCGAAATAATGCTTCTTAGACATGGTAGATAACGGTTGAAACTGTTGATAAAGAGTGCGCTAATGGGCGATGCCCAACTTACGGAAAATGACTTTTGGCAGTTTTTGGGCGGGCAAATAAACTTGAATTTGTGGGAAGCAAAATGAATTTGTGCGCCAGGACGGAGTTTGAAATACATTTGCTCGCCTCATGAGGGAACGCGGGGTTCAGCCTGCGTCAAACCAAGGTTTAGGAATGGCTGCTACTCCCCAGCATAATACCCGGCACAACAACTAAAATTTTGAATCATGAAACGAGTCATAGGCCTCGGCGGCATTTTTTTCAAATGCGAACACCTCGAAGAAACGCGGGCTTGGTATTCCAAGCATCTGGGAATCCATCTGGAGCCTTGGGGCGCGCAGTTTTTCTACAAAGACGACCCCAACCCGGAAGCCTACTCTAACCTGAGTTTCTTCAAAGCCGGTGCGGAATATTTTGCGCCTTCGCAATCGTCATTCATGATCAATTTCAGAGTGCAAGACCTCGACGCGCTGGTGGCCGCACTGCGCGAAGAAGGCGTGCCGCTCGTGGGAGAGCCCATCGCGGAGGAGTTCGGAAAATTTGCTTGGGTGATGGACCCGGAGGGGAACAAGATTGAACTTTGGGAGCAACCACAGGAATAGGTTTAGAATGGTTGAGAGGGGTTTAGATGGTTTAGAACACGATTACTCTAAACCATCTAAACCCCTCTCAACCATTCTAAACCACAGATTCACTGCGCCAAAATGTGCGCCATCCGCAGCATATCCTTGTTGAAAGGCTTGTGCTTTTCGATGGCTTCGGCAAAGGGCGTGTAATGCACGTTGTTGTTTCGGATGCCCAACATCACCCCCGTTTGCCCGGCCAATAGCGCTTCCACAGAAGCAAAGCCCACTACCGAAGCCAGCACCCGGTCGAGCGTGCTGGGCGAGCCGCCGCGCTGGAGGTGGCCGATCACCGTCACCTTGATGTCGTCGTAGATGTCAATTTTGTCCTCCACTTTTTTGGCAATGTCGTAGACCGTGCCCATGTGGTTGCCCTCGGCCACGATGACGATGCTGAACAGTTTGGCGCGTTTTGCACTGCGCTTCAGGAGTTTCACCAAATCGTCAATCGAAGTGTCTTCTTCAGGGATGAGCACGCCGCCCGCACCGCCCGCAATGGCGGTGTGCAGGGCGATAAAGCCCGAATGCCGGCCCATTACCTCGACAAAAAAGAGGCGGTTGTGCGAGTCGGCGGTGTCGCGGATTTTGTCCACCGCCTGCACCGCCGTGTTCACCGCAGTGTCGAACCCTATGGTAAAATCGGTGCCAAAAAGGTCGTTGTCAATCGTGCCGGGTATGCCCACGATGGGGATGTCGGGATATTCCTCCATAAACTTCATGGCCCCGGTGAACGTGCCGTTGCCACCGATGGCGATGAGCGCGTCAATGTCGTTGTCCACCAGATTTTCGTAAGCTTGACGGCGGCCTTCAGGGGTCATAAAGCGTTGGCTTCGAGCGGTTTTCAGGATGGTGCCGCCTCGGTGGATGATGTTGCTCACGTCCGTGGTTTCCAACCGTTTGATGTTCCCGTCAATCATCCCCTCGTAGCCGCGCATGATGCCGTAGATGTGCAGGTCGTTGTTGAAAGCATTGCGCACAATGGCCCGCACCGCTGCGTTCATGCCCGGCGCATCGCCCCCGGAGGTGAATACTGCGATGCGTTTTATGTCTTTTATTTCTTTTGCCATTTTTGGTAATGTGCTAATGGGCTAATGGGGGAATGTGCCAATGGGGGAATTGGCGCATTAGCACATTCCCTCATTAGCACATTCAATCCGCTGTCCCTGTGTGAAACTCCGCCAAAGGATAGATCGGCTTGCGCACGATTTTTCCTAATTGCATCTTGCGTTCGTCCATACATTTTGCCAGCACTTCTTGAAAATGATGGGCAATGGAGCCTACAAAATGGATGGGAACAGACTGATAGCCTTGGTACTTGCTCACATGGCGGTCGAGGAATTCGCCGAGGCACTCTGACAGCAATTTTTGAATGAACGGGTGTTGGATGTGGTCGCCCAAAAAGCGGGTGAACGTAGCCAAATAGGCGTTTGCCCCTTTTTCATACGCACGGTCTTTGATGGCGTGCGCTCCTTCGGGATATTCTTTCTGGAATGCGGAATCGAGGTCCGGGGGCAGTTCGCGGTAAAACCAAGCGCGGAGCAGGGCTTTGCCCAAATGGGTCCCACTGCCTTCGTCGCCGAGCAGCCAGCCGAGCGATGGCACGTTGTCGAGGATTCTCAGCCCATCGGAATAGCAACTGTTCGATCCCGTGCCGAGTATGCAGGCAATGCCTGCGCTGCGCCCGCACACGGCGCGTGCCGCGCCCAAGAGGTCGTGCTCTACTTCGGCTTTTGCTTTGGGAAAAACGGCTTTGAGGGCTGCTGACACTATCTCGGCGCGGTGTGGGTCGTGTACGCCCGTACCATAGAAATATACTTCCGTGACCGTTTCGGCTTGCACTTTGGGCAAGAGTTGGTCTTCGATGATGTCTCTAATTTCGGCAGTGGTGTGGAAAAAGGGGCTGAAGCCCACAGTGTTCTCGAGTTGCTGGTCGCGCCCGCCGTGCGAGAGCAACCAGTCACATTTTGTAGAGCCGCAATCGGCTATGACGACCATTTCTAAGACTTTTTGTAAAAACTACACTTTCGGTGCAAAAGTAGTTTTTTCTTAAAATTGGCCTCCTCCTGAAAACAAAAAAACGGCGGCGCGATGTGTTCGCGCCGCCGTGGGTAGTTTTTGCTTACTTGCTATGCCTTATTGGGTTACTTCAGGTTGAAGTTGCCTGTGCCCACCAAATAGCCTTTGTTGAAAATCTCAACTTGGTATTTGCCTTTCACGAAATTCTGGCCGGGCTGCCATGCGCCGCACACTTGGACTTCGTTGTTGGTGTAGTTGGTCGTAGCGGTGGTGGTGTAGCGGAATTCGCTTTCGTCGCGCTTGTTCATGCCCACACCTGAGCCGAGGCTTTCGATGGCGAGCGGTGCGCCGGTGGGGTCTACCACACGGATGTAGAAAGTTTCTTCACCGGCTTCGGCCACTTCGTTGGCTTCGGTCATGAAGCAGATGTTCAGTTTGTCCACTTTTTTGGCTTTGCTCTTGGTGCGCTCTTTGCCGTTCTTGCGCACGTCTACGGACTTCACTACCACCTCTTTGACGCGGATGGCCGAAGCCACGTCTACTTTTTTGCTGAGTTGGTTGCGCTCGCCTTCGAGGGCGGTTTTTTCAGAAATGAGGGCTGCTTTGGCCGTTCCTTCTTCTTGCAACTTGGATTGGGTCTCGTTCAGCGAAGTAGTGAGTTGCTGATTTTGACCTGTCAACTGTGTGTTGCTCTCCGTGAGCACGCCAACTTCCTTTTTCAGCGCCTCTATGTCGGCGAGGTACTGGTTCTTCTGGCGCTCGAGGCCCGCGATGGCTCCTTTGTAGTCTTTCTTGTCGCGGATGAGGCCTGCGATCTGGTTCTTGTTTGTCTCGAGTTCAGAAAGTTGCTGGTTAATTTTTGCGTCCAGTTCGGCATTGATGCCTTTCTGCTGCTCGAGCTGGGTCACGGCTTCGTTGTACTTGGAATCCAATTCCGTGAATGCGTCTTTTTGTTGGGTAAGCTCCATGGTGGTCGCATCCAACTGCCTGCCGGTGTTCAGTTTGCTGACCAAAAGGAAAACGCAAAGGCCGAGAAGTGCAGCGATGGCCACGCCCATGATGGTGGTGACGCGCTTTTGACCGCTGCCGCCGTCATTGTTGCCGTAGTTTGGGGTGGCGGGCTGATTGAAACTGGTGGGTGTGCTCATAATTTTTGAAAAAAAGTGAAAGGTTTGCGAATGAATGAGTGATGTCCAATTCGAGTCATAGACTGCCTTTCGTGGTGAGTGATAAAAATTGGTTGACGTGATGCCGTTTTTTGAAGCGGCTTGTGTTTGAAAAAGATGCTGTATAAACCGCCCTCTTTATTGCTTTATTGCTCCTGCCGTGGGCAGTTTTTTTTGAAAAAAAAGTGAAACGCTTGATAACTGCCTGATTCCCAGAAACAATTTTTTTTAAAAGTGTTAAGAAATTATTTCTCCCCCAAATTGGGCCAAGCCCAAAATTCGGGGGATACCCTACCTTTGGCGCACCGGGTTTTTCCGGGTCAAATTTTCCCTTGCCATGTCTGCTTTTGATGCCTACGACATTTACAACATCCTCTTTCTCGACATCGAGACTGCTCCGTGTGTGCAGGAATTCGACGACCTGAGCGAAGAAATGCAGGAACTCTGGGGCCTGAAATGCCGCAACCTGCTGAAAAGGCCGGGCGACGACATCGAACAGGACGAAATGGCCGAACTGTTCAAGGGCCGGGCGGGCATCTATTCCGAGTTTGGCAAGATCATCTGCATTTCGGTGGGATTCCTCACCCGCCAACCGGACAGCAATGAGCCGGTGCTGCGCCTCAAATCTTTCTCTGACCATGTGGAGGCCACTGTTCTGCAAGACTTTGCCGGCTTGCTTGACCGCCATTTCAACAGCCCAGAAAAGTTTGCCGTGTGCGGCCACAATATAAAGGAGTTCGATGTGCCGTACCTCTGCCGCCGCTCGCTCATCAACCAATTGCCGCTGCCGAAAATGCTCGACATCGCGGGGAAAAAGCCTTGGGAGACGAAGCACCTGCTCGATACGCTGGAGATGTGGAAATTTGGCGACATCAAAAACTACACTTCGCTGCGGCTGCT
>JBJXFT010000145.1:0-3172 GCA_046155725.1 Saprospiraceae bacterium
TGGACGGCATCGTGTCGGAAATGGTGGGCACGGGGGCTGCGCCGGGCTGCCAAATCCTCGTGGCGAAGGACAACAAAATCGTGTGGCAAAAATCCTACGGCCACTTCACTTACGAACAGGCACAGGCTGTGACGAACGAGACGATTTACGACCTCGCTTCGGTGACTAAGGTGGCAGCGACCACGATTTCGATGATGAAACTCGTGGAGAGCCGACAAGTTTCCCTCGACGCGCCGATGGGGAATTATGTGCCGGAATTGAAAACGACCAACAAAAAAGACCTGACCGTGCGGGAGATCATGGCGCACCACGCGGGCTTGCAGGCTTGGATTCCTTTCTACCAGCAAACGCTGACGGCGGAAAAAATGCCTTCGCCCAGCATTTACAAAAGCACCGCCGAACGCGGTTTTGAAATCCCCGTGGCAAAGGATTTATTTATGCAAAACGAATGGGCGGACACGGTGTGGCAGCAGATTTTTCAAAGCCCGATGCGCGAAGACAAGAACTACAAATACTCCGACCTCGACCTTTTTCTCTGCGCCCGCGCGGTGAATAACCTCAGCGGCTCGCCTGTGGACGAGTTTGCCGACCGCGAATTCTACCGACCGCTTGGCCTCGCCACCACGACCTACAACCCTTGGAAAAAGGGGCTGACGCTGCGCTGCGCACCTACCGAAGAAGACGGCTATTTCCGTCGGCAAAAACTGCAGGGCTACGTCCACGACATGGGCGCGGCCATGCTCGGCGGCGTGAGCGGCCACGCAGGGCTTTTCTCCAATGCCAACGACCTCGCCAAGGTTTTTCAAATGCTGCTCAACGGCGGCTCTTACGGCTGGCGGCAATATTTGAAACCTGAAACCGTGCGCCAGTTCACCACCCGCTACGCAGCCAGCACGAGGCGCGGCATCGGCTTTGACATGAAAGAATTGGACGCGACGCAGACGGCAAACATGAGTCTGTTGGCGGGCAAGAATACCTTTGGCCATCTCGGCTTCACGGGCATCTGCGCTTGGGCCGACCCAGACAAAAACCTGATTTTTATCTTCCTCTCCAATCGAACCTACCCGACGATGGAGAATAACAAGTTGGGGGACAGCGATTTCCGCCCGCGCCTGCAAGGGGTGGTGTATCGGGCGATAAAATAAGGACAGAAAAAAGCACAGAAGCTATTGGGCCGGAAACCTATTTTTGTGGAAAATTAAATCATCTGCCATGCAAGCAAACACTGCTTACCAAATCAAAAAAACACCTACAAAACTCATCGTGACGCTTGATAGAGAGATGGTGGACGAAGAGCACGTTATGGATTGGCTCAATTTTATTCGCCTGGAGTACTTGGTCAAGAAAGCCAATTTTGGCCCTGAAATTGAAGCGATGGGCGAAGCGTCTTTGGAAGCATGGTGGGAGAAAAACAAGTTGCGCTTTATCCCAGCCAATGAATCATGAGTTTTGTAGTACCAGATTCCAACATCTTGTATGCCTGCCTGCGCACAGCCAATTCCAAAGCTCGGCGCATCCTTTTGACGAGGAACGACCTCACTTTTTTCACGCCCAATTTTTTGATTGCCGAACTATTCACCCATGCCCAACGGCTTCGGGCAAAATCGGGCATTTCGGACGAGGAGTTTGAGGATATGTTTCGAACGCTGGTTTATACGATGCGCTGCTTTGGACACGTGACGGGATGCTTCGCGCAGGACTTTTGAAAAAAGGGTTTCGGGCTTTTTTGACGAAGCTTGATTTTCGCCCGCGCTTGCAAGGGGTGGTTTATCGGGCGATAAAACCGAATCCCTAAAATTTTTCAATTATCCTGGTTTCAGATAAAATTAGATTTTTCCAATGGAATATCTTTCTACAGATACCTATGACTGGTTGCAAAAGCGTGATGACTTAGGATTTGCTCAATATTTTGTCGGATTAGGCAAAGATGAACCAGACATAAACTATCGCAAATCGGCTATCGAAATCGCGGTTCATTGGTGCATTCTGCACGAGTCTGGCGCGGACGGGCCTAAGCTGCATTCTAAAATTCGACGGTTGATAGAACCCTTGTTGATGAAGGCAGATGGCGGAGATACGGATGCTATGAGTAGTTTTTGGGCTGACATGTGTGCGAATTGCGCCACATACCGTTTTGCCCAAATAGATGAGTTTGACTTGACTTGTGCCCTTTATGGGATTTATAGAACTCTTCTGCCTAAGGAACGAGATATTGAACCCTTTGACCAGATCATTTTGGAAAAATTGGCCGAGGCAAAAGGTGTTGACCTGAAAAAAGTTAAACAGTTTGGTTATGGCATCCGCACCAAAGGCATGGATTCAGAAATTGCACTCCCAGCACCAGAAGGGGCGCAGGGTTGGACAGAATATGCTGATCAATATCGCCTCGTATTGATTCGAAATGATAAGGTAGTGGTGCTGCCGACGTACATGGAGCGATTTTGACAGTAACGATTTCTGCCCGCGCTTGCAAGGGGTAGTTTATCGGGCGATAAAATTTCAGAAATGAGCAACCTCACCCAGCGCATACTGCGAAAATTCCTCCAAGCCGAACTCGGCTGCAGCCCCGAAGAAGTGAGCCGCTATCGGGTGGCCAAGGCTTTCCGTTTGGTGTCGGTCACCCTTCGGCATGGCCTGTTCGACACTTTGCTCATCGCAGTAGGGGTAGTGGTGGCGGGGCTTGGGCTGAGAAGTTTTTTGCTCCCCAACAGTTTCATTGACGGCGGTGTGACGGGCATTTCCCTATTGATTTCGCAAACCACCGGGCTTTCGCTTTCGGCACTGATTGTGCTGCTCAACCTTCCTTTCGTGCTGCTGGCTTACCGTCAGATGAGCCCTTCTTTTGCGCTCAAAAGTATTTTGGCCGTGACGGCTTTGGCGCTCGCCATCGTGTTCATTCCCTACCCGCTCATCACGACTGACAAGTTGCTGATCGCCACCTTCGGCGGATTTTTTCTGGGCACGGGCATCGGCCTATCCATTCGAGGCGGGGCGGTTTTGGATGGCACGGAGGTGCTGGCGATTTTTTTGAGCCGGAAATCGAGTCTTTCGGTAGGCGACATCATCCTCATTTTCAACCTCATTGTCTTTTCAGCAGCAGCTTATTTGCTGGGTTTTGAAACGGCGATGTACGCGGTGTTGACCTATCTATCGGCTTCTAAAACGGTGGATT
>JBJXFT010000155.1:0-6322 GCA_046155725.1 Saprospiraceae bacterium
GCCTTCATGGACACGTCCACCGTGTTGGAAGCGCCCAGCGTGACGACCTGTTCGGCGTAGCCGGTGTAAGCGATACGGAGTTGGGTAGCACCAGCAGGCACCTCGATTGAGTAGCTGCCGTCGGGGCCTGTTGCCGCGCCGCGCGTAGTGCCGACTACGGAGACCGAAGCACCGATGAGCGCATCACCGCCTTCAGCGTCGGTGACCGTGCCTCTTACGGTGCGTTGGGCCATAGCGAAGTTGCAGAGCAGCAAAAGTGCCACAAGCAACCCGCCCTTGGTAAGGGTGTGCAAAAACTTCATACAAAAATGAGTTTAGTTTAGTGAAATGATATTATGCCACAAAAAGTGAAAGCCGCAAAAATGGTTCGGTTGAGCATGGGGAATGCTTTAGGTGTTGCGAACGCTGCGGTAAATCTGGTAGGGCGGGCGGCTTTTGGGGCTTGCCAAAACATGGTGTGTGGTGAACACTAAGACGCGGCGAAGGTAGATTCGGCTTTGTTGCCAGCAAAGCCTTTGGTCAAATTTTTTACAAAAACAAAAAATCCAAATTAGATTGCAATTAGAAAAACGATGCCGAGGTTTTGGATGCCCAATCCCCTTATCCCCGGCCCTTGGGACTTTTCCTATTTTTGCCGCCAATTTGCTCGTAAAAATGACCACCACCACCACACCCACGCGCCGGCTTCCCGCCGAATGGGAACCACAAAGCACCGTCCAACTTACTTTCCCGCATATCGGCACCGATTGGGCCGATGTGCTCGATGAGGTGACGCCTTGCTTTGTCCAAATCGCCGAAACCATCAGCCGCTTCCAGAAGGTGCTGGTCGTGTGCCAAGAGGAGCGCGAAGCCAAAAGCCTTTTGAAAAATGCTGTGCAGGAAAACCTGCTTTTTGCCGAATGCGATTCCAACGACACTTGGGCGCGCGACCACGGCGGCATCACGATTTTGGAAAATGGCAAACCCCTTGTCTTGGATTTCGTGTTCAACGGCTGGGGGCTGAAATTCCCCGCCGACAAGGACAACCTCATTACCCGATGCCTCTATAATAAAGGTGTGTTCGCTGCCCAAATCCAACACGGCGGCATCGCGCTCGAAGGAGGCGCACTCGAAAGCGACGGCCAAGGCACTCTCCTCACCACGGCCGAATGCCTGCTTTCGCCCAACCGAAACCCGCACCTGGACAAAGCAGCAATCGAAGCATACCTGAAAAAGTGCTTTGGCTTGCAGCGTGTGCTTTGGCTTCACCACGGCTATCTCGCAGGCGACGACACGGATTCGCATATTGACACGCTCGCCCGTTTCTGCTCGCCCGACACGATTGCCTACGTCCAATGCCCTGACCCTTCGGACGAACACTTCGACGCGCTCCAAAAGATGGAATCGGAACTTCAAAATTTCAAAACCCTCGACGGAAATCCCTACCAACTTGTGCCGCTTCCATGGCCTGATGCCTGCTTCGACGAGGAGGGGAATCGCTTGCCCGCCACTTACGCCAATTTTCTGATTATCAATGGCGCGGTGCTGGTGCCTACCTACCGAGTGCGGCAAGACGAGGAAGCCCTCCGCATTTTCAAAACCATTTTTCCGACCCGTGAGATAATCGGCATTGACTGCCGACCGCTCATTTTGCAACACGGCTCGCTGCACTGTGTCACCATGCAATACCCGGATTTGCTTTCCTTTGCGACATGAAGAAATACATCCGCCCTGCCCTTTTTGGCCTTTTGGCACTGCTCGTGCTGGCGCAACTTTACCGCCCCGCCCGCAATCTTTCGAACAACCAGACGCACCACGTTTCCACCAAATACCCCATCCCCGCAGAGGTGGAGGCCATTCTCAAGCCGGCCTGCTACGATTGCCACAGCAACCTGACGCACTATCCTTGGTACGCCAATGTGCAGCCCGTGTCAGGTTGGCTGGCCGGCCACGTGAAAGGAGGCAAGCGCAAACTCAATTTCTCGGAGTTCACCAATCGGCGTTTGGCGTTCCAAAACCACAAGTTTGAAGAAGTCATCGAGATGGTGAAAGAAGGCTCGATGCCGCTCAAATCGTATACATGGGGGCACGGCGACGCAAGACTGAGCGAACAACAAAGGGTTTTGTTGGTTTCATGGGCGCAGTCCAACATGGACTCGCTGCGGGCGCAATACCCTGCCGATAGCCTTGTGATGGGGCGGCGGTAAGCAACACCAGAAATTAGTTTGACTTGCCCACCACGGAGGACACGGAGGGCACAGAGTCCAATCCAGACCTCGGAGCGGTTTTTTGAAAACCTCCGAGGTTTTCAATTTTTTCTCATGCAAAAACTCACTTCACTCGCCGGCCATCTTGTGGCTCGCTTTTTATTCCTATTAACCTTCCTGTTCCCCCTTTCCCTTTTCGCCCAATTCCCGCAAGGCGGCACCGGAGGCCGTCCCGGCGGGGCGGGCGCCAATGCCGCGCAATTCAACATAGGGCGTTTCTACGGAAAAGTGGTGGACGAAGCCACTGGGCAACCGCTCGCTTATGCCTCGGTGCAACTCATGGGGATGCAATTCGACACGGTGAGCCGCAAGATGAAAGAGGTCATGCTTGCAGGTCAATTGACCCGCGACAATGGCGAGTTCAGTTTGGAAAAACTCCCGATTCGCGGGGAGTTTACTTTGAAGATCAATTATTTGAGTTACGCTTCGCACGAGCAAAAGGTCTCGTTCAACATTGCCGCAGGCAAACCCGGTACTGGCGGTGGGCGGCCCAATGGCGGCGGCGGGCGAGATGGCAGCAATGCCGGCGCAATGGCTGGCGCGGTGGACAAGGATTTGGGCAATATCAAACTCGCCGCTTCGTCCAAACTTTTGAAAGAAGCAGAGGTGCTGGGCGAAGCCAGCAAAGTCTCGCTGGCATTGGACAAAAAAGTATACCGCGTGGACAAGGACAACGTGGCGGCGGGCGGCACGGCGGAAGACGCGCTGAAAAATGTGCCCTCGCTGAACGTGGACATTGACGGCAACCTGACGATGCGCAATGCCGCCCCACAAATTTTCGTGGACGGCAGGCCCACCAATCTCTCGCTCGACCAAATTCCGGCTGACGCAATTGACAATGTGGAGGTCATAACCAACCCCTCGGCCAAGTACGACGCTTCGGGCGGCGGCGCGGGCATCGTGAACATCGTGCTGAAAAAAGACCGGCGCATCGGCTACAACGGCTCGGTGCGAACGGGCGTGGATATGCGCGGGCGCGTCAACCTCGGTGGCGACCTCAACGCCCGCGAGGGGAAAATCAATGCGTTCGTGGGCGGCAACCTCAACCAGCGCCGCAACCTCAGCACGGGCGGCACCGACCGCTACAACTCGCCGTCCCCGTTCTTCCCGCCTCGGCCTTACAACCATGTGTTTCAAACCCAAAGCCCCGAAAACAAGGGGTTGTTTGCCACGGGCCGAGCCGGTTTGGATTGGTTCATCAACAACCGCAACACGCTGACCGTGAGCGGAAATTATCACGGCGGCTCATTCAAGAACGAGGACGAGATTTTTATCCGAACCGATACTTTTCTCCAACCCGTTGGCTTCATCAATTCCAGCAATTCGGTGCGCTACACGGAGAGCGAGCGGCAGTTCAGAAACTTTGGCACTCAATTGCTTTTCAAGCACCTTTTCCCAAAAGAAGGCAAGGAATGGACGGCGGACATCAACTACAACGGCTCCAAATCGGACAACTCTGGCACGTTCCGCACGGAATATCTCGGCACGTCGCGCCAAGATCTCCAACGCCAAACAGGCGACGGCGGCAATACGTTTTTCACGGCGCAAACCGATTTCACCAACCCGCTCAGCAAGTCCGTCAAACTTGAATTGGGAGGCCGCATCGCTGTGCGCGATTTTTATTCCAATAACGAGAACGCTGTGTTCGACACCTTGCTGAACGATTATGTGGCGGTGTCGTCTTTCACCGACAATTACGAATTCAACGATGTGGTGGGCGCGGCATACGGCACGTTCAGCCAGCAGTTCCCGCGCTGGGGCTATCAGCTGGGGCTTCGCGCCGAATCGTCGAAATACACGGGGACTTTGGTGGGCCGCGACACGGCGTTCAGCAACGAATACCCCATCAGCCTGTTCCCAAGTGCGTTTTTGACTTACAAACTGAACGACGAAGACAACCTGCAACTCAGTTTCACGCGCCGCATAAATCGCCCCAATTTCTTCCAACTCATCCCGTTCACGGATTTTTCGGACTCGCTCATCTTGCAGCGCGGCAACCCTGCGCTCATCCCAGAATTCGCGCATTCGCTCGAACTGACTTACCAAAATGTGTTCTCGCGCGGCCACAACCTGCTCCTTTCGGCCTATTTCAAACAAACGGACGACCTCATCACGCGCTACGCTTTTCAGCAGTTCGACCCTGTACTGCAACGCCCTGTGGTGATTTCGACCTACGCGAACACCAATTCCAGCAAAGCCTACGGCGTGGAGTTCACGTTGAAAAACACGTTTTGGAAAATCCTCGAAATCACCTCGAACCTCAATTTTTACAACTCGGTGCTGAATGCCCAAAACATTGAAACGGAACTTCGCAACGAGCAATTCACCTATTTCATCAAGGAAAACCTGAGCCTCAAACTGCCCAAAAACTTCACTTTCCAACTGAACGGCTCGTACCAAAGCCGCACGGCTTTCGACACAGGCGGCGGCAGTAGTGGCGGCGGTGGTGGAGGGCCACGCGGTGGCGGTGGCGGTGGTGGCAGCCCGTTTGGCGGGCCCAGCAGCACAGCGCAAGGCTACACCATCCCAGTATGGTACATGGACGCCTCGGTGCGCAAAGATTTTTGGAAGCGCACGGGCAGCCTCACGCTGAGCGTGCAGGATGTTTTCCGCTCGCGCAAGTCAGGCTCGCACACCGAATCGGAAGGCATTTTTGTGCAAGACACTTGGCGGCGGCGCGACCCGCAATTGGCGCGGCTCACGTTTTCGTACCGCTTTGGCAAGTTCGACGTGTCGCTTTTCCGCCGTAAAAACACGCGGATGGAAACGGAAGGGATGGAGGGGTTTTGAGCATACTACTGGACATTTTTCACACAACGCCATGACGACACAACGGTGCTAAACTTAAAGCAGTTAAAATCAATTCGTTGTGTCGTCGTGGCGTTGTGTGAAATAAAAATGTCCAGTAGTATGGGTTTTGAGACAATGCAGGACACGCCCCTACTCTCTGATGTGCGCCAAACGAGCGGTTTGGTACTTTTCCTGTTGCAGTATTTTTCGGACGGCCTTGGCCGTTTCTCGCGGCCCCGTGTCGGCGGTCATTTTCACTAACCAATCTGGCATACTCTCAGCCGAATCTGTGGAGATTTGCTGTTCCACAGAAACCTGACCGCTCTCGCCCGGCACAAAAAGCCAGCGAGTGGTGGTGTTCTTTATGCGCACAACCCCCTTTTTTGCAGGCAAGTAGGCAGGGTATGGGGTGTTGGTGATGCTGATGCTGCGCGTGGCAGGGTTTTGGCTCATCTTGCTGTGCAGGATGATGTCGCGGTCGTCCAAAGGCCAGGGGAAATCATATTTCGCGTAGTACCAAACCTCGGTGGGCGAGTCGCGTTGGAGCAGGCGCGACTGGCTGATTTTGTAGCCCCACAAGTGGTAGTTGTCCACATCAGAAAACAACAGGGCGATGCCAGAAAGGGGGGCTTTCACCGAAGTGGCAAGTTTGATGTGCAGCAGCCCAGGCGTTTTTTGGTGGTAGATTTTGATGCCGTCCTTTTCTCCCTTGTATTCCCAATCGGAAGTTTTTTGGGCAAAAAGAGCTTGAAAAGTAACAACCATTAGCAGCAAATGGAGCGAAGCAATATGGGTTTTCGTCATGGCAAGAAAATTTGGGTTTAGAGTGGTTCCTCGTTCATAGTTCCTCGTTCATAGTTCCTCGTTCATAGTTCTTCGTTCATAGTTCATAGTTTCATTACCCATTGCTCCACCACGCTCGCCGTCGCGTGGTCATTCAGGGCAAAACCCAGAGAGTCCAAATGCGAGGCGCCAGGCAAAGGGTGCAAATTTTTGGGCCCAGGGTACTTCTCAAAAAAACTTTCCGAACTCGAAAAAGGCACGATGGCATCATTGGTGCCATGCACGAGCAGTATGGGCAAATGTTCGTAATCGGTGAGCCAAGTCATTGGGTTGGCGGCGCGAAACGGCTCGCTTCCAAGTGGCCCGCCCGCAAAGCCGCGCAGTTGCGCTACGTCGGGTAATTGCTCCAAATCAAGCGGCCCGGCGAAGGAAAGGAAGCCCGAAAAGTAGTTGGGCGTCATGCAAAAATCA
The DNA here is from genome assembly GCA_046155725.1 of Saprospiraceae bacterium. Classification (GTDB taxonomy): domain Bacteria; phylum Bacteroidota; class Bacteroidia; order Chitinophagales; family Saprospiraceae; genus M3007. The sequence goes on from JBJXFT010000155.1 coordinate 6,291, forward strand.
GCCAGTTCGTTTCGGTTGAAAACCAAGTGCGC
>JBJXFT010000175.1:0-25614 GCA_046155725.1 Saprospiraceae bacterium
TGGAACGTGCCGCCCTCTGGGTCCACGAGTTCGGCGCTCATCACGTCGGAGATTTCGACGCGGGACTTCACCTGTACGTGTTCGTCGAGCAGGATGTTTTCGAGTATCGCGTCCTCGTCCACGGCCACGCGGATGGTGCAGCGCGTGGGTTTTTGGATGGGCATGACGTGGGGGACGCGGTAGAGGACGGAGCCGAGTTTGCCAGATTTTTTACCTGCCGAAGTCTCGGCTACGGCGGGTGAAAAATCTGCCTCCCTCAGCCCAGCAAGCAAGTCGAAGAAATCAGCGGAAACCTGGTCCACCCGCCGCTGGTACTCTTCGGAGGAAATGGTGTTGCGGTATCGCTCCTTGTTGGCGGCATTGAGCCGCGCAATGAGGGCGGAGACGATGCGCTGGGTTTCCGAGCCGTCGGGGGCTTGGGCGAGGAGGGCGTTGAGCGCATCGGGGAGTTGGTTTTCCCGGATTTGCGCTTCGAGGTTTTGGCGGAGTTCAGAGAGCGGTAGGGCGAGTGGCATGGCAGTTTGGCTTTGGTGAAACCGAAGGGAGAGGGGGGAGATGGGGATTTTCCGACGGCAAATGTATCGTGTTGACTTTAAATTTTGGTTTCAAACTAACTGGTAATCCTGCAAAAGCACACCTGCCGGGATGCGGAGTTTGTTGCTGATCTTGCGGATCATGGGCAGCGTAAGCCTGCGCCGACGGTTCAGGATTTTTCACCCGCCGTAGCCTTGGCGAAGGAGGGCAAAGCACGGCTTCGGTAGCCCAGCACGTCGCCCAGTTCGGAGATGGTCATCCCGGTCTGCTCCATTCTGCATAACTGCGTTTTTGGGGCTTGCCTACTCAGGCTGTTCCAAAAGAGGAAAACCGCCGCATGGCAGGAGACTGGAAGCCCAGTACAATGTCTGATTTAGGGATGCCAGCCTCCACAAGGGAAGAAGCAATGTCAGAGTCGGTGTTGTCTTCCTGTATCCAGATTTTGCCGCCTGTGATGTCTATGTGAAACACACAGTCTCGGACAGGTGTTTCCCCTTCCCAACCAACGGTCATGATGAGGTAATGGCCGTTTTCATCGTCAAAAATGAGTTGGTTTTGGAGGCTGGGCGAGCCTGCATAGTGAACTGCGCCAAAAGGTTGCAGCACTTGGCGGACGACATTTCGATAGTGGGCTATTTTATCCATGATACGATGGTTGTTTCAACAATGCTGTAAATGATCAAACGGAGTTCTTCTTCAACGATGGCTTCTTGAATGAAAGGCTTTGAAAAGAATTTTTCGTACGACCTTTATTTTATACGGGTCATCCGTTATTTGCCAGCCGTCATTTTCGAGCGCACTTCGGACGTGGTCGTGAAAAACATCTTTTCGAGCCATCTTGGATTATTGATAGGCAAAGTTACGGGTATATGCGGCATTTTACTTCGCTGAATTGGGAGCAGTAGCGGCGTACATTCGCCCCACAAATCACACCTGCCTTTCAACATGAAAATCCTGCTTACGCTCCTCTCGCGCCTCTCGCGCCTCTCACTTCTCACGGCTCTCACCCTCTCCCCTCTCTCACTCCTCTCACAAGTCCGCCTCGCCGAAATAGCCCCCACCAACACCGGCCAAATCCAGGACGAAGACAGCGACCGCCCCGACTGGATCGAAATCCGCAACGGCGGCACACAAACGGCCAACTTCCTCGGCTGGGGCATCGGCGACGGCGCGAAATCCGCCCGTTGGCTGCTGCCCGATGTGAACATCGAACCCGGCGAACGCCTGCTCCTGTTCGCCTCCGGCAAAAACCGCGGCTCCGTCACACCGCCGCCCGGCAGCATCCACCACTGGGAAACCGCCCTGAACGAGGGCGACGACTGGCGATACCGCATCGGCACGAGCGCCCCGCCCACCGATTGGAACGCGCTGGGTTTTGACGACTCGGCCTGGCTCAGCGGCCCCGGCGGTTTTGGCTACGGCGATGGCGACGATGCTACCACGGTGCCAGCAGGAACGCTTTCGGTCTATTACCGCCGCACATTCGACGTGGCCGACGCGGGCCAACTCGCCCAAGCCGTGCTCAGCATGGATTACGATGACGGTTTTATCGCCTACCTCAACGGGCAGGAAATCGCGCGCAGCAGCAGCGTGAGCGGGCAGCCCAATTGGAACACGCTGGTGGCCGACCACGAGGCTACTTTCTTCAACAACGCCGCGCCGCCAGAGGCTTTTTCGCTCGACCAAGCCGCGCTCGCCGCGCTGCTCCAGCCCGGCCCGAACGTGCTGGCCGTGGAAATCCACAACACTGCCGCCAACTCCAGCGACCTTTCGGGGCGCACTTGGCTGCACTTTGGCATCGCTTCGGCGGCGCAGTTTTTTGGCCCCACGCCATTCTGGTTCAGTCCCGGCGGCGGGTTCAGCGGTGTTTTGCACACCGATTTCAAAATCAATTTTTCTGACAAAATCGAACTCTACGACGAGCTGGGCAATCTGATGGATTCCGTGACCATGACCCCGCTCCAGCCCGGCCACTCGCTCATGCGGCTCAACGACGACGGCGACTGGTGCGCCACCGCCACGCCCACGCCCAACGCGGCCAATGGTTTTGATTGCCAAAACGGATACGCCGCGCCGCCGGCCTTCGCGCTCGCGGCGGGTTTCTATTCGGGAAACCAAAACGTGGGCATCACGGGCGGCGGCGAAATCCGCTACACGAACGATGGCAGCGAGCCGGACGCAAGTTCCTCGCTCTACACCTCGTCCATTTTGGTGACGCAGAACACGGTGCTGCGGGCGCGGCGTTTCGAGCCGTTCAAATTGCCAAGCGCGGTGGCGACAGCGACTTATTTTATCAACGAGGACGTGACGCTGCCCGTCGTTTCGGTGACGATTCCGCCCGCAGACTTTTCAGAGGTGTACGACAACTATGCTCGAAAGGGAATGGTGGGCGTGGAGTTTTTTGACAAAAACAAACAGAAACAGTTCGACGGAAATTTTTCGGGCTATGTGGTGGGCAACTGGTCCACAGCGTTCCCGCAAAAAAGTTTGCAGTTCGATGCCGACGAGGAATACGGCTCTGTGGGCGAAATCGAGTACCCAATTTTCCCCGACAAGCCGATTGGAAAATACAAATCGTTCCGCATCCGCAACGAAGACGACGACTGGGTGCAGGCCCGGATGCGCGACCGAATCGTGAACGAACTGGCCGCGCCCACCCACGCCGGCCGGGCCTCGTACCTCAACGTCATCGGCTTTATCAACGGCCAATATTGGGGGCACTACGTCGCCCGCGAACGCTTGGACAATTACTTTGCCCGCGACAATTACGGCGCCGACCCGGACTCGGTGAACATGGTGAAAACCCACTTTGGCCAAGACCCTTATGTTGCTGAATACGGCACGATTGACGACTTCTACGCCATGTCCGATTTTATCTCGAACAACGACATGGCCGATGCCGGCAATTTTCAGCAGGCTTCGCAATTGCTTGACTTGGAAAACTTCACGGACTATTTCCTGACGGAAATCTATGTGGCAAGCACGGATTGGCTGCAAGACTATTTCAACAACTTCCGGCTTTTCAAAGCCGACAAAAACGACCCTTGGAAATTTATCCTCTGGGACGTGTCCTATTCCTCCGGCAATGCTTCGGGCTGTGCGGGCTGCGATGTGCTGGGCAATACGCTCGGCAACAATTCGCGCTACGGACAGATGCTGAACAGCCTGCTCGGAAACCCCGAATACCGCCGCCACTTCATCAACCGCTTTGCCGATTTGATGAACACCACGTTCCTGCCAAGTCGCGCCCATGCGCTTGTCAACACGAACGCAACGGAATTGGGGCCGGAAATCCAACGCCATCACGAACGCTGGGACACGGGCGATTTCAATCATTGGAGCAACGCCGTGCAGGTTCTCCGGGATTTCTACGCCGAGCGACCCGCCAACCAGCGCCAGCACATCGTTGACAATTTCCAACTCGACCAAGAGCTGAGCATCACGCTGGCGGCCAATCCTCCTGGGGCTGGCACCATCAAAATCTCGACGGTGGTGCCGCAGAGCCTGCCATGGACGGGCATTTATTTCCACGGAAACCCGGTGACAGTGACGGCCATCGCCAACCCCGGCTATGCGTTCGTGAACTGGACTGCCAACCCGAACATCGTTAACTTGGCCGCGCAAAGTTTTACCGCCGATGTGCCGGGCAATACCACGTTCACGGCCAACTTCGTGGGCGCGGCGCAGAGCATGACTTTGAAAATCAGCGAGATAAACTACAACTCCGACCCAACGCGCAACGCGGGCGATTGGCTCGAAATCCGAAACGTGGGCAATGCGCTGCTCGACCTTTCGGACTTTTCGCTGCGCGACAAGGATTGGTTTCACCGGTTCACGATGCCGACGGGGACGAGCATCGCGCCGGGCGGCCACTTGGTGTTGTTTGAAAATGCGGGAGAATTTTTCTCAGAAAACCCCGCCATGCAAAACACGCTGGGGCCGCTGCCTTTCCATCTCGACAACGACGGCGATGAGCTTCACCTTTTTGATCGGGCCGGGAATCTGGTAACTAACCTTGCTTACCAAGATGTAAAACCTTGGCCCTGCACAGCAGATGGTTTTGGTGGAACGCTGGAGCGAACTGAAATAAACGATGATCCATCTTTGCCGGAATCGTGGTTCACGGGTTGCGTGGGCGGCTCGCCGGGCGCGTTTTTTTCCCCCTGTGGGGAAACGCCGACCGTGACGGAAGTCAATTACAAATCGGCGACGAACGCCGACGCGGGTGACTGGGTTGAACTTTTCAACCGCACGGCCAGCCCACTCGACCTCGCTGGCTGGCAAATCGGCGACGAGAACGGGAATGTTTTTGACATCCCGGCAGGGACGCTGCTGCCGCCGGGCGGCTTCCATGTTTTTGTGCAGGACGACGCAAAGTTCACGGCGCAATTCCCCGATGTGACGAACAAAACGGGGCCGCTGGGCTTTGGCCTGAACGGCAACGGCGACATGCTGCGGCTGTTCGCGCCCGATGGCCGCTTGTACTTGAGCCTGTGTTTTGACGATGCCGCGCCTTGGCCCAATGGCCCCGACGGCAATGGCTACACGCTGGAAAACGAGAGCGTAGGCGGGAATCTGAACGATGCGGGGAACTGGTTCGAGGGGTGTTTGGGCGGTTCTCCTGGCCAAGCCTTCGACCCCGATTGTCTGGTCGGAACGGATGAAAAGGCTGCGCCTTTGAGCGCACTGCGCGTGTGGCCCAACCCCGCGAGCGAGATGCTTTTCGTCCAGTTTGGGAACGGCGGGCCGGCTACCATCGTGCTGATGGATGTTTTGGGCCGGAACGTGATGTTGCAAGAATGCGCGAATGGGCAGGGTTTTTTCCAGATAAAAAACTTGCCGCGCGGGGTGTATGTGCTGGAGGCGCGGGCGGAGAGGCGCGGCGAGGGGCGCGGCGAGGGGCGCGGCGAGGGAGCGCGGGGTTTAGCCCGCGTCATAAAGAGATGACGCGGGCTGAGCCCCGCGCTCCCTCACCGAGCAAACTCATTTTCATCATAAAAACGAAAAATCATGACACACGGCAACACTCCATTGGATGACCCTCGCACCACCCATTCGCCTTCAAAACCGAGGGGCGGCGCGTTGCGCGTCGTTCAGATCATCGCTTGGGTGATCGAGGCTTTTTTCGGCCTGATCATTTTGATGGGCTTGTTTTTCAAATTTGAATCTTGGCAAGGCGCTTCCGAACTGCTCATCCTCGGGATCAGCAGCCTGATGATGTTTTATGTAGTCATGCTTTGGGCCATTGCAGGCAGCAGGAGTTTGCTACAAGGGTTTTTGACCGTACCCGTTGCAATTGCGATGATGTTCGGCCTTGCTTCCATGGTGTTTCGTTGGGAATCTTGGGAGTTTGCCTCCGAGATGGCGATCATCGGGTTTCCCGTTCTTTTGGCGGGCTTAGTTTTGACGGCTGTTTTGATGGCAATACTGTATTCAAAATCCGGCAACAAGCCATACTACTGGCACATTTTGATACGCTTGCTGCTGGTGACCTTGCTCACTGCGCCAGGCTTTTTCAAGGCATTCTAAAAATGACAAACCTCCTCTCCGACACAGCCACCAAGCCCACGCCGGGTATGCTCCAAGCAATGTGGGCTGCCGAAGTGGGCGACGATGTGTTCCGCGAAGACCCCACGGTGAATGCGCTGGAAGCAAAGTGCGCCACGCTTTTCGGCCACGAGTCCGCGCTGTTTTGCCCAAGCGGCACGATGGCCAACCAGATTGCACTCAAAGTCCACACCCGCCCGCTCGACGAGGTGATCTGCGACGAGATGAGCCACATTTACCAATACGAGGTGGGCGGCTACGCTTTCCATTCGGGCATCGCGGTCAATCTTTTGAAAGGCCAGAACGGCATCCTGACGGCAGAGATGGTAGAAGCCGCCATCAAACCCCTGCAAGATTGGCTGCCGCGCAGCACGCTCGTGGTGATCGAAAACACTTGCAACAAAGGCGGGGGGAGCATTTACCCGATAGAGCGAATCCGCGACATCCGCAGGGTTTGCCAGAAAAACGGCCTCGCGCTGCACCTCGATGGCGCTAGGGTTTTCAATGCGCTGGTAGAAACGGGCGATTCGCCCCACAGCATCGGCGCGGAAGTAGACAGCCTTTCCATCTGCCTTTCCAAAGGCTTGGGCGCACCGGTGGGGTCGGTGCTGATTGGAAATCAAAAATTTATCGCGGAAGCGCGGCGGGTGCGCAAGGCCATGGGCGGCGGAATGCGCCAAGCGGGTTACCTCGCGGCGGCGGGCATTTACGCGCTCGACCACCAGGTGGAACGCCTCCGCGACGACCATGCCCATGCCCGCCAATTGGCCGAGGCGTTGGCCGAACTTTCGTGGGTGGCGAACATCCGCCCGGTGCAGACGAACATCCTGATTTTTGACCTTGTGCCTCCCCGAACGCCTGCCCTGTTCCTCGCTTATCTGAAACAAAACGGCGTGATTGCCAGTGCTTTTGGCCCACAAACCATCCGCTTTGTCACGCACCTGGACGTGACGCCCGAAATGATAGAGCAAGCAATAAATGTAACTATGAACTATGAACGATAAACGAGGAACTATGGACGAGGAACGATAAACGAGGAACCATGAACGAGTGCCACGTTCGGTGTTCATTGTTTAGCGTTCATCGTTCATAGTTCAAATAAGTTTGTTGCGGATGGCAAGTTGAACTAGCCCGACGATGCCCTGCACATCCAGTTTTTGGATGATGTTGTTGCGGTGGGTGTCCACGGTGCGGGGGCTGATGAAGAGCTGCTCGCCGATTTCGGTGCTGCTGAGGCCCTGCGCCACGAGTTTCAGGATTTCGATTTCGCGGCTGCTGAGCAGGGCGAGCAGGGGCGCATCGGGGTGATGGTTGGGCTTGAGGAGGGTGAGCGTCACTTCGCTGCTGAAGTAAGTGCCGCCATCGGCCACACGCTGGATGGCCTCGCTGAGTTCTTCGAGAGAGGTGTTTTTGAAAAGGAAACCGCTCACCCCTTTGGCCACGGCCTCCTGCACGAGTTCTTTGCTTTGCATCATGGTGAGCATGATGACTTTCACGCCCAGAAAATCGCGCTTGATTTCCTCGGTGGCTTCGAGGCCGTTCATCTGGGGCATTTCGTAGTCGAGGAGTGCCACGTTGGGCTTTGCGCCGTTGCGCAGGAGGGCGATGGCTTCTTTCCCGTTGGCGGCCTCGCCCACAATTTCCACAAAATCAAGTTCTTCGAGCAAGGAACGAAAGCCCTTGCGCACCAATTGGTGGTCGTCGGCGAGTAGGATTTTTACGGGCGCTTTCACAGTTTTATCCTTGTGTACAGGTCGGACACTTTCAAGGATACGCCCAAACGGGGCAGCGCGATGTCGTCGTCGGGTTCGGTGAAATACCGAATGTCCCAAGTTTCGTCCGCGTTGCGCTGGTGCAGTTCGACCGATATTTCGTCTTGAGAAACAATCAGATAATACCACAGATAAGCGACCCGATGGTATTCATTGCGCTTTTTCACACGGTCTCGGTAGGCAGAGTTGGTGGATGCTACTTCAAGAAGCAAGACCGGGTGCTTGACGATGTAATCGTGCTCGTCGTCAACCAAGGGCGCCACCACCAAGTCGGGATAGCGGTAGATGCCATTGGGCAGGACTTCTGCTTTTATGTCGTGAGAAAAGGTTTCAAAGCCTTTGCTCAGCAGTTCGTCATCCAATTTTTTGACGAAATTTTTGGCGATGCGATTCGCATCTTTTGCTTCTCCAGCGATAGGAATAAGTTGACCAAAGTAAAATTCGTGGCGCACTTCGGAGCGTTTCTCGAACTCCAGCCATTCTTCCACGCTGTAAGGGCGTTCGGTCACGGCGGCTTCTGCTACAAGTGTATTTCCCATAACGAAAACGATTTTGGGCAAAGATAGGTGAACGATAAACTGTGAATGATAAACGCTGAACGATTCCTCAAATCGGCACCCGCACCAACGAAACCGTGCCCTGCGGCAATTTCCTTTCTGAAAAAAACTCTCCGCCGAGCGTGCTCACCCGGCTCAAGATATTCAGCACGCCCATGGTGCCGCGCGAGCGGGCGGCTTCAAAATCGAATCCCGTGCCGTCGTCTTCCACGCACAGCACCAACTGGTTTTCGGATTGGAACAACTCGACGATCACTTTGGCGGCGCGGGCGTGTTTCACCACGTTGTTCAAAAGCTCTTGCGTGATGCGGTAGAGGCCGATTTCGGTTTTTTCATCCAATTGGAGCGGCAGGTCGTGGGCATTGAATTTGACTTCCAGCCCGGCGTGTTGCAGCGTGTGGCGGAGCAAAAGTTCGAGGCAGGGCGCGAGGCCCTGCTGCTCCAGCACGGGCGGCGACATGACGTGGGCGATGCTGCGCACTTCGGTACAAGAGGAATCGAGTTGCTCGCCCAACTCGGCAAAGCGGGCGGTTTCGTCGGGCGCGATTTTTCCCACCCGCCGACCAAGGGCATCAAAGCCGAGTTTGAGGGCCACGAGTTCCTGCGCGATGCCGTCGTGCAGGTCGCGGGCGATGCGCTTGCGCTCGGCCTCCTGGGCTTCTATCACGGCGCTCAGCCCTAATTTTTGTTCGCGGATAATGGCGGCATCGAGCTCGGCTTTTTTGCGGAGCCGGAAGCGGTTGTAGAAAAGGTAGCCAAAGCCGAAGAAGGCTAACAACCCTCCGCTGAGGCCATAATTCACGGCATTGCTGCGGTAGAGTTCGCTCTTCTGTTCCGTGATTTGGAGTTCTTTCTCAGTCGTTTCATATTGGATTTGCAACTCGCTGATGCGGTCGCGCACATCGGCGGTCAGCACTGAGTCGGCGTAGTTTTTTGAAAGTTTCTTGTACGTTTTAGCCGTTTCGTAGTCGCCCTGCAAGCAGAACAAGTCGTTCAGGTAGCTGTACAATTCTTTCAACACGACATGAAGCCCTGCGGGTAAAGCAGCTGCTTCTGCTTGTTTGTAATGAGTCAGAGCCGTTGGGTAATTTCGTTTTTCCATCTCTACCACGCCCAAGCCCGTGTAGGCTAAGGCACTCAGTTCCGGCTCTTGAATGTCTTTGTTCCCCTCTAAGATATCGCGGTAGGATGCGCCCGCCTTTTCGGGCTGGCCGTCGTTCAGGTAGCAATCGGCGAGATTCATGGTAGCAATCAGTGCGCCAACGGGGTAGCCCAATTGAGTGAAGTATTCCCGGCCTTTTTCAAAAAGGACAATGGCCTCCGCCCTGCGCCCCATGCTGGCGTACGTTTCGCCGAGGTTGACGCTGACGCGGCCTTTTTCAAAAAGGCGTTTGGGCAGGTGTTCGAGCAGGGCGATTTCGCGCTGATACACTTTGGCCGCCTCGTCGAATTGGTAGAGGTCTTTGTGCGCAGCAGCGACGATTTCCATGGCGTTGAGCATCCCCACCGAATCTTTCAATTCTGCTGCTATTGCTATTGCTTCTTGCGCAAAAGGGAGCGCTTTGTCGGTCTGCTTTCTTCCTGCCAGCGCCGTGGCTTTGAATGCGAGGCACTCCAGAAGTTGGGAGAGGTCGCCGTTTTTGCGGGTTATTTCAATGGCGCGATCAACGTATTGTATGCTACTGGGATAGTCGCCGCTGTGCTGGTGGGCGGCGGCCAAGTTGTTGAGGCTGCGCACGATGAAGGTATCGTTGCCAAGTTTTTCGGCTTCAGCTATGCTCTGTTTGGCGTAGGAGATAGATTTCTCTTTGTCGGCCCCAATGTAGGCGCGGCTCAGGTGGCGGAGGATTTCGACGCGCTCGCTGCCTCGGGCTTTGCCCAGAATTTGGAGGAGGGAATCAGGCTTGTAACGCTCTTGGCCAAGGGCGCACAAAGGCGCGAGCCAAAACGCAAGACAGAGAAAAGTGTAGGTTGCTTTCATCACAGCGACTTTTACAAAATTTTCAATTTGAAAAACTGTCGAAAATGGTTTTGAACAAAGGAGTCGTTCAACGGGCTACAAATCAATCCCTCTAAACCATCTAAACTTTCAAAACCACTCTAAACTGGCATAACAGAGGTTCCCAATCGAATCATTCGGCTACACCCCCTACCATTTTCCCGATGCCCGCAGCAGTTGCTGGCGAATATCGGCGGGCTGAGTGGCGGCGGCCTTGTCGGCAAACGTGCCGTCTCGCCCGATGATGAAATATTGCGGCACGGCCTCCACGCCAAAGATGGCGGCGATGTTGCGGCCATAGCCGGCAGAAGCCAGCAAGTTTCGCCCTTTGAAGGCACGCTCCGTGAGGGCGGCCCGCCAATTGTCGGCATTTTCGTCTACGGACACGTTGAGGATTTCGATCCCGTTGGCCGCCAGTTCGGCCTCGTATTCGTCCATAAACTCCATTTTGCGCAGGCAGGCGCCGCACCAACTTGCCCAAAAATTGAGGTACACCACCTTGCCGCGCAGTTGCTCCAGCCCAATCAGGTTTCCCTCCGCATCGGCGGCCTCAAACGTGGGCGCGGACGAGCCGGGCAGCACGCGGGCATATTTTTGGTAAAGCCCCTCCACTTTTCCATCGTAGGCCGGGTATTCGTTGGTCTGCAAAAAGTGGGTGTAGAGTGGCAGCAGTTCGCGGTATTTTTCTGCGGAGAAAGCGGTGCTGATGACTTCCGAGCGGAAAAACGCGAGCGGCTTGCCGCTCAAAAGTTTGCCTGCGAGTTGGTATTCGCCTGCCCAAAAGTTTTCGGCTTCGTTGCCCGATTTGGTTTGCTGGCGCGCCATGAACGCGAGCAAAAACTGTCGGTACGAGTCGCTGCCGATAGATTCGCCGATGATGGGGGCTTCGTACAGAAAGTCAAAAAAATCGGGCTGGATGCTGTGCCGCCCGGCATACACCTGGCCGTACACGAGGAGGTGGTAGGCCCAGAGGTAGGTGATTTCGGTGTGGAGCCATTGGGCGAAATCTGGCGTGATGGCGTCGGGATTTTGCTTGCCCGATTTTTCAAACAATGCGATGGAAGCCGCCCGCAGCGTGTCCATGTAGGGTTTGAACCCGGAGGGCAAAAGGTTTTCCATCTGGTCGTTCATCTTCATCTCTACGGAAGTCCAGTATTGCCCGATCTTGAAACGGATGTTGTTGAATTCGTTGAAATCGAGCGGGTTTTGGCGGAGGTATTCCTGAAGGAGGCGGTTGTTCGCGCCGTTTTTTTTGCCCAAAAAATTGACGGCGAGGGGGAATTGGAAAGCATCGGCCCGAAGGGCCAGCGTGTCGTGGGGCGCGAGGAAAATGGGCAAGCGGTCGTCGTTGAAAAGCAGGAACACCAACTGCGGCTCTGGCACGGCAGCCTCGATGGCGAACTGCGATTGGCCGTCCAGAATGCCCCGGTAATGCCCGTCGTACCCATCCAGATAGCGGTGCGGCACGAATATTTCGACTTGTGTGCCGGGCGTTGCGTTGCGGATTTGGCCCGTGACGAACGCTGCGTGGGCGAGGCCGGGGGAGAGGAAAAGGAAAAGGGCGAAGATTTTTCTCATGGTTTTGCAGCCTTTTTTTCTGCCAGTTCACAGCATGGCCGAAAGGTAGACAGAAACCCCAAACGACGTGGGTGTATCACAAGTCCCGTTGGCCGGTAGCACGGCGTTTATCCCGAAGAACTCGGGATCGGGATGAGGGGTGTTTACGCCCCTGTATTCATCGTTATGCGCCGTAAACGGCGCACGTCCCGACGGCCTGAAGGCCGTGCTACCACTTACGAGACACCCATCATGCGGGCAAGTTGTAATTTTGTCACCAAAATCTCCATCAGTCACCCACCATCCCACCCACCATGCTTTTCAACCTCGCTGCAAAAAACTCCATTGCCAACCGTTTCGTGGCCGAACTGCGCAATGCCGAAACCCAGCAAGACCGCTTCCGTTTCCGCCGCAACCTCGAGCGCGTGGGCGAAGTGCTGGCCTACGAAATATCCCAAACCCTGGCCTACGAGCCGGTGGAAGTGGAAACCCCGCTCGGCATCGCCACCGTCATGCTCCCCGCGCAAAGGGTGGTGCTGGCTACCATCCTCCGGGCCGGGCTACCGATGCACCAAGGCTTGCTGAACTACTTCGACGCAGCCGACAGCGTGTTCGTGGCCGCCTACCGAAAGCACCACAAAGACGGCTCGTTCGAGATTCAACTCGACTATGTGAGCGCGCCCAACCTGGAGGGCTGTGTGCTCATCCTCGCCGACCCGATGCTGGCCACAGGCGCTTCGGCGAACCTCGCGCTGAAAGAACTCGAACGTTTTGGGAAGCCCGCCGCGCTGCACGTGGCTACAGTGATTGCCAGCACGGCAGGCGTGGAGGCCCTGCGCCGCCGGTGGCCCAAGGCGCGCATTTGGGCGGGCGCGGTGGACGAGGAACTGACGGCCAAATCCTACATCGTGCCGGGCTTGGGCGATGCGGGGGATTTGGCTTTTGGGGAGAAGGTGTGAGCTCCCCGCCGGAATAAAGATTCCATACCGCTCTACAACTTGGCTAATCCATGAAAAAGAAAACGAATCGCCAGATTTTTGAAGACCTGCCTTCGGAGGCATACTTCAAATCCGTCGAGAAAGCTGCCAAAATCTTTCGGGACATGGCTCAACACGTGGGTTCCTTGGGATTTGATGAAGAGACAAACGGCTTTTTAGCCTTGCACCGCCGCCATGCCCCTTCGGGCTTTGAGCAAGAGATACCAGTTTGTGTATTCCTTAAAAAATTGGGTTTCGGAGTAGTGTTGGCAGAAGAATTTCCACATCGAAAATCAGCGGACGCAGAGATTGACGGTGTCGTGTTTGAAATCAAACAGGTGGCGCAAGCGAAAAACATTCTGCGGGCCATACGAAGGCAGTTCCGCACCGCTTACCACAAATGCGACAACCTTTTGCTGCACATTGCTCAGCCAATAACGGCCACAACCTTGCGCAGCGCACTCAGCTCCGCCATCAAAACCTACCCCTCCGTCAAGTTGGTCTGGGTGGTTTTCAACAACGTGCTTTACCAATTCGACCGCAAACAGATCCTTTCAGGCGATTTCCGCATAGCCACAAAAAAATAAGGAGAACTGCCCGTGAGCAATTCTCCTTACCAAAAATTTCAGCGAACCTCAGCTCGCTATACATCTGGCTTTCGCCTTTTGCATAACAAAGGTAGGGGAGTTTGTTTACTTGTCAGGCATTTTTACTTTTGCTTCCCAGATTTTGCCAGACTCTTCTGTCGCTGTCTCACCGCCCTCACCCTCTCACACTACCACCATGTCAGAATTAGCCCTACGCCTCATCCGCGAAAACATCGAAGCCCATAAGCGCGGCGAAGATGCCACCACCCTCGACCTCGGAAACTGCGGTATGACCGAAGTGCCGAAGGAGATGGGCGAATGCGTGTGGGTGGAAACCCTACTGCTCAGTAGCGGGTGGTGGGAATACGACCCCGAAAAGAAAAAAGGGGAATGGAAAAATACCCAAAACGAGGGCGAGCCCAACCAACTGACTTTTCTCCCGCCCACCCTCCCCCTTTTGACCCTGCTAAAAAAAATCGGTTTCAACGATACGCAGGTCAGCGATTTGTCGCCGCTCGCAAACCTGACAAACTTGAACACGCTTTTCTGCGACTCCACGCAGGTCAGCGATTTGTCGCCGCTCGCAAACCTGACAAACTTGAACTCGCTTTCCTGCGACTCCACGCAGGTCAGCGATTTGTCGCCGCTCGCAAACCTGACAAACTTGAACACGCTTTACTGCTACTCCACGCAGGTCAGCGACCTCAGCCCGATTCTCCCTTTGATAAAAAAAGGAAGACAGGTAAAATGGGAAGAGTCTTCAGGAAACATTCGGGTGAAGGGCTGTCCCCTCGTCAACCCACCCGTAGAAATTGTGAAACAAGGCAACGAGGCCATCCTGCGCTACTTCGAGCAAATAGAAGCCCAGCAAGGCACCGCGAAACTCTTCGAGGCCAAAATCATCATCGTCGGCGAAGGCGAGACCGGGAAAACCACGCTCTTCGAGAAACTAAAAGACGAAAACCACGATCCCATCAAAAATCCCAGCGGCGAAACGCACGGCATCAACATCTACGAAGGGCTGCCCATGCATCATCCCTCCTTGGGAGCGCGGCACGTGGCGGCAAATCTTTGGGACTTTGGCGGACAGGAGTTGCAGTACATGACCCACCAGTTTTTTCTCACCCCCCGCGCCCTCTACGTGCTGCTCATGAACGCCCGGAGCGAATCGCCCAATCTGGCGTACTGGTTCAAAATCATCAGTTTGCTTGGCAAGGAATCAGAAGATAGCAGCGAAAAAGTGCCGCTGCTGTTGGTGTTCAACAAACGGCCAGACAGCACGGGGAAAACTCCACAGTGGCAGGACGTACTGAAATATTACGACAACCACCTCGACCCCCACTACATCGAGGCGGATTTGGCGGTCAACAAGGGTCATTTCCATATCGTCCGCAGCCGGCTCGAAGAAATGGCTGCGGCATTGCCCATCATCCAATCAGAAGTTCCAAAACAATGGAAGCCCATACGGGACGCCCTGCGCGAAGAGGCAGAAAAAATACCGTACATCACGGCGGAGCGGCTCGCAGAAATTTGCGAACCCTTCGGGGTGACGGACTGGAAGGATCAGTTTCAACTGACTGGTTATCTGCACAGGCTTGGCTCCTTGCTCCATTTTCAAGAAGATAAAGAACTGATGGCCACCATCATCCTTAGCCCGAAATGGGCGGTAGATGGGGTTTATACATTTTTAAAAGACGAGCGGCTCGCGAAACAAAATGGCCGATTCAGCGGCGAGTGGTTTCTTGACCTGCTCTGCGAAAAGGGCTACACCCGACCGGGCGGGCAGAAAATCTTGCAAATGATGACGAAGGACAACTTCGACATTTGCTACGAAGCCTCCAAAGGCCATTACGTGGCGGCGCAATTGTTGCCCGATAACGCCCCGGAACACACTTTTCACAAAAACGACTGCCTGCAATTCCGCTACCAATACCCCATCATGCCCAAGGGCTTGATGTCGCGGCTCATCGTGCGCTTGAGCGAATACCTCGAAACCGGCCCACAAAGCGGGGAGCAAATCGTGTGGAAAAAAGGCGCGGTGCTGCGCATCCCACACAACGGCCAAGACTGCCGTGTCCGAATCATGGAAGACGATGCCGAATCGCCCAGCGGTCTGCGGCAGATTATCGTCGAGGTGCTCGGCGAACACGCTTTCCGCAAATATGGCCTCCAGCGTGTGCGGCAGGAAGTGAACGAACTGCACCGGCTCTGGTTTCGCAGCATCCATGCCGATGAGATGGTGCCTTGCTGCTGCGAAAGGCATTGTCAAAAAGCCGAAAAGCCATACCTCCACAAACTTGAGAAACTGCTCAACCTCAAACTAAACCGAAGAAAACTGACTGCTGAATGCGGCGAATCTGGCGATGATATCCGAATTGATTTGATGTTGGAAGGCGTGTACGAAAAGGCGGAGATAAAGAAGTTCGAGCAAGAAACAGAGAAAGGGCAGGAACGTCGCGGTGGCGATACCTACCATGTTTATGGAGGGCAATTCAACAAAATCGAGCGCATCGAACAGATGGAAATCCATCAGCAGTTCGGGGTTTCCAAGGAAGATTTTGAAAAACTGCAAGAGTCAGTGCTGGCACTTTCCGAGGCCAATAGGGAGGAATTGAAAAACCTGATCGCCGAACTTCCCGCGCCGAAAAACGAGGCGGAGAAGAAATCCATCGGCGACAAAATCGTGAAAGGGATGAACGACTTGGCGATCCCGATACTGCACGAGGTGACGGGCTCGGCTTACTACGATATGCTGAAAATGTTTTTGGGGGTTGCTTAGCCCAAAAACTCGCCCAGGGCCAACCGCCCGAATACCGCTAACTTTGCATCAAAATTTCACCCGTGATGGAACAATTGCTTCTGAAAGAATACAGTCACCTGCCGGAACACTTGCAGACGGAGGTCTTGCATTTCATACAGTTTCTTGCTCAAAAAGCAAGGAAACAGCCCAAAGCGGCTTCTAAGCCGCGTATCAAAAAACGAGCTACGCTGAGCTTCTCGGATTTCCGTTTCCCTGAAAACGGGCAGTCTTACAGCCGCTCAGAAATCTATGGCGACGATGGCAGGTAACATTTTCATTGATACCAATATTCTGGTGTACGCCAACAACTCGCTTTCTCCATTTTGTACGGCCGCTCGGACGAAATTGAACGAAGCCATCACTGCTTACGAGAACTTATGGGTGAGCAGACAGGTGTTCCGAGAATTCGCGGCAGTTGTCAGCAGGGAAATGCTGGCGGCTGGAAACCCTGATTTTGGAAAATTGGCAAGCGTTATCCAACAATTTGAACGTGACTTTTTGGTGGCGGAAGATTCTTCAAAAGTCACGTTACAGTGGCTTTCATTGCTCAAAGAAACCAAATCGGCAGGCAAGCAGGTGCATGATGCCAACATCGCCGCTACCATGCTGACCCACAGCATCGGCTCTGTGCTTACCCACAACATTTCTGATTTCCAGCGCTTTTCGCACCTGATTACGGTAGTGCCAATGGTTTGACGCACTTGCTCTGTGTGGCTCAAATCCCGCTCACAAATCAACGCACCCCATGTTCTCCTACGAATAAATCTTCGAGAACAACCGCCAAGAGATTTCGGCAAAGACTTCTAACTTTGTGGAAACATTTTTCAAAATGGGCACCGTATTAAATATCAGCGCACAGGATTTGGACCACGCTTTGGTGGACGAGCTCAAGGAGCAGTTCGGCAACGCGAAAGTGGAAATCAAGGTGCATGACATCCCCGATGCGGCTGGGATGTTGGGCGAACCTGATTTTTGGGCGTTGATTGGCCAATTAGACTGGGCGAAGAGCGACACCGAATCCATCATCGAACCCATCGTAGATGCCCTCGCGCAGATGCCGGTGGCGAACATCTACCAGTTTCAAGATGTGCTTTCGGAGAAACTTTGGAAATTGGATACCCGCGCCCATGCCGTCGTTTTTACCGATGGCGAAGACGATTTCCTTTCTGTGGACGATTTCCTGTACGCCCGGTGCGGAGTGGTAGCCAACGGCAAAGACTTCTACCAGCAAGTGCTGACCTCGCCAAGCGAAATGCCCTTGGACACAACTTTTTCGCCCTTGCTGCGCATCGCCAAAAAGGCTTACGAGCGCAAAACTGGGAAGAAAATGACCATCGTCCCAGCCTTCAATTACGAAACGTACAGCAACCAAGTGGGCTGGCAATAAGCCTTGACCATCCTTTCCACCGTGGCACTTCACCGAAATTCAAATCGAAATGACGGCCCTCACCACCTCTGCGAAATTTGGGGCAAGGGTGAGGACGGGCTATTCAAATACGGCATCAGCGATGACCCTATTGAAGCAGATAATCTGTCGGATCGGATTCGAGACCAACTATATTTCTTGAATCTCTCTGCGGGTTGGGTTCGGTATATCGGGCGCATCATTCAAAAAGATATTGGTGGGCGTGTTTTGGCCAAACAGATAGGGGGCGATCACATTGAGGCTTATATAGAAAAACATGGCACTCGCCCCCGCGGAAACCCACCGCGAAGAAAATCCAAGTTCGACCCGCTTTTCCCGGAGAATTGAGTGCGTTTCTCTTCGCCATTTACTTGCCCCAATAACCAATTCCCCAATCACCAATTTACCCGCCGTAGCATCTCACCGCCCTGTAAAAAACGTGAACAAAACCGCCCTCTCTTATCACCGCAGGATTTAGGACGCCCTCGTTTTCAAAACCGAGCGCGGTTTTGTTCAGCAGGATGCCTTCTTTTTTAACTTCTATCATCGTTTTTTCCTTTTTGTTCTGTTGAAATCAGCGGGGCTACCACGCTCAAATGCTCATTCGTGCTTATGGTCTTTCATGTCCACCCGCCCCATGCTGCCGTCCATGTACATGACCTCGCCCTCTTGAAGAATTAAAACAGGGTCAATAAATTACGGTCAGCCCCGCCCCAAACCCCATGTCGCTGTCATAATGCGACGAAAGGGAAAAGCATCGGCTCAAAATGTACCGGCCTCCAATGGCGTATTCTTTGTCGGAATTGGCCATCAGATTGAGCCGCAAACGGCTGGTCAGGGCAATGTCTTCGCGGCTCAGTTCCATTCTTGCTCGTCCGGTATGGTCTATTCGGGCATCCAAAAGGAGGAACATCGGCAGCGTGTAGTGAAAACCGAGCGTGGCGACGCGCCTTTTTTTGATGCTGTTGGACTGTCCGAAAATATCCGTTTCGTCATTGTCGCCCGTTCGGAAGCGATAATCAAAGCCGATATAAGGCATGAAAAATTGATTTTTCCCCACAAAACGGCCAATATGACTGACGCTTTCATAGCCTTTTCGGTCGTTCAAACCCAAGTGCCATGTTGTTTGAATGGCCCAACGGGTGTTGCTGATGTTCAGTTCGCCGTCGCTGCCGTTGCTTTCCAGACCGATGGTTGCGGTGGTGTAAAATGCGCGGTCGCCTTTGTTCAAAATCGCCATCGCCTTTTTATGGTCGGGGATTTCGGGGTTGGGCGGCGAGTTTTCGTAACTAAAAACGCGGCTCATGCCCGCCACCATGTGGTACAAAATATGGCAATGAAACATCCAGTCGCCCGATTCGGTGGCGGCAAATTCGATGGTGTCGGTTTCCATCGGCATGATGTCGAGCGTGTGTTTGAGCGGCGCACGGTCGCCCTGTCCGTTCAAAACGCGGAAAAAGTGGCCGTGCAAGTGCATCGGGTGGCGCATCATCGAGCCGTTTTGCAGGATGATGCGGACGTTTTGGCCGCGTTTTATTAAAATCATGTCGCTTTCGGCCATCGTTCTGTTGTCCATCGTCCAGACGTAGCGGTTCATGTTTCCGGTCAGTTTGAGGCGCAATTCTTGGGTCGGGGCGGCGGGCAAGCTTGTTTTTTCGGTTGCCCGGAGCATCGAATAATTCAGGGTTTTCAAGTCGCCCATTTTCATTTCAGGCATTTCTGCGTGGTTCATGTGGTTCATTTTCATGCCGCGCATCGGTTTTTTATCGCCCATGATTTCTGGGTACATCACGGCGTTCATGTCCATTTTTTGGACAGACATTTTCATGCCCATGTCGTCCATGTTTCCAGCCATGTCCATCATGCCGTTCATCATTTTCATGCCTTCGAAATAGCGGAGTTTGGCCATTTCGGGCACCTTCATTTCCATGCCGCTTCCAAAAAAAATGGAGGAAAAACGGGTGCGGTCTTCGGACGTGGCTTTGAGTTCGTAACTCATCCCGTCGTCGGGAATCGACAAAATGACGTCATACGTTTCGGCGGTGCCGATTATCAATCTGTCCACTTCGACCGGCTCCACGTCCATGCCGTCGCTGGCAATGACCGTCATTTTGCCGCCCGCAAACTGCACCCAGAAATAGGAGGACGCGCCGCCGTTGATTAACCGTACGCGGACTTTTTCGCCGTTTTTGTGTGAAGGCTGTTTTTGGGTCGTTTGCCCATTGATTAAAAAGCGGTCGTAGGCAATATCGGACACATCCATTGGCAACATCCTCTTCCATTCGTTGGCCAGTTTTGTTCCAAAATGGCCTTTCAACAATGCCTCGCCGTAGTTTTGGGTAGAGCCTTTTTTGATGGAATACCAATCGGAAGCAACGTGCAGACGGCGGTTTATTTGAACCGGATTTTCGTTTGTCCATTCGCTCAAAAGAACGACGTGTTCGGGCTGTTTGTCTGCCGTTCGGATGGTCGGGTCGTCCGCTTTTTTATGGATGACAATCGCGCCGTAAAGCCCGATTTGCTCCATCAAATCATGTGAATGATACCAATAAGTGCCGTTTTGGACAATCGGAAAGGTGAAAAGGTGGGTCGTGTTCGGCAAAATCGGCGCGGTCGTCAGGTACGAAACGCCGTCAAATTGATTGGGCAAAATGATGCCGTGCCAGTGCATCGAAGTCGGTGTTTTGAGTTGGTTGTGGACATAAATCACCGCCGAGTCGCCTTCCGTAAAATGCAGGGTCGGCGCAGGGATTTGGCCGTTTATGGCCATTGCCGCCGCGTTTTTGCCGGTAAAATTGACGGTCGTGTCGCGCACAAAAAGGTCGTAGCGAACGGTGCGCGGTGGTCCGATTTTTTTTGGTTTTGGTAAAATTTCAACCTTCGGTGTGGGCGGCGTGTCGACTTTTTCTTCCTCCAAAATCGGCGGCTCCATTTTCATTTCGGGCATCGGTGTTGGCGTTTCCAGCAGCGGGTTTTCGTCAGATTTTGGCGTGGCGGGCTTCGTTTTTGGCTTCGCCTTTTTCGGTTTGATTTTCACCAGGTCCATCCCGCAAATTGGGCAACTTCCCGGCGCGTCGTTGTGGATTTCTGGGTGCATCGTGCAGGAATAATACGAGCCGTCGGGCAGCGATTTGCCGTTGTTTTGCGCAAAAAGGCCAGCGATATTGAGCAAAAACAAGGCTGCGAACAGCGCGGATATTTTCATTTTTTGAGAAAGTAGTATGAAAAAAACGCCGCCGGATTCCCACGAAAAACGGCGGCGACTACTGGTTTTCGGCTCTGGTTATTTTTTGACTGGCTTCAAATCCATGTGGCACTTGGAGCATTTGTCGCCCGCTTTGCCCGTGATTTCGGGGTGCATCGGACAGGCATAAACCTCGGTTGCGGGGTGCGCGGTGTGCGTCAAATCCATCTTGCATTTCGGGCATTTGTCGCCCGCTTTGCCCGTGACTTCGGGGTGCATCGGGCAGGCATAATGGGCATCGGCGGTGTGCGCGGTGTGCGTCAAATCCATCTTGCATTTCGGGCATTTGTCGCCCGCTTTGCCCGTGACTTCGGGGTGCATCGGGCAGGAATAATGGGTGTCGGCGGTGTGCGCGGCGGCGGCTGGTTTTTGTTGGGAGCAGGCGGTGCCAAAAGCGGCGAGCGCGATACTGAAAAGAAGTAATTTCATTGAATTGAAATTTGAATTTTTAAAAAAAATGGTTGAAAAAGAATCAAAAAGCGGCGGTCATTGGCAGCACTTTTTGATGAATAATTCTTTGAAAGGCCATTTCCGATAGGCAGTCAAAAAGGCCTAGCCGTTTTCCAGTAATTTTTTCATTGCCAGATATTCGTCTTCCGTGATTTGCCCGGAAGCAAACCGTTTTTGCAAAACATCCAACGGAGCATCTTTTCTCCTTCGCTGACCGGGGATGTCATAGGGCGTTGCGAAAATCCAAAAAAGCATTATTCCCCAAATGAACCACCATCCGAAGTGCATTCCCCCAAAGTGATAACCATCGTAGTACATGACTTTTGATTTTGATTGTTAGAAAATAAAAATCTCCTCCCGAAGCACTCATCGGGAGTAGGTTTTTTTACGGATTACATTTTGCCCATGTTTCTGCACTCGGTCGCGCACTGGCGGCAAGCGTCGGCGCATTCGCGGCAATGGTCATAATGCTTGGCGTGTTTTTCACACTCTGCGCCGCAGGCATCGCAGACCTCGGCGCAGAGGTGGCAGAGCTGCTTTGTAAACTGTGAGCCACGGGCTTGCAAGCGGGCACACAAGGCGCAAAAATCCGCGCAGTCGCGACAGAGTTGGGCGCAGACCGCCAACTCCACGCCTTTTTGAATGTCGGCGGTGGCGCAGTGCTCGCAAGCGGTGAGGCAAGCCAGACAGGCGGCAATGCAATCTTTGTTTTGGTAATGCATGATCATGGTGTATTGTGCAATTGGCCAAATAGCCAATTGTGCTGAATAGGGCAAAACAATCGTGCCATCAAAATACTACCGAAGCCAATTGGGTGAGAATGCCCAAAGTGGGATTTGCGCCGCAGGTTTTCCCCAGTCGGCCACGTGCAGGCTTCCGCCCGGTTTCAACACCCGGCGCATCTCGCGCAGGCTTTGCCGTTTCTGTTCTGGGTCGAGGTGGTGCAGCACAAGGCAGCTCAGCACCCGGTCGAAGCTCTGGTCGGCAAATGGCAAGATGCTCCCGTCGTACTGCTCGAGCTCCATGAACACGCCAGATTTTTCAATCTTCTGCCGCGCTATGCGCAGCACTTCCGGGTCCACATCCACCCCGACGACTTCTGGCAAACGGTGGATTTGTTTCAGCAAGATAGAGAGCGAAGCCGTGCCAACACCAAATTCCAGGATGCGCTGGCCTTTTTGAATATCGGCACTGTCAATCAGCGCAAGGCGGACTCGGCTTTCCGGGAACACTCGCGCCATGACCGCGTCGTACCAGCGCGTCATCCACCGGTAGCGCAGTGCCGGGATGTAATTTTGAGTGGTGCTCATCGGCAGCATTTTTTTACAAATAGGGCTTTGAGAAGCCCTCGGAAGAAATTGGTCAACACAGTCATAATCTGCCATTATTCTGGCTTCGCAAAAGCCGCATTGGTCAAAAACTCTGGGTCTGTCAGCGTTTTCAAAAACGCCACCAAGTCCGCCTTTTCCTGCACCGTCAGCCCCAGCCCGCCCGGTTGGAGGTTGTATTGCAGGATAAACTCGATGGTCGAGGAGTTTTTCGCGCCGTGGTCGTAGTGGTCAATGACCTCCTCCAGCGTGCCAAAACGCCCGTCGTGCATATAAGGCGGGGTCAGCGCGATGTTGCGCAACGAAGGAACTTTGAACCGGCCCCGGTCAGCTGAATCATTGGTCACTTTTTTGCGGCCTTCGTCCGTTATGCTCGCGTCCGTGTCGAGGCCGTTGTTCATAAACTCGTCGTTCGTGAAGTTGTGCCCTGCATGGCAATGGAAACACTCCGCGCCCCGGTTCAGGCCAGAGGGGTCAAATTCGGTGAAGAACAACTTTCTGCCGTGCTCTTCGGCTGCCGTCAGCGTGGCCGTGCCGCGCAAGTGTTGGTCGTACTTCGAGTTGCTGGAAACCATCGTCAGCATGAACTGCTCCAAAGCCAGCCCCACCCGCTCCGAGCTTACCGCAGCGTCGCCAAAGGCCCGGATGAACTGGTCGGTGTATTTTTTCTCTGCCGACAGTTTGGCCACCACATTGGGCAGCGTCTCGTTCATTTCGAGCGGGTCTTGGATGGGCTTCAGGGCTTGGTCGCGCACACGCGGGGCCCGGCCGTCCCAGTAGAGGCCGTTCTGGTGCCAAGCCAGATTCATCACCGCCATCGCTTGGCGCTTGCCGGGCAATTCCTCCACGCCGATGCTGAACTGGCGGATGTCCGAGAAAGCATCCTGCTGTTTGTGGCAATCGGCGCAATCTTGCGAACCGTCTTTGGAGAGCATTTTTTCGTAAAAAAGCATCCGCCCCAGTTGCACCCCAGCGACGGTCGGCTTGTTGTCGGCGGGCAGCTCGGGCGTAGGGAAGTCGCCGATTTTCAGGTCGTAGGGAGTGGGGTCGTAGGTGGCGGGCTGCTCGGCAGGGTCATCGGGGTGGCAGGCGGCGAGGAGGGCGAGAGCAGCGAGCAAAAGCGTTTTTTTCATAAATTTTGAATCCTATTTTAAAATTAGGGGGCTTTTTTAAAAATCAATTTTAAAAACTCGGTTCTTTGTGCCTCATTTTTGAACGATTATGATTCAACGAACTTTGGAACAAACCGTGCGGCAGCGGCTTTTTGGCGGCAAAACCATTCTGCTGCTCGGCCCCCGCCAGGTGGGCAAAACCACGCTGGCCCGGCAGTTGGCCGCATCCTTCCCGGAGCAGAGCCTTTGGCTGAACGGCGACGACCCGGAGACCGTGCAAGTGCTCCGCCAAGCGTCCCTCGGCCGCCTCAAAGGACTCATCGGCCCCAAGACCTTCGTGCTGATTGACGAGGCTCAACGCATACCCGGCATCGGCATCACCCTCAAACTGCTGCACGACAACCTGCCGGAAGTACAGGTGCTGGCTACCGGCTCTTCGGCGCTCGACCTCGCGGAGCAGACCAGCGAGCCGCTCACCGGGCGCAAGTGGGAATACCTGATGCTGCCCCTTTCGTTTGCCGAACTGACGGCGCACCACGGACTGCTCGACGAGCGCGGCCTGCTCCGGCACCGCCTGGTGTTTGGCACCTACCCGGAAATCGTGAACGCCCCCGGCAACGAGCGCGAGCCGCTCAACCTGCTCGCCAACTCCTATCTCTACAAAGACCTCTTCCGCCTCGAACAACTCAAAAAGCCCGCTTTGCTGGAAAACATCGTCCGCGCGCTGGCTTTTCAGGTGGGCAACGAAGTCAATTATCACGAACTCGGCAAGTTGGTCAGTGCCTCACCCCAGACCGTTGAGAAGTACATTGACCTGCTGGAAAAAGCCTACATCGTGTTCCGCCTGCCTGCCCTGAGCCGCAACGAGCGCAACGAAATCCGCAAAAGCCGGAAGATTTATTTCTACGACAACGGGGTGCGCAACGCGGTCATCGGCAACTTTTCTACGCTCGAAAGCCGCACGGACATCGGCCCGTTGTGGGAAAACTACCTTGTCAGCGAACGCCGCAAACACATCGAGTACGCCCGCACTTTTGCCCGCTCCTACTTCTGGCGCACGGTCAACCAGCAGGAGATTGACTATGTGGAAGAATTGGACGGGCGGTTTTGGGCTTACGAGTTCAAGTGGTCGCCCAAAGTCAAAGTCCGCTTCCCGGCGGTTTTTTTGGAGAAATACCCCGTGCAGCAAACGCTGGTGGTGACTCCTGAAAACTACGACGAGTTCCTGTTGGCCGACTTCACCTGAACGCCGGATTTTCCACAAACTCCTCATCCGTCAAACTGCGCAAAAACGCCCCCAAATCCGCCTGCTCCTGCGCCGTCAGCGTGAAAGGGTTAAGCAAAATGCCCTTGTTTGGGTGCGGCTTCCCACCAGTTTCGTAGTGGTCTATCACCGCCTCCAAAGTCGGCAAACTGCCGTCGTGCATGAAGGGTGCGGTGAGGGCCACGTTGCGCAGGCTCGGCACTTTGAACACCGCCCGGTCGCTTTCCAGCCCAGTCAGCCGGATGCGGCCGGAGTCGGGATAGGTTTCGTAGAGGCCGTTGTTCGTGAACTCTTGATTGGTGAACAAAAAACCCTCGTGGCATTTCCCGCAACTCAGCCGTTCGCTTTGAAACAGGTCGTAGCCCCGCTTCGCGGAGGCCGAAACTGCCTCGTTTTTTCCCTGAAAAAACCACTGGTCGAAAGGCGAATCCCCACTCAGCAGCGTCCGCTCAAAAGCGGCAATGGAGCGCGTGATGACGAA
>JBJXFT010000176.1:0-6390 GCA_046155725.1 Saprospiraceae bacterium
AGTGCTCGAAAAAGCAACACAAAAGAACAAACCCGTTTTTGTGGAATTTTACGCCCCTTGGTGCGCCCCTTGCAAAGTGATGGAGGAAGAGATTTTTGCGCAGCCCGACGTTTTCCGATACCTCAACGAGAATTTCCTGAACTTCCGAACGGACTTTGACACGCCTGCCGGGCGCACCATCGCCGAAATCTATGCGGTGGAAAAATTGCCCACCGTCCTGTTTCTCGCCCCCAACGGCGTGGTGCTGGAGCGGCACACGGGCATGGCAAACCCCTCAGTTTTGAAAGCCTTGGGAGATTCGGCCTTGGGCAAAGTGGCGAGGAAGTGAGTTTGCAAAAAGACGAAGGGCGGCTAGATTTGGCCGCCCTTCGTGGTTGCTGTCTGAAAAACGGAAAACGGATTATGCTTTGCCGCCGTCCAGTTCGTCTTGCCACTTTTTCAGTTCGTCCCACTTGCCTTGGTCTGCGAGGGCAGCTTGCTGCGCCCAAGTGCTTGGGTCATGTATCTGGAAGTTCGGCCCAGCAGCATCGAGGATTTCCACGAAGCGCTCTGTCGAAGTTTCCGAAAGGGCTTTCCACGTTTTGATGCCCGCAGCGTGGAGCATCTCTTCGATTTTAGGGCCTATGCCCTCCACGATTTTCAGGTCGTCCACTTTCCACTTTTTGTCCGCGAACATAATGGCAGCAAGCGGTGCGGCCACGGCGGCTTTTTTGCTTCCGTCGGTGTTGGCGGCTTGTTCGCGCATGGCATTGCGCTCACTTTCGCACATCATCAGGTCGTTTTTCAGTTTGCGGATTTGCTCGCCTTTGGCTTCGCTGTCAGCCTCGGCTTGGGCAAGTTTCATGCGCAAATTGATGCCTTCTTCGGTGAGGGTGCTCACGCGCCCGGTGAGTTCCGTCACTTGGTCGCGCAGCCAGCCCACCTTGTAGTAGGCGCGGGCGGCGAGCCAGCCGAGCAGGAATGGGATGAGGCAAAGAGCGAGAGCGGTGGGGAGGTTGTCCCAGATGGTGCAATGCAAAAGAATATGAGAAAGCATGGCTAGTTTTGTTTTGAATGTTTAACGGTTGACGGTGATGACGACCCGGCGATTCTGGTGGCGGCCTTCCTCGGTGTCGTTGGAAGCCACAGGCTCGGATTCGCCTTTTGAGTTGGTAGAAATGCGGGAATCGGCAATGCCGTTGGAGCGCAGGATTTTAGCCACTGATTTGGCGCGGGCTGCGCCAAAAGCCATGTTGCTCTCGTCGGAGCCTGCATTGTCCGTGTGGCCCACTACCGTGAAGCTGGCATTGGTGTCCTTGTGCTTCTCGCAAAGGTCTTTCAAGTAAGCATCCACTTTCGGGTCGCTTTCTTTTTCCGTCGAGTTGTAAGGGAAGAGCAGGATTACGTCTTTGTCGGATTCGATAATGGCGCTGTCTTCTTTTTTGAGCACCATTTTGAGCCACGAGAATCCTGCGCTTTCTTTTGGGCCAGAGCCTTCGGCGAGACCGTCGTCCACGAGTTTGGCGGCGCATTTCACCCGGTTGGGCGGGAATTCGGGCGCGAGCATATCGCGGATGGAAGCGGCGCGAGCCAAGGCGAGTTGTTCGCCATTGGTCTCATTGGCGCGATAGTAGCCCGTGATGAGGAGCGTGTCGCCTTGCCCTCCCTTGGCGAGCCGGTCTTTTTTCCAGTCCGCGAATTTTGCGTCTGGCACGGGCTTGTCGGCGTTCCAGTTGAACAGCGGAACGCCGGAAGTTTCCGTGGCAGCAACCGCAGCCGAAGTGCCGTCGCAACAGTGGCACACATTGCAGTGCCAGTAGTTGATGCACCACGCCGTGTAGCCTGCGAAAAGCAGGCCGATGAGCCATAGTGGAATTTTCATGTGAAAGTGATTTTACGTTTTGTACTGTTATGTTTTGACAAAAGTCTGAAACAAAAAACATTGCAAGTGCACTTTGCACAAAAACTTTTTGTAGAATTTTTGAGCGGCTGTTTGAGTTTGCTTGCCGGGAATGCGAAGGAGAAAATTTGAGGTCGGACAAGGCTCATTTTTTGGGGAATAATAGGTTTATTGCTGAAAAAACCTGTCTGCCGATAGGCCGGTAGCCGCCGGCTGGCGTCCAATTTTCCCTTCGCAGCCCGGTGGAGCAAACTCAAACAGACTCTGTGGGCAAAAAAAATCCCCGCACCTCGTTCGAGGCAGCGGGGATTTAGGCAATATCCATCAGACATTTCCGGGCACTATTCAGCGATGCTGTAGTTGAAGGGCAAAGTCTTTGCGTCCTTCACCGTGGAAAGGGTCATCAGGGTTTTCAACCGCTCGATCTCTTCGATTTGGCTGATGGTCTTGAACAGCAGTTGTTCGTAGGAGGGGATGTCTTTGCAGATGATCTTCATCAGGAAATCGGCTTCGCCGGTGATGATGTAACACTCCGTCACTTCGTCAATCTTCCCGATTTTTTCGAGGAAGCTGTTGAGGGCGTTTTCCTTTTTCCAAGCCAGCGACACCAGCACGAACGTCTTGACGTTCAGCCCCATTTCGGTGGGGTTCACATGGGCGTGGTAGCTCTTGATGATATTGCCCTGTTCCAGTTTTTTCACACGCTCCAACGTGGGCGCGGGCGAAAGGCCGATTTTTTTCGAAAGGTCAAGGTTGGTGATCTTGCTGTTCTCTTGCAGGATTTTCAGGATCCTCAAATCAATTTTATCCAATTTCTCAGACATAGCGCGTAGTTTGGTTGTAAAATTTTATTCTGTGTGAAAAAGTTGGGCAAAGGTAGAGCGTTGCAAAATGATTTGAAAGCGTTTTGTAAGTGAACCTCTGTATATTTTGTTAATAAACCGTTTTTGTCAGGCAATGGCATAAAAGCCAAAGGCTGCGGTAGGTAAAATCGGGTTTTTGGCCAATCAATATTTCCCCAAACGGGCAAATTTGGGAAACCGCTTGAAAAAAAGCCTCCGCCGCCCAAGCGTCCCAAAAAATCGCCAAATAAAAACGGTGGCATTGCGGCTTTGGGTTGGCGTATTGATTGAAGGGGTTGCCGCTGTGTTCCCCGCCATCGGAAGAAATCTGTGCTGCTGATAATACTCTATCTGCTGCCGATGGTCGTCTGCGATCCCGAAAACACATTTTCCAAGATCAAACCTTCAAAAATAGTGCAGTAATATCTTCGCCTGTAAGAGCACAAAATGCTCCCTATTCGCTTTGGGGTTTGTTTTTCAAAAGTGTGTTTATCTTCACCGCTTCTAAAAATCAGTTTGCCAGTTTGTTTTTTCTGAAATCAGGTTTTTTTTCCAAATTTTTCCCGGTTCGAGGAAGCGAATTGCGCTGAGAAAGAATCTTTCTTTTGTTCGAGTTTTTTCATTTTAACGCTCTACTCACGGATATTTCATGAATAAAAAGCTACTCCTGCTGCTCTCTGTTTTTGCCCTCGCATGGGGCCAAACAACCGCCCAAGTAAGCCCGCCCTGCCCAGTGCCCCCACCACCGGGGGCAGAAAACTGCCAAAGCTCTTGTGTCTATTGCGATTTTGATGGCTACACGGGCATCAACAACGGAACGCCCTCTGGCGGCAACACAGTCTGCGGCGCCATCGCCCTCCACAACGACCAGTGGTTTGGATTTACGGCAGGCTCCGAATCCATCACTATCACCATCCTTTCGAGCAATTGCCAAAATGGCGACGGCCTCCAGTCGGCTTTTTTTGACGATTGCAGCGACCCAGATGCCATTGTGTGCAACCCCGGCTCGCCGGGCGGCGGCGGCGACCCCTTGGTACTGAGCTACAGTGGCTTTACCGTAGGGGAGACCTATTTTTTGATGCTCGATGGCTGGAGCGGCGATGTCTGCAACTTTGAAATTGACATCACCGACGGCTCCATCACCCCTGCTCCGGCCGAAAATGCCAACCAGCCCCAAGGCCCTACGCAGGTTTGCCCAGGCGCAGAAGTCGTGTACCAAATTGACAATGTGGCAAATGCCGGGAATTATATCTGGACAGCCCCTCCCGGTTCGCAGATTAATGGCTTGCCCTCTCCAGCCAACATTGACGCACCGGAAGGCACTACCGTGACCGTCACTTTCGGCAACGTGGGCGGCAACGTGTGCGTACAGGCAGACAATGCATGCAATCCTGTTTCGGCACAAGTTTGCCTTCCGGTCGTGAACATGCCCATCCCGCCAACCGTGCGCCCTCCCATAGTTGTATGCTATGAAGATGCGCCTTTTACTTGGGACGAAGAGCCGATGCCGATGCTGAATTTCCCCGGAACGTTCACGCTCACTTCTACTCCTTACGACTCTTACCTCGGCTGCGACAGCATCGTCAAACAAACGGTGATCATCAAGCAAATACCCCCGACCCCCCTCGGCACTCAATATATATGTGCTGGCACGTGCTTTATGCTGGCAGGCGATAGTTATTGTGACCCTGGCATCCAAAGTGTAAAATTTGACTCGTTTCAAGGTTGCGACAGTTTGGTCACCTTTTCAGTCGTAGTGCTCGATCCTGTGGCAGTTATCCCCCCACCCGCCAATTCTATTGACTGCAACAGCATGGGGGTCATCTTGCAAAGCACCGGTTCTACACCGCTTGGGCAAGCTACCTACAATTGGACAAACGCAAACTGGGGCGTTCTCGGAGGCACTCCTACTTACAATGCAACGCTTACCGGCACATACCACCTCATCGTGACGACACAGGGCGGCGGTGTGCAATGCCGCGACACGGCCGAAGTGGTGGTGACGGGAAATACCATAGCGCCTGGCGCAAACGCCACTGGCGGAAACATCAGCTGCGCTTCCCCTCAAACCACACTCATGGGCACCTCGCCCACCAATGGCGTAAACTACACTTGGACGGGGCCGGACATTGACGCGAGCAACCAATTTCTGCCAAACCCTACAATAGAATTGCCGGGCGTGTATGTCCTCGTGGTAAAAAACCCCATAAACGGCTGCACTTCCTCGGCTACGGTGACGGTAAATGGCGACATCACGCCGCCTGCCGCCAATGCCGTAGGAGGCATGATCAACTGCACCCAAACCAGCGTCACCATTGACGGCATCACCAACGTGCCAAGCCCCACTTGGAACTGGGCTGGCCCCGGCATCAATCCCGGCAACCAAACTGTAGAAAACCCAAACGTCGCGCAACCTGGCACATACACCGTGACGGTCACAAACAGCGGCAACGGCTGCTCCAACACCGCCACGGCACTGGTAGACGTGAACAACACAATCCCCACCGCTACGGCTGGGCCTAACCAAACCCTCACATGCACCACGCCCAACGCCACTTTGCTTGGTGTGGGCAACGGCAACGGCCAACCCATTTCCTTCTCTTGGGTGGGGCCAAACGGGTTCATGTCCAGCATCCCTCAGCCGAACGTTGACACGGCAGGCACTTACATCCTCACCGTTTTGAACACTCAAAACGGGTGCTCAAAAAAAGACACGGTAGACATCGCTTCCAACCAAATGCTGCCAATAGCACTCGCGGGGGCAGATTCCACCATCACTTGCGCACAACCAAGTGTGACGCTCATCGGGAGCGCATCGAGCAACGGCCCGGACTTTACCGCAACTTGGAACGGCCCCGGCATCAATGGCAACAACTCCAGCCAATACAGCCCAGAAGTAGACCAATCGGGCGATTATTTACTCCTCATCACGAACATCACCAACGGCTGTACCGCTACCGACGTAGTTACAGTGAACATAAATACCGCGCTGCCTACCGCCAATGCAGGTACCGATCAGCAACTCACCTGCACCACATTAGGTGGTGTGGTACTCAGTGGGAGCGGGTTTCCCACTACGGTGACTTACTTCTGGACTGGCCTCGGTATTGGTTCGAACAACCAAACCCTGCAAAACCCAACCGTGACCCAGCCCGATACTTATACCGTAGTGGTGACCAACCCGGTCAATGGCTGCACTGCTACAGACCAAGTAGTGGTTACGCTGGACTCGAACGTGCCCTTTGCCAGCGGTGGCCCCGACCAAGTGCTCAACTGCTCGGTGTTCAGCGTCAATTTTGACGGCGGAGGCTCTTCTACCGGAAGTGAAATCACCTATACTTGGAGCGGCCCCGGCATTTCGGGCAACAACGTGACGGCGCAAAGCCCCACAGGATTGACCATGCCCGGAACCTACAATTTGAGCGTGACAAACGCCCTCAACAACTGTGTGAACACAGACGTGGTGGTGATCGAAATTGACACCATACAGCCCAACGCAAACGCAGGAAATCCGTTGACCCTAAATTGTTTCAACAACGCCACCGATACCCTCGACGCTTCGGCGAGCAGCCTCGGGTCTATTTTCACCTTGCTCTGGCA
Source organism: Saprospiraceae bacterium (assembly GCA_046155725.1). Lineage (GTDB taxonomy): Bacteria > Bacteroidota > Bacteroidia > Chitinophagales > Saprospiraceae > M3007. The sequence continues at coordinate 6,322 of JBJXFT010000176.1, forward strand.
AGGGATGGGCATTGACGCAACAAACCAGAACTCTCCCAACCCGGTCATCAGCAACCAGTCGGGCGTTTA
>JBJXFT010000179.1:0-22444 GCA_046155725.1 Saprospiraceae bacterium
ATCCGCTCTGCTGCGGGCTGCCGTCGCCGAAGTCCCAAGTGTAGGAGTCGCCGTTTTGGCTCAGGTTGCTGAACTGCACCAGCCCGCCGGGAAGGGTTTGAAAACTAAAATCGGCGTTGGGCAAGCCGAAGATTTCTACCTCGAAGGTTCGTTCCAATGTGTCTTTCCCCACCGTGTTTGTCACGATGAGCCGTACGGTGTAAGTGCCCGGAGCGGCATAGGCCACGCTCGGGTTTTCCAAGGTGGAACTGGCCGGGCTGCCGCCGGGGAAGGCCCACGCGAACGACACCACATTGGCCGAGGAAAGGTTTTGAAAGTTCATCTGGGCCTCGCCGCAGCCCACCACCGTGGCCGGCACCGAAAAGCCCGCCGTGGGCGGCAGGAACACGCTCACCGTTTGCTGCACCACCACCGTGTCGCATTGATTCCACACCGTGAGCGTTGCGGCGAAATCGCCCTCGGTGGTGTAGGTGTGCATCGGGTTTTGGACAATGCTGGTATTGCTGCCGGAGGCAGGGTCGCCGAAATTCCAAAGGAAGTTGGTGGCGTTGGTGGTTTGGCTCATGAACTGCACGGTGCCCGTGTTTTGGCCCGAAAAAGTAAAGGTGGCGGTGGGGGCTTCCGTCACCGTGAGCACAAAACTCTGGCTGGTCATGTTGCTGCCCGCAGCATTGGTCACCTTGAGCGTGGCAGTGTACGTTCCCGAATTTTGATACACCACCGTCGGGTTGGCAGCCGAAGAGGCATTGGGCGTTCCGCCCGGAAAAAGCCATTCAAACGTGAGGGCTGTTCCGACGGACAAGTTCTGAAAAGTAAGGGAGACAAAATCGCAAGCGGCCATGGTTGCCGGAACGGAAAACCCCGCCGAAGGCGGCAGCAGGATGAAAAGTGTTTGCCCCAAAACGGCGGTGTCGCAAGCGGAAATGGCGTAGAGCGTGACGATGAACGTGCCCTCGGTGGCGTAGGTGTGCATCGGGTTTGGGAGTGTCGAGCTGGTGCCGTCGCCAAAGTCCCAGAAGTATGAAGTGACGTTGGTGGAGAGGTTGCTGAACGTGGCCGTCGTGCCGCTGGTGGTCACGCTGAACCCCACCGTGGGGGCAGCAGTGATGAACAACCCCGCCGCGCCAGAAGTGATTTCGTAGCAGCCCGCCCGTAGCACCCGGCAACGGAACAGGTAGCCGTGCTGCGCCGGCGTTGGGTTTTGCACCAGCAGGCTGTCCGATTGGAAACCAACAAAAATGCCGCCCGCCGCGATGTCCTGCCAGCCCGTACCGGTGTTCACTTGCCATTGCAGGTCCCAGCCGCCGTCGTTGGTTAGGAGGGTGAAAAGCGCGTTTTGGCCAGCGCAAACAGTGTCGGGCTGTGGAGCGGCCAGCACTTGGGGCAGGAAGTAATCGAGTGTGCCTTGTGCAATGGTGGAGAGGGGCTGGATTTCGCCCAGTTCGCCCGCCGCCCCACTGTTGCTGGAGTTGTTGCAGCCTATGGTGGAATTGACCGTGATGCCCGCCGCGCCGCCCGTCACGCTGAATATGCCTGGTTGCGCATTGGTCAAGATGCGCCCGCCCGCGCCACCGCCGCCGGGGCCCATGCAGCGGTCCACGTTGTTGTTGTCGGCATTGCCGCCGCGCCCGCCGTTGGCGTTGAGGATGAGGTTGGGATTGGGCACAGCCAAATCGAGCCAGATGGTGCCGCCCGCGCCGCCGCCGCCCGCGCCGTCGCTGAGGCTGAGGCCCGCTCCGGTGCCTTGCGCAAAAATGGCTGGCGCAGTGCCGGCTATCGCCCCGGCTTTGAGCAGCACGATGCCGCCGCCGTTGCCGCCCTTGCTCCGCATCAGGTTGTTGGAGTGGCCTGCGCCGCCGCCGCCGCCGAGGAACATCCGGTTGGTGGTGGAGAGCGGCGCGTAGCCGCCTATGCCGGGGAAGTAGCCGTTGCAGCCGAAGGGGTTTGGGTCGGCATTGTTGCCGCCCGTGCCGCCGTTGGTCACGTTGGCGCCGCCGCCGCCGCCCGCGTTGTGGTCGTTGCCGCCACCGCCGCCATTGGCCCGGGGGCCACGGCCAAGTTCTTGGTTCGGTGCGGGGAGCGCGATGCCTTCGCCTTTGTAGCCGCCCCGCCAATTGCCGAGGCCAAAGAAGTAGCCCAAAATGGGGGTGATTGCGTTGCAAGTATTGCCCGTGGCGACGTAGTCTGCGCCGCCCCGAAAGCCCGCGCCGTTGACGACGATGGGGGCATTGAGGGTGAGGGTGCCGGAAACGTCGAAGGCCAGCACACCGCCCGTGAGGCCGTCCCAAGGTTTGGCGCGGAGCGTGTCGGCCACTGTCACGTCGGCGAATTGGGGGATGCTGACGAGTTGCAACCTGCCGGGCAGGCTGAACGAGTAGCTGAGGCGTTTTTCCACAAACACGTCGGTGGCGCCCACGGAGTCAATGACGGCGCGCTCGTGGCGACCCACGAAATTCATGGCCGTCACTATGCCGTAAAAGGGGGAATTGGCGGTGGAGATTTCCGCGCCCTGCATCTGGATGAGGAGCACCGCTGCCCCGACGCGGAACCCCGCAGTGTCGGCCACGCTGAGCCTGCCGGAGCAGGTGTCAATGGCGCTGACGGGGGTATAGCGGTTGATGATGCCAGAGATTTGGGCGTTGGCGGCGGGGAAAGAGCATGCGAAAATGGCGGCGAGGAAAAGGCTGTGTTTGCGCATAGTATCGGGTTTGGAAATTTTTGGGCAAAAGTAAAGACAAGGCTCGGGATAGTTTTGAAATGGTTTTTGCTTTTGTAGATGGCGAGCATTGTTAATTTCGCCCTTCAAAACCATTGGAGGCAAAACCCGAAACCCTTCCCATTTTCCTTTTTTTAAAAATTGATTGCCCTATGCTTGAACTTCAGCCCATCGAACGCCGGAGCGGTCTTACCCGCGAAACTTTCGCCGCCGAATATCTCGAGCCGCTCAAGCCCGTTGTTTTTACGGACCTCTCGGCCCATTGGCCCGCTACCAAAAAGTGGACGATTGAATATTTCAAGGAAAAATACGGGGACTTGGTGGTGCCGGTGGTGTCGAACAATTTCTCGCGCCCCGGCAAAGGCTACCTCGCGGCGGATATGCACATCCGGTTCCGCGAATATTTGGAAATCCTCGAGTCGGGACCTTCCGACCTGCGCATTTTTGCCTGGAATATTTTCTGGAAAGCACCCGAACTGCGCGAAGATTTTAAGATACCAGACATCATGGACGGCTTCGTGAACGAACTCCCGTTCCTGTTTTTTGGCTGCCAAGGCTCGCGCGTCACGCTGCACTATGATGTGGACATGAGCCACGTTTTCCTCAACCAAATTTATGGCCGCAAGCGCGTGATCCTTTTCTCGCCAGAGCAAAGCCGCCACCTCTACCACCTCCCGTTCACGGTGTCGAGCCATGTGAATATCCTTGAGCCAGACCTCAAAAAACACCCCGCGCTCCAGCACGTGAAAGGCCAAGAAGTGGTGCTGATGCCTGGCGAAACGCTTTTCATCCCGCGCGGCTATTGGCACAACATCGAGTACACCGACGGTGGCTACTCTATCAGCCTCCGTTCTTTCGATTCTGTTTTGTACAAGGTGCAGGGCTTGGCGAGCATCACGAAAAACTACGCGGTAGACCGGCTGATGAACCGTTTCATGGGCCAACGCTGGTATGACCTAAAAGTGCGCATTGCCGCGCGCCGCGCCGAGGAGCTGCTGCAAGAAGCGGAAGTGGCTTGATTTGCCCAGTTTTAACTGTAATCAGAAATTATCGGTATAATTTCTGATTACAGTCAAGAATTTCGGCAAGACAGACTCGCCCTACTGCCCTCCCATCCCCTGCAAAAACAGATCGTCCATCGGCTCCAAAGCCACTCCCATTTGCTGTGCTTTTTGGTAGTCTTGCCGCGCCGAAGCCTGGTTGCCAGACTGGGCTTTGGCGCGGGCGCGCTCGATGTAGGCTATGCCGAGCGTGGGGTTGAGCTGTATGGCGCGGTCGAGCGATCTGACAGCCTCCTCGTTGCGCTTCAAAACGCGCTGCACCATGCCGCTCTCGTACCAGAAGTTGGCGTTGTTCGGCTCGAACTTCAGGTACGCCTGATAGTCGCCGAGCGCCTTTTCGAGTTGTCCCGTGTTGAGGTAAGCGATGGAGCGGTTGGCGTAGGCGTTCTTGTTTTTTGGGTCGAGTTTGATGGCTTCCGAGATGTCGCGGATGCTCGGCTCGAACATTCCAGACATGCCGTAGGCCGCGCCCCGGTTGCTGAGCGCCTCGCTTTTTGATTTGGGCGTTATTTTGGGTTTCGCCAGCGCATCAGAGTAATCTTTGATGGCCTTTTCGAGCAGCGTTTTTCTTTGGCTTTTGTACCGCTCGAAGCTAGCCATGTCAAAGTACGTTTTGCCCCGGCTGTTCAAAAGTTCGGGGTTGTTGGGTTCCATTTCCACGGCGCGGGTGTAGTCTTTGAGTGCGGCCTCGTGGTCGCCGCGAGATTCCCGGAGGTATTGGCCTCGGTTCCAATAGGGCAGCGAACTCTTGTCTTTTTCGCCCTCGTCGAGGGTCATCACGTGTGTCCAGAGCGTGTAGCCATCTTTCCAAATGCCGATTTGCCGAAAAGTCCAGAAGCAGAATGCCACGGCGACCATGCCGAGCGCGACTTGGGCTGCCACTTTTGAATTTTCCTTTTTTGAAAAAACATCCATGTAGTACGCCGCAATGGCGAACAAGCTAAAGTAGGCCACATAAGTGAAGCGGTCGGCCAAAAAGCCCTGCCCTGCGGCAAAGATTTGGAGCACGAACATCACGTTGAACGTGAAAAAAAGCATCCCAAAAACCAGTGCGCGCTTTCCTTTTATAAAGGCCCACACCGTGCCGGCCGCCACCGCAACAAACCCCAGCGGCGCAGCGTACACCGCCCAGGGCAGCACCTTCGGGTAAGCATATAGGGGCGACATGGGGTGTGGCAAAAAGAGTTTGTAGAGATAGGTGCAGTACGAATAGGCTCCTATGCACAGCCGGTCGAGGAAGTTGTAGTTCGTGATAGAATCGTCCGTGGAGCCTTGCGTGTTGAGCGTGTAGATGTTGATGATGCCGAATGCAAGCGAGAGCAACCAAAAGGGCGTTTTTTCCCAAATCAGTTTGAAACTCATCGGCCTGCGAAACCAATAATCCAAAGCAAGCATCGAGAGCGGCAGCGTCACGGCCTGCACTTTGGAGAAGCACGACAGCAGCGCGAACGCCAGCATAGCCAAGTAAATCGCGGTGCTACCGCTCCGCCCGCCCGAAGGCTCCGACACAGCATGGGACTGCGAAACCCCATCCAAACCGCCCGATGCTGCGGAAGCAGTTCCGATGCTTCGGGTAGCGTTCAGCCATTTCACATAGTACACCAGCGCGATAAAGAAGAACACGGCGAACAGCACGTCTTTGCGCTCCGTGGCCCATGCCACCGACTCCACGCGCATGGGGTGTATGCCAAACAAAAGCCCGCCCGCGAACACGCCCCAACGCCCGATGCCCATGCCCCAGAGCAGTTTCATGACAAAGAAAACGGTGAGCAGGTGCAGCAACAGGTTCACGGCGTGCGTGAGTGTGGGGCTGAACTCGCCCCCGGCAAGCCATTTTTCGATGGCGAACGTGAGGATGGGCAACGGGTTGTAGTTGCCGATTACGTTGCCTTTTTCGAGGTCGAAAATGTTGGCGAGCGTGGTGCCCCAAGATTGGCCTTGGCCCACGAATTGGAGGTTGGCATTCTCGGTGATGTTCTGCGGGTCGTCCCAGTTCACGAAATCGTGGCGCAGCGTAGGGATGTAGCAGGCCGCTGTGATGGCGAGCGCGGCGATGCCGAGGATTAGCCAACTGCCGCCACCGCCGCCCGTGCGGGCCGATGGTTTTGAAGGCTTGCCTGCCTGCCGGTAGGCAGGGGCTTGGGGCTTTTTGGACAGTGCGGGTGTGGGCTTTTTAGCCATTATGCTGAAGTGGATTTTTAGAAACAACTATGGGGTGAAACACGCTGTTCATTTTTGAAAACACTAAGTGAATGATGAACTATAAACGATGAACGATGAACAACCCGGGTCATTGATTTACAATGATTTGGGTTGGCATTTTGCCTCGTTTATTTTTCACTCTTTACGAGCAACCTTATTTTTGGATACAATCTGGCAAATTCAACATCCTCAAAAATTCGCCGCAGGCCAGAAAAGTGGCCCAAGTAGAGCTTCGCCCAATCTCTCAATTGAGCCTTTCCTGACGCTTCCGTTCACCCCCCAAACGCCGCCCCCACCAATTCCCCCTGCTCCTTTTCGTGCGCCTTCGGGAATCCCGTAGCGGGCGATGCCGCCGCCCGGCGGCCCGCGTATTTCCAGCCGTATTCGGCCTGAGTAGTAGCGATGTGGCTCCAAGCGCCCATGTTGGCGGGCTCTTCTTGCACCCAGATGAGTTCGGCTTGGGCGTACTTTTTGCGCAGCGCATCGAACTGTTTTTTCGGGAACGGGTAAATCTGTTCGAGCCGGATGATGGCCACGTCTTCGCGTTTTTCTTCCTGTTGTTTTTTTAGCAAATCGTAGTACACTTTACCAGAGCAGACGAGCATACGTTTGACTTTCTTGGCATCGGCGGCAACATCGTCTATGAGTTCGCGGAAGCAGTTGCCCGTTTCGAGTTCGCTGATTTCGCCGAGGTTGAAAGGCGCGCGCAGGCCTGATTTGGGCGACATCACCACCAGCGGTTTGCGGAAAGGCCGCACTTGCTGGCGACGCAGCAGGTGGAAAAAGTTGGAGGCCGAAGTCACATTTGCCACCGTCACGTTGTTCTCCGCGCAGCCTTGCAGGAAGCGTTCGAGGCGGGCGGAGGAATGCTCCGGGCCTTGGCCTTCGTAGCCGTGCGGGAGCAACATCACGAGACCGCTCATGCGCTGCCACTTGCTTTCGCCCGCGAAAATGAACTGGTCCACGATGGTGCTCGCGCCGTTCACGAAATCGCCAAACTGCGCTTCCCAAATCACCAGCGCATCGGGCGTGGAGAGCGAATAGCCATATTCAAAACCCAGCACGGCAAACTCGCTGAGCAGCGAATTGAAGATGCGGAACTTGCCCTGGCTCTCGGCAATGCCGTCCAAACGGTTGACTTCCTGATAGTTTTCTGCGTCCACGATGCAAGCGTGGCGGTGGCTGAAAGTGCCGCGCTTCACGTCCTGACCGCTCATGCGGATGTCCTGGCCGTCGAGCAAAAGCGAGCCGTAGGCGAGGAGTTCGCCGAGTTGCCAGTCAATCTTGCCGCTCGCCACGAGTTGTTTTTTCGCTTCCGTCAGTTTGGCGATTTGAGCAATCGGCGTGAACCCCTTGGGGAACGCCAGCAAGTGATTCAGCAATTTGTCAATCACCTTGCGCGGAATGCCCGTGTCGGGGCTTTCCTGAAAATCCTTGTCAGCGTTGGTTTTGGTCAGTGCTTTCCAATGGAGTTCCGGCTCTTGGTAAGTGTAGGGCAGGGGCTTTTGACGGGCATTGTCGAGGCGGGCTTGCAGGTCGGCCTTGAATTGGGCCTCCATGTCTTTGGAGAGCTGCTCGTCCACGTCGCCGCGCGCCACCAGTTTTTGGTTGTAAATCGTGCGGGGGTCGGCGTGTTTCTCGATGATTTTCCACATTTCCGGCTGCGTAAAACGCGGCTCGTCGCTCTCGTTGTGGCCGTTGCGGCGATAGCACACGAGGTCAATAAACACATCCGTGTTGAACGCCTGACGGTATTCGATGGCGAGCTCTGCGGCAAAAACACAGGCCTCCGGGTCATCGCCGTTGACATGGAAAACCGGGGCCTGCACCACCTCGGCCACGCTCGTGCAGTAAGTGCTGGAGCGCGCGTCTTCCCAGCCCGTGGTAAAGCCGATCTGGTTGTTGATCACCAAATGCACCGTGCCGCCCGTGTTGTAGCCGTCGAGGCTCATCATCTGAATCACCTCGTACACGATGCCTTGGCCTGCCAATGCCGCGTCGCCATGGATCAAAATCGGCAGCACACGGTCGAAATCCTCGTTGTAAAGAATGTCCAACTTGGCGCGGCTGAAGCCCTCCACCACAGGGTCCACCGCTTCGAGGTGGCTGGGGTTGGGCAGGAGTTTGACGTACACCGTGCGCCCGTTCAAGGCCGAAGTTTGCGAAGAATAGCCTTGGTGGTATTTCACGTCGCCCGAACCGTAGCTCTGGTCGGGGATGCTTTTGTCTTCAAATGCGCTGAAAATCTGCTCGTAGGTTTTGCCCACGATGTTGCACAGCACGTTCAGCCTGCCCCGGTGCGCCATGCCGATCACCACCTCTTCCACGGGAGTTTCCGTTTCGGCAGCGCGGTTGATCATCGCGTCGAGGGCAGCGATGGTGGCTTCCCCGCCTTCCAAGCCAAAGCGTTTTTGCCCCACAAATTTGGTGGCCAAAAACTGCTCGAAACCCACCGCGCCATTTATCTTTTCCAAAATCCGCTTCTTCTTTTCCAACGAAAAACCAAAGTCGGGAGCGAGGTTGCGCCCCTCTATTTTTTGGCGCAGCCACTCGCGTTTTATCTTGTCAAACACGTGCGTGCTCTCAAAACCGATGTTGCCGCAATAGAGCAATTTCAGGCGTTCGATGATTTCGCCGAGCGTGGCGTCCGGCATACCGAGTTGGTAGCCCGCCGCAAAGCGCGTGTCCAAATCCGCTTCCGAGAGGCCATAATGCTCCAAATCGAGGCGCGGATGGCGGTTTTTGCGCTTCTTGATGGGGTTGGTGGTCGAGAGCGTGTGCCCCCGGTCGCGGTAGCCGTACACGAGGTTGACGACGGCAAGTTCTTTGCGAATGTCGTGGGCAGAGGCAGAGGCAGAGGCAGAGGCAGTAGCAGAGGCAGTGGCAGTGGCAGTAGCAGTGGCAGATGCCCCCGCGCCGTTGGCGGAGGAAAGGGCAAAGTCAAAGCCCCGAAAAAAGGCTTGCCAATCGGACTCGACAGAAGCCGGGTCGGCCTGCCAGTTTTTGTACAGCGATTCGATGTATTGTGGGTGCGCGTTGAAAACAGGAGAGTGGTCAGTCATTGCTCGGTTGTTCAAAAATCAACAATTCGCGGTGCTTTTTAGCACCGTACTGGGGCGTTTTCCCCAAAACGGACGCGAAGGTACGGAGTGAACAACGTTAGAAAACCGAAGTTTCAAAAGTTGTCGCCTTGCCAAGTTTATAGCCAGTTTAGAGTGGTTTTGAAAGTTTAGATAGTTTAGGGGAAGCGAATTGGCCTTAAGCATGAACAATAACGGACAAGGACGATTAATGACAAACAATGACAAACAAACACCTCTCCCTCGGCTTTTCGCCTTGCCCGAACGACACGTTCATTTTCGATGCCCTCCTGCACGGCAAGGTGGACACTGAGGGGCTTTCTTTTGAACCCGTGATGGAAGATGTGGAAGCACTCAACCGCCGCGCTTTTGCGGGCGAACTGGCCGTGACCAAACTCAGTTACCATGCCTTCGCCCTGCTCACCGACCGCTATGCCCTGCTCCATGCGGGCAGCGCGCTGGGCAACCATTGCGGCCCGCTGCTCATCGCCCGCAGGCCCATGACGGAGGCTGAAATCAACGCGGCCCGCATCGCCATTCCTGGCACAATGACTACGGCCAATTTCCTGCTCAGCCTCGCTTTCCCGAAAGCGCAGCACAAGCACGAGGTGATTTTTTCCGACATCGAAAACGCCGTTTTGAGCGGCGAGGCCGATGCTGGCCTCATTATCCACGAAAACCGTTTCACCTACGAGCAGAAAGGTTTGGTCAAAATACTCGACCTCGGCGAACACTGGGAAACGGCGACTGGCCTGCCCATTCCGCTCGGCGGCATCGTGGTGCGCCGCGATTTTCCACTTGAACTGCAACGCACAGTGGGTCGCGTGCTGCGCCGCAGCGTGGAATATGCCTTCGCACATCCCCACAGCGCGATGCCTTTTGTGCGCCAACACGCGCAAGAAATGGACGAGGCGGTGATGCAGGCGCACATCAATCTGTACGTCACGCAGCATACGGTTGATTTGGGGGCGGATGGCCGTGCCGCTGTGGAGCAAATGTTCCGCATTGGGCGGGAAAAGGGGATTGTCCCAGACTACCGAGCGGACTTTTTGGTGGGTTGATGTTCGTGCCAGTACAGTGCTTTTCACAAAACAATTTGGGCGGCGGTTAAGCCGAGGTTAAACCCCCCGCGCACTCGTGTTGCGGCCTCTTTCTTTGTCCCAAAAATTTTTTGAACCATGAAAAAGACAGCACTCACCCTCGCGCTTTTGGCGCAAACCCTGCTCGCTTCCGCCCAAATTTTTGTGGAAGGCGTAAAAATCGAACCCTCCAACACGGGCCAGTACATGGAACTCGACCCGCTTTACCGCGAAGACGGTCGCTGTACGTTCCGGGTGGACTACGGCCAATCGAACCCGAAAGAAGACTTCGTGACCGACTCCAATGGCAAGCGCTTCGATTTTCGGAGCGTGGTGGACGGCCTCAATTTCTTTTACGAAGAAGGTTGGGAAATGGCGCAAGTGAGCGTGCTCGACCGGGGCAGGCGGTTCTTGCTCAAGCGGCGGTATTGATTGGCGGCTCCTCTGCCGCCGCCTGCGGGGTTTCAGCAATGGCTTCGGCGGTGTTTTCCGCTGAAGCCGTTTCTGTTTCGGCAATCTCCGCTGCAGGTTTTTCGGCTTCAGCGGTCTCCGTTTCGGCAATCTCCGCTGCGGCGTTCTCGGCCTCGGCCTTTTCTGCTTCGCGTTTGGCTTCCTCGAAGATGCCGTGCTCGCGCATGAAATTGTACCACTTGATGCACTTCTGGATGTCGCCGATATGTACCCGGTCGCGGTCGTGGTCGGGCAGCACGGTGTTGAAATATTCGCGCAGCACAAGGCTGGTGGCCTTGGGGTCGGCGGGCGGAGTGGTGTCGTGCAGGTCGAGCATTTTCTGGAACACCTCCGTGAGCGGCACGGTGTCTTCGCCTTCGGCGGTGAATGTGTAGACGGCCACCGTGGCGAGCGGGGTTATCTGTTGCTGGCGCACCGGCACGAAGCGGGTGCGGCCTTCCTTTCGGTCTTCGATGATAACGCCGTTGGCACGGCTGCTCACGAGTTTGTGCACACCGGGCGCGCCGGGCACTACGAGGTATTTGTCTAAGTTCATTTTCTTTAACGATGAACGATGAACTATAAACTATGAACGAGAAGCCCGTTTATAGTTCATCGTTCATCGTTCGTTTAAACTGTCATTATTTCCTTTTCTTTCGCGGTCACGACCGAGTCGGTGAGTTCCACGTATTTGTTCACCAAGCCTTGCAGCTCGGCTTCTTTGCGCTTGCCCACGTCTTCGGGCAGGCCGTCTTTCACGGCTTTTTTGAGGTGGTCGAGGGCTTTGTGGCGGGCCGTGCGCACGCCCACCTTGCTTTCTTCGCCCACGTGCTTTGCTTTTTTTACCAGCTCTTTGCGGCGTTCTTCGGTGAGGGGCGGCACGGAGAGGCGGATACATTCTCCGTCATTTTGCGGAGTCATGCCAAGGTTGGCGTTGATGATCACGCGCTCGATAGGCCCGACCATATTGCGTTCCCAAGGCTGTATCACGATGGTTCGGGAGTCGCTGACCTGAAGATTGGCCACTTGCGTGATGGGTACGGGCGAACCGTAATAATCTACCATGAGGTCGGCTACGAGACTGGTAGAGGCTTTCCCGGTGCGGATTTTGACAAGTTCGTGGTCGAGGTGTTCGAGGGCTTTTTTCATGTGCACCTCCGCTTCGACCATGATTGCGTTTACGTCTTCCATACATTTTTAGGTTTGAGGGTTTTCTGGTTTGAGGGTTTGAAGGTTTCTGGAGCATGTTTGCAAAAACCAGAAACCTTCAAACCCCCAAACCTTCAAACCATTTGAAGCGCAAATTTCACCAAGTTTTCCTTATTTATTTGAAAAGGCGCGGGGAAAATGTGTGCCTGTGTACCTTGGGGCAACTTTTAGAACTGCCCTCTTTGTCAAAAAACGGTTCATGCCCGAATTGCAAGAAATAAAACGCACCCTCTCGCGCATCGAGAAACTCGAACGGGACGTCGGCCTCAAACAGCTGCAAATCAACAGCCTGCTGACCATCACGCAGGCCATCAACGACAATGTGGCTGCCGCCGACTTGTTCAACATGTACAACACCTTCCTGCGCTGGGAAATGGAACTGCGCAAGATGTGCCTCTTCCTGCGCGACAGCGGGACTTGGGAGTGCAAAACGCATTTGGGCATTGACGAAGCACTTTTGAGCCACGACGTGAGCACCGAACTGGAACGCTACCGCTCCACCCAGGGGCTGGAAAAATCGGAGCACCCGCTCGTGCGCGAGTTCGATTTGGTCATCCCCGTGCTGCACAAAAACGAAGCCATCGCCTACGCCTTCATCGGCGGCTTCAAGGACGACGACGATGTGTACAACAAGGTGCAGTTCGTCACTACCATCACCAACGTGATAGCCGTAGCCATCGAGAACAAGCGGCTTTTCAAAGAGCGCACCCGCCAAGAAGTGATGAACCGCGAGGTGGAAGTGGCTGCCGAAATACAGCGAACGCTCGTGCCATGGCGGCTCCCTTCGGGAAAAAACTACGAACTTTCGAGCATCTACAAACCGCACTTTGCCGTGGGCGGCGATTACTACGACGTGGTGGAATTCCCCGACGGGCAAATCGCTTTTTGCATCGCCGACATCACCGGCAAAGGCGTGGCGGCAGCGCTGCTCATGGCAAATTTTCAGGCCAACTTCCGCGCGCTCATCACCCGCCGCCCCACGCTCGAAGACATTGTGAACGAACTGAACGCGGCGGTTTTCAACGTCACGCAGGGCGACCGGTTCATCACGCTTTTCCTCGCCAAATACGACACCAACTCGCGCACGCTCCACTATGTGAACGCAGGCCACACGCCCCCCGTGCTGCTCTCCAACGGCGAGGCCATATTGCTCAAAAACGGCTGCACCTCGCTCGGTTGGCTGCCCGAACTGCCGTTCCTCGAAATCGGCGGCCTTTGCCTTACCGACGAGGCGCTCATCTTTTCCTACACCGATGGCCTCACCGAAGTGCGCAACAGCGCGGGCGAAGAATTTGGGGAAGAAAAACTATTGGATTTTTTGCGCCAAAACGCCTCCGAGGGCGCGAAGGAACTGAACACCAAACTCCTCAACCACATAGAAGCCTTTCGCGGCCGCGAGCCTTGGCCAGACGATATTACGGTGCTCACCTGCCGGGTGTTCTGTTGATGGACGACCCAAGGCTTGGCTATTTGTTGTCGCGCAAGCGGGCTGAACCCCGCTCTCCCTGCTCTTCCCAGCCCCACATCCGCGCCATTTTCCAGTAAATATCCGTGTTGTCCATCACCCCGCCGAATGCCGCTGCGCCGGGGCCGTAGGCAAATACCGGCACCATCGTGGCCGTGTGGGAGCCAGAGTTGAACTCCAGGTTGAGCACATCAAAGCCTTCTCCCTGCTCCAGCGCGAAGCCGCCCGTTTCGTGGTCGGCGGTCACGATGACGAGCGTGTTGCCATCCGCTTCGGCAAAGCGCAGGATTTCGCCGATGGCCGCGTCGAAATCGAGCATCTCGTCTACCGCCCGTTGGCCGTCTTTGGCGTGGCAGGCCCAGTCAATCTGCGAACCTTCGAGCATCAGGAAGAACCCTTTTTCGGAACGTTTTTTCAAAAAACCGCAGGCCATGCGCGCCGCAAGCGGCAGATAGTCGCGCCCGCCTTTCACCGAATCGGGTTCGGCCATGGCAGAAAACCAGCCGAAAGGACGTTCGGGCGAGGGCTTGGTTTCGGAAAGTTTTTGCTCCGCAAAATTGGACACAGAGAAACCCTTGGCGGCGAGCTCGGCGTAGAGGTTGCGCTGGTCGGTCTTGCGCTGGTTGAAATATTGGAGGCCGCCGCCGACAAAAAAATCCAGTTCGGTCTGCACAAAAAACTCGGCAATGTCCTCCATGTCCGCTCGGCTGCTGACGTGAGCGATAAACGACGCGGGGGTGGCGTGGGTAATGCTCGACGTGGCGACCAGCCCCGTGGCAAGCCCGTTTTTTTCCGCCTGTTCGAGGATGCTGAGGCAAGGTTTTTTGTGCTTCGTGACCCCGATGGCGCCGTTGTAGGTTTTGCAGCCGCAGGCAAAAGCGGTGGCTCCGGCGCCCGAATCGGTGATGAGGTGGCTGCTCGAATGGGTTTTCATCAGCCCCGTTACGGGGAAGCGTTCGAGGTTCAGTTTGTTGCCGTTGGCGTATAGCCCGGCAGTCACCTGCGCAAGCCCCATGCCGTCGCCGATGAGCAGGACGATGTTTTTGGGGCGCGCGGTTGTTTCCTTTTCAAATCTCGTTGGAGCGTTTTGAAAAGAAAAAAGGGCGAGCGCGAGGAGTGCAAATAGTGGCTTCACAGTTGTTTGTTTCAGCCCGACACGATGTAGCGTTTGCCGGGCAAGGTTCGGATGATTCCTTTGAACTCGAGGGCAAGGATGTGCGCGGCGAGTTCGCCGGGCGCAAGTTGAGCGGCCATTGTCAGTTTGTCAATCGGGATTTCGGGCTGCTCGCGGATGATGTTGACGAGGGCGGTTTCGGCGGGGTTGAGTTCGAGGAAAAGTTGGGCTTGGGCCGGCTTGGGGTTTCCCGGATCGCCCCAGCGCATTCGGGCGGCGATGTCGGCGGCAGATTCGGCGATTTTGGCGCGGTCGGTTTTGACGAGCAGGTTGCAGCCCTTGCTTTTCGAGTCGTGTGGTCGGCCAGGCACGGCGAAGATTTCGCGCCCGTGCCGTTCGGCACATTCGACCGTGATGATGGAGCCGCCGCTTTCGGCAGTTTCGATTACCAGCACCGCGTCGGAGAGGCCGCTGATGATTCGGTTGCGCATCGGGAAATGCTCGCGTTCGGGCTTTGCGTCGTGCATGTACTCGCTGACGAGGCCGCCATTTTCGATCATTCGCAGGGCCACGCTGCGGTGCTGGCTGGGGTAGATGCTGCCCAGCCCGTGCCCCAAAACGCCGACGTTGGCGATGCCGAGCGCGGATGCTTTTCGGTGCGCCGTCACGTCTACGCCAAATGCCAAGCCGCTCACGATAAGCACTTCGTAGGCTTGCAGGGCTTCTATCATTTCTTCGCAAATGGCTTTGCCGTGCTCGCTGGGCTGCCGGGTGCCGACGATGGCCAGTACGCGCGGCGCGTCAAAAACCGAGAGCGCGCTTCCTTTGAAGAAGAACATCGCGGGGCAGTCCTGGCATTGGCGCAAGCGGGCGGGGTAGCGCGGGTCGGTGTAAAAAACGGCCTCCACGCCATGCTGTTCCATAAAAGCGATTTCGCGCTCGGCCCGCGCGAGCGGTTCGGCGGAAGCCGCAATAGCGTCCATGGTGACGGGGCCGATGCCGGGTATTTTTTGCAACTCTTTTTTGGAGGCGCGAAATACTGCTTCGGCGCTGCCGCAATAGCTCACGAGCGTTTTGGCGGTCATGGCGCCCACTTGCGGCATGAGGGTGAGGGCTATTTGATGCTGGAGGCTGTCCATTTTGATGGGTGATTGTCACGCCAAGGCGTGAGGGTGCGTTCGCGCTCAGTGATTGGTGATTGGTGGAACAGTGAAAAATGGGAGGTTGCAGATGTTCCAAGAGCATCTACCATGAAGTTTGCTCCACAAAAGCAGGGAAAAGCAAAATGCGGCGGATATCCTTTTCATCAAACAGAAACGGCTTTACGTCTTCGGCCAAGTCGCTGAAATTCAGTTTTTGGCAATGCGCCATCAGCCTTTCGCGCAAGGCATTGGAATCGCCGACCTCTAATTTTTCGGCCAAATAACGGTAATCGGGCGAAGTTCTGGCTTGCAAAAACAAGACATCAAAAAAGTCGCGCCCCTTGCTGCGGGGGCGTTGCAAGATGGCCGTCAATTTGTGCGACAACAACAGCGAAAGCGGCGGCACAGGCACCGAGCTGAACACATCGAACTGGCGGAGCAGTTTTTTTTCAGGCTTGAAATCAAAATTTTGTGCTTGCGCATCTATCTGAATAAGGATTTTCTCTTCGCGATGCCCGCTCAGGCCGGTTTGGAACAGCACGTCGGGGAATTTCAGGTAACAATGCCAGGCCCCCCTCCGCAACTGTTGCATTTCTATCCGAAAGCCCTGCAACACGAGTTCTTTTTCCAATCGCAATGCCAGCGAATCGAACATCGGCTCCGGCATATCGAAGTGGTCAAAGTCAAGGTCTTCCGAAAAGCGCTGGTTGCCGTGCATCAAGCGCAAGCAAGTGCCGCCAATGAAGCACATATAGGCCGCGTACTCGCCCGCGAAAATGATTTCCAGTATTTTGCATTGCAGGTATTCGCGCAGCAAGAATCGGCTCGAATGTTGGGCCGAGGGCGGATAAAACGCCCTGATGTCAGTCAAGGATAACATAGCGAACGAATTGAAGTCTTTTTATCAGAGCCTGATTGTTGAAAAGAGCGGCGTACTGGTCCAGTTTGCTCCAGTCCATCGCTTTGACTACGAAGGGGTTGAGGCGCAATCCTTCTATTGCCTCCGGCGAATCGTACTGTGGGTGGAGGTGCAGGTAATCGGCCAAGGCCTTTTCAGGCTCGGCCATTTTAAACCGCCAGCCCGCAGCTTCCATCAGGCGAAAACCAGTCATTTGAGCGGGTTGCAAAGATTGATAGTAAAAACGGCCCAAGTCGCCAGAAAATGTCTGCGTTTTACGGCTGCTCACCGAGGTAGTGACAAAAACGCCCTCTGGAATAAAGCCATGCCACGACAAAGCCGTTTCGAGCGAGACGTAAGAGGGGGTGTAAATTTGATTGGCGATGGCAAAGGACAGCGGCTCTGACATCTCCCGGTCGGCAAGCATATACCAACCGTTCCTGATTTTTTTCAAATACGCCTTCTGCTGCCAGTTGCCCAAGTTGCGCGGGTTGAAGCCGGGGCTTAGCTTCTCTATTTCCTGGATAGAGATGGCTGGGAAAGCGGCAAACTGTTTTTGAAATTGAAGGAAATCCATTTTGTTTCTTTTTTCGGCAAATTTATGCCTTTTTTAGAAACAAAAACCTGTTGCTACTCGAATCCCCGCATCGCCATGCTCGCTATGTAGGGATGGTCAGGGTGCACCGTCAATTCTTGGCGCGAGGGGTGAATGACAACATCCATGTCTTCCATCGGGATGGCGCCGAGGAGCGGCTGGGTAGTGCCGGGCAAAATGACCGCCCGAGTAGTGCAGCGACGATTGGCGAACCGCACTTCTATCGGCGCGGACACGGGCAATTCGATAAAAGTACCATCGGCCAATTGCGCGCGGCGGGTTTCGACGATTTCTAAGCCGAGTTGCCCTCGAATGCTTTCGTTGATGGCCAACATCAGCGCGGCGGAGTCCACATTCATGTTGACGGTCATGCGCCGGACGCTGCTTTCTGGAATGCGCTTGCGGCGAAAGTCTGACCAGTCGTCGCCATTGATAAGCTCGATGTCTGCGTGTACGAGTCCCATGATATCAGGTTGATTTAATTTTCTGACAAAAGTAATCAAAGTTGTGGAGGCGGAAACGCCTTTTATGCCCTCCGAAAAGTTGCCGCCTCGTTTTTTGGCTTGCAATTTGAAAGGGCAACCGCTTAACAAATAGAATAGAACCGCCCTGTACGATTTTCAAGTGCAAGTCGTTTTGCACCCACTTTTCCGCGACACGCACTCCTCCTATTCTGCTATCCAAATTCATGAAAAAAGCAACCCTGTTCGCCGCAGCCGCCTGCTGTTCCCTGCTGTCGGCGCTCCCCGTTTTTGCCCAAAAACCCACTGCCAAGGAAACCCCCAAATCGCCCGCAGCCGAACTGCTCGATGCGGAAGCCTTCGCGCCAAAGCCCATTGACACCACGGTAGCGCCCACCATCATCGCTTTTGGCGCTTGCAACCGGGCCACCATGCCCCAAACGATGTGGCAGCACGTGGCCGCCAACAACCCCCAACTCTGGGTATGGCTGGGCGACATCATTTATGCCGACACTTCCGATATGCGCGCCCTCGCCGCCCACTACAAGCGGCTGAAGACAAATGCCGACTACAAAAAACTCCGGGCAAAAGCCCAAATCATCGGCGTGTACGACGACCACGACTATGGCGTGAACGACGGCTGCAAAGATTACCCCATGAAAAAAGGCGCGAAAAAATGCCTCATGGATTTCCTCGACGTGCCGGTGCAAAGCCCCCTCCGCAAGCGCGAAGGCGCGTACAGCAGCTATATTTTTGGCAAAGGCGCGCAGCGCATCAAGGTCATCGTGATGGACACGCGCTACTTCCGCGACGCGCTGGTGCCCGACTCCACCAAGCAAAAGCGATATTTCCCAAACATGGAGGGCGATATGCTCGGCGAGGCGCAATGGAAATGGCTGGAGCGCGAACTTCGCAGCAGCCCCGCCAACCTGAACATCCTCTGCTCCAGCGTGCAGGTCATCGCCGACGACCACGGCCACGAGAAATGGGGCAACTTTCCCAACCAGCGCAAAAAACTCCTCTCGCTCATCGCCAGCGCAAAGCCCAAAAACCTGCTCATCCTCAGCGGCGACCGGCACATGACCGAGGTGTCAAAAATGAGGCTCGAAGGCCTCCCCTACCCCCTCTACGACTTCACTTCGAGCGGCATGACCCACATCCGCAGCGGTGCCGAAGAACCCAACTGCTTCCGCGTGGGCGACATGATCGTCAAGAAAAACTTTGGCGTGCTCAAGATCGCCTGGAACGGCGACAAGCCTATCGTGGCGCTCCAGTCACGGGGGCAGCAGAACGAACTGTTTCAGGAAATTTTGGTGAAGTATTAGGAACGCGGCAAGGGTTTCAAGCCCTCAACATCCATTTGTAAAACCGCTTGATCCTGCTCGGCGCTGCGCCCCACCGAAACATGGAAAATGCCCCGATGTTGGCAATCTGCACCCGCAGCCAACTGTTGTGGGCATACTTCCGCGCCGACACAAGGACGTTTTTGGGAAGGATGCGCAAGCGGTATTGGGGCATGGCCCGGCGAAGGAAATCGTATTCTTCCATCACGACGAAGTGCTCGTCGTAGCCGCCCAGGGCTTCAAAAATTTCCCTTCGGATAAAAAAAGTCTTGTCGCCGCCTTGGCACCAAAGCCACGGGTAGCGAACGAAGTAAGCGTTGAACTTTAATATCCAACGCGGCGAATCGAACTGGTAGCGATAGCAGCCCATGGCTTGCCCGGCGGCCATTTCCCGCTGAATATCTTGGGCAAACGAGGGGGGTGGCAGCGTGTCGGCATGGACGAAGTAGAGCACCTCGCACTGGGCTTCCCGGGCGCCCAAGTTCATTTGCGCGGCGCGGCTGCACACCTCGCAAGTCAGCACCCGCGCCCCGGCTTCTGTGGCGATTTGTGCCGTGCCATCGGTGCTGTTGCCGTCCACCACGAGTATTTCGGCCACCGCAGCACCTCCGTGTTCGCGCAGGTAGGGCAGCAGCCTGCCGATGTTGGCGGCTTCGTTCAGGGTGGGGATTATGATGGAGAGTTGCAGAAGGAGAAGTGCGATAATTCGTGCCAAAAGTAGAAGTTTACTCCCAAAAAAAGCGGCCAAAAATCAGCCCCGATTTCGGATTTGCCCTCCACTCCTGAGCCACAAAGATGGCTTTTGTCGCGCACAGCAATTTCATATTCTCCAAATTCCCTGCCTACCGGACAGGCAGGCGCATTCCCCATTCATTCTACTTTCGCCCTATGAAAAAATACGACGTAATCCTCCTCACCGAACACCGCTACGAAAACCCGCCAGAGCCAGACTGGTACGATCAGCAAATCCTGACAGAAGACGGCTACGTCATTGCTGCGCTCGAACGCCACGGCCTGAAAGTAATGCGCTTGGATTGGGCCACGCCCCATTTCGACTGGGCCAGCACCCGCCTCGCCGTGTTCCGCACCACTTGGGACTACTTCGACAAAATCGGGCAGTTCCTCCCTTGGCTCGACCATGTGGCTACCCAGACCGCGCTGCTCAACCCCTACCCTATCGTGCGCTGGAACATTGACAAACACTACCTGCTCGATCTGCAAAACCGGGGCATCCACATAATCCCCACGCACATCGTGGAGCGCGGCCAAGCCTGCAACCTCGCGCAGCAAATGACCCGGTTCGACACGCCCGAACTCATCATAAAACCCTGCGTAGCCGGCACCGCCCGCCATGCCTATCGGGTCAATCGGGAAAATTTGGAGGAGCTGCAAGCCATTTTCAACGCGCTCGTTGCAGAAGAAGCCATGCTCGTGCAGCCCTTCCAGCGCAGCGTGATGGAGCGCGGCGAGGTATCAGTGGTCGTCATCGGCGGCGTGGCACGACACGCTGTTTTGAAAGTGGCCAAGCCCGGCGACTTCCGCGTGCACGACGATTTTGGCGGCAGCGTCCATGCCTACGAGCCTACCCTTGCCGAGCGGGAATTGGCCGAACGCGCGTGCGCCTCTTGCTCGCCATTGCCCGCCTACGCTCGCGTGGATTTGATTTTGGATAACGAGGGCCAGCCCGCCATTTCAGAATTTGAAGTGGTGGAGCCGGAGTTGTTTTTTAGGTTTAATCCTGAGGCGGCGGGGCTGCTGGCGGAGGAGATTTTGAAAGAACTATAGAGGAACGATGAACTATGAACGAGGAACTATGAACACCGAGCGCGGCAACCGTTCATAGTTCCTCGTTCATAGTTCATAGTTGATAGTTCCCGCTACATTTGTGACATGAAATGTTTAGCATCCCTCCTGCTCGTTTTTCTTTTTCTTGGAAAAATAGCGGCGCAGCCTTCCGCGCCTGCGGCGCGTCCGCTCGCATTGGGCGAAAGCCTCCGCCTCTCGATTGGAAACAGCGCGCAAATCAGAAAAGCCAGGATTGACCGCCAAATACTCGAACGCCGCGTGAAAGAAGCCCGCAGCGAAGGGTTCCCCCAAATCAGCGCAGGCGCGAACCTCGACTATTCGCCCCTTTTGCCCACCCAAATGCTTCCGGGCGAACTTTTCAACCTCGCCGACGACACTTATGTGCCAACACAATTTGGCCGTACTTGGCAACTCGGCGGCAATGTCACGCTCCAGCAAAACCTCATCAACGAAGCCGCCAGGCGCATTTTGCCCGCCCTCAAATCCACCCGCGACATCAGCGACCTGCTCATAGAGCGCTCCGAAGACGAGGTGATTTTCAACACTGCCACGGTCTTTTACCAGGCCTTGCAGACCGAGCAATTGCTCCGCGCCGTGGATGCCAACCTTGTCAAATTGGAAGCCTTGCAAGGCATGGCGCAACTCCAACTCGACAACGGGTATGTGGTGCCGACCGACGTGAAGCGCATCCGCGTAGCAAAGACCAACCTCGAAACCCAACACCAAAACCTCCTCACCGCCATCAGCAGCCTGCACCAAACGCTCCAATTCCTTTGTGGCCTGCCCTTCGACGAAGCACTCGACCTGAGTGCCGAAATCGGTACGCCCGCTGCCGATTCGGCACGCTGGCAAAGCCTCGGCCTCGAACCCACGGCCACCAATGAACACCGACTGCTGGTGCACAACATCGAACTTTTGCGCGTCCAGCGCCGGAGCGCCATTGCAGAAGCACTGCCCAGCCTCAATGCATACGCTACCATTGCGGCGCAGGCTTTCCGCCCCGACATCAATTTTTTTGACACCGACCGGCGCTGGTATGGCGCGGCGGCAGCCGGTGTGCGGCTCGAAATCCCCATTTTCGATGGCTTCCGGGTACACAACAAAGCGTGGGTGTACAAATTGGAGGAACAAAAACTGGAGGAAGACCGCCGCCAACTTACTGCCGGCAAAACGCTCGAATTCAGGCAAGCCCGCGAACTATTGGGCACAAGCCTTCGCACGCTGAACAGCCAAAGCGACAACGTGGCGCTCGCCCGCGAAATCACGGACAAGCTGGTGCTCCAGTACAAAGAAGGCGTGGCTTCGCTCACCGACCTCCTCAACGCGCAAACCGCGCTCTCCGAAGCCGAGACGAACTACTGGCAACAAGTGTTCGGCTACAAACTGGCAGTGTTGAAACTGCTGAAAACGGCGGGGCAACTCGACCTGTTGAAATAGTTTGAGCGGGAATTCCGGCGCAGCAAACACCCTGAAAACCTCCCTTTTGCTTTTGGCACAAAAGCCCAATCCCGGCACAAAGACAATTTTGCATTTTGAAATCAAATTTTCTTTCTTCTTTTGCCCAGCGAACAGGGTTGCGAAGAACCCCCGTTCCTAAGCCATTTCTGTCCGAAAAAAATATGTAATCCGTATGAAGCAAACTTACAAAATTTTGACTGCCACTTTTTTGTGCTTCCTGATCGGTGGCACAGCACTCCATGCTCAAGTTACTATCAAAGGCAAAGTGCGCGATGCCGAAAGCGGCGACGACCTCATCGGTGCGAGCGTAGCTTTTGTGAAGGGCGGCACCAGCGGTGCGCTCACCAACTACGAAGGCGAGTTCA
>JBJXFT010000184.1:0-4977 GCA_046155725.1 Saprospiraceae bacterium
TCAATCGAATAATCGAATCAATTGTGACGCAGGAACGCTTTTTTCAAATTGCAGACGACCCGGACGTGCTCCGGCGCATCACCTACGAGGAGTTGAAAACCCTCGCGCTGGCGTATCCCTACGCACACAATCTGCGCTGTCTGCTCGCCGTCAAAGCACGCCAAATTGACCACCCGGAAGCGACGCGCAACCTCGCTACGGCTGCTGCCTACAGCCTCGACCGCACGCGGCTTTTCCTGCTCGTCGCGCCGCAAGTGATTGTGCCGCAACAAATGTTCGCCCCCGAAGAAGTGCTGGAATTGAAACCCATCGAGACAGTGAAGCGCGAGCTCGAAGCCTTGGTCCCAGTGGCCAGAGAAGAAAAGACCGCCGAACCGCCGGTGGTCGCCGAGGCCATCGCACCGCCTGCCCCAGCACCTGTTTTTGAAGAAAACCTTGTGGCCGACACCTCTTCGCCAGAGCCGATTGTAGAGAAAACAACCCAGCCCTTGCCCGCCGTTCGCCAGGCTTTTTCTGATTGGATGGGCAACTTCAACCCGCCCCTATTGGAGGCTCCCGCCCCTCCGCCACAGCGTTCCGCGCCCTCCTTGCCAGCCATCGAAGAAGAGGAAGAAACGGAAATAAAGCCGCCCAAAACCACCGGGATCGCGCAGCAATTGGCCGAGCGCAGCGTGACGGAAAACCGAGACGTGATTTCCGAAACCCTCGCCAAGCTCTACGCCAAACAGGGCTACCGCGACAAAGCCTCCCAGATGTATGCCCGGCTTGCTTTGTTGTTTCCAGAAAAAAGCGCGTACTTTGCCGCCGAAATTGACAAACTTAAAAAATAGGCGACCATGTTATCCACATTTACAATTTTCATCGCGTTGGTGAGCATTTTGCTGATAGCGGCAGTTTTGATCCAGAACCCCAAAGGCGGCGGCATAGACCCCACCTTCGGCGGCCAAGCACAACAACTTTTCGGCGCAGCCCGATCCACTGATTTTGTAGAAAAAGCCACTTGGGTATTGGCTGGCGCGCTCATCGCGCTTTGCATCGCGGCAGTGCTCACGGTGGGCACGGGCGGTGCGGGGGATGTTCCAACGGCAATTCCACTGCAATCCGAATGATGACAATTTGGTTGAGCACCAAATTTTCGGCAAAAAAGAAGCGGCTCTTGGGGATACCAAGAGCCGCTTGTTTTTTTAGGGTTCAACTTCCCGAAAGTTTAAAATTTTCGGGAAGTTCGGGACTAAACTACTCGTCGTCGTCGTCATTTTTGCGGCGGGTGTAGCCTGCGTCTTCCAGCGCTTCGTTGTCTATTTCCCAATCGTCGCCGCTGGCGTGAGTGGGGCGTTTGCCATTGGTGAGGCGCACTTTGTCGCCGATGGGTTTGCCCGCAGAGCGTTCTTCCAAGTCGGCATCGAAAGGGTCGCTGCTGCCGCCAGTTTGGGTTGGGCGGGCGGTTGTGCTGGACTGGGCTTTCCCGTCCATGCTTTTGGTGGCGTGCGGCACGAGGCGGAGGCGTTCTTTGCTGATAAGTTCGCCCGTCACGATGCAGATGCCGTAGGTTTTGTTGATGACTCGGAGCGCGGCGTTTTTCAGGTCTTGCACAAAACGCTGTTGGCGCTGGAGCATCCGTTGGAGCATTTCGAGGTCGGTGTGCGCCGTGCTGTCGTCGTACCAATCTCCTCCTTGTTGGTTAAAACCGTTCTCGTTGAGGTCGGCTATTTGCCGCTCCGTGGTGCTGAGTTCCTCTTGCGCTTGCACAAGCCGTTCGTCAACGAGAACTTTGAATTCTTGCAAATCCTCGTCGCTGTAGCGCACTTTTAGATCGTTCGACATGGTGAGAGTGGATTTTGAAAATGTGTGAAGGGTAGTCGGGGTGAAACTCGGCGGGCAAAGGTAGAGCAAATTGGATTCTCGAAAATAGTGGAAAGGAAAATTCACTCCGTGGGCGGGTGCTCTCCAAGCAAAAACAATGCAGTTCGAAGCCGGATCAATGGAGGGCGGTTGAGGCGAAGACAATCTACCGTGGCACGGCCAATAGGCGTAAGACCAATAATTTGGGTGAAGTTTTCATCCCAATCGAAATGTTCTTTCCAGTTTTGAGTACGCGGGTTGAAAAGGGGGGATGCTTGCCCCGTCAGTGGGTCAGGGGCTTCGGTCTTGGTAAACTTATGCCCCTTGCAACCTTGACAAGCCCAAGCTAAATTTGTCAATTCGCTGCCGCCTTCTTTTGCCAACGGCACAATATGCTCAATTACGAAGGATTGGGTAGCAAAACCCGCTGGGCTTTTACAGTATTCGCAAAGTCCGGCGGCGCGGTCTTCGACAAATTTTCGGACGGAAAGGGGCAGGTAAATTTTAGCCATGTACCTGTGGGGAGATGCCCAATTTTTGCATCAAGGCACGTAAGGAAGTGCCGCGCAGCTGTGCTAACTCAGCCAAATTTTCCAGACGTTCTGCGTCGCGCTGCTCCGACAACTCAACCAAGGCCATGAATTCCCCATGTTCTGTGCCTGTGATTTTTCCCGCTCCCATTCGCTGAGCCAATTCATCAAACCGCTTTTGCTGCGCATCGGAAAGGCTTTTTTGATTTACTTTTTTTAGCAAAATCGCCTCTCGCGAGGGCAACCCAATGCCTTTGCGCTGCGCACGCAAGGTGAGTACGTTGCGCACAAACTGGTCGAAATCAGAAATTTCCAAACGTGCGGCATTCGCCAGCAATTCGGTAGAAGAAAGTGGAGCATTCATGCAGTCGCAAATTTTTTTACAAAGTTACGCCGAGTGTTTTACAATTCAACAACTCGAAATTTAGCCTTCAGCAAGGGGCCGGAAAATCTCTACTTTTGCCCACCCAATCCCCAAACCCACAAGCAACATGACTGCCATGCCCGCTGCCAAACGCGCCAAAACCACCACCGCCACACTGACCGAAGATTACCGCCAAGAAGTCCTGCGCGATTTCCACATCTGCTGCCAAAGCCGCGAGGCCAGCGTCATTGCCCGCAAAGAAGTGCTGACCGGAAAAGCCAATTTTGGCATCATCGGCGACGGCAAAGAGGTAGCTCAAGTGGCCATGGCCCGTGCTTGGCGCAAAGGCGATTTCCGCTCCGGCTATTACCGCGACCAGACGCTGATGCTCGCGCTGGAACTCATGAACCTTGACGAGTTTTTCGCCCAACTTTACGGCGACCCGTACCGAGACCCCTTCTCTGGCGGGCGGCAGATGAACTGCCACTTTGCAACCAAATTCGTGGACGACGAGGGCAATTTCCTTGACCTGAAAAATCGCTACAACATTTCTGCCGACGTGGCGCCCACGGGCGGCCAAATGGCGCGCGGGCTTGGGTTGGCTTTTGCCAGCAAAAAATTCCGAGAAAACCCTGCCCTCTGCGGCGATCTTTCTGACAATGGGAACGAGATCGCGTTCGTCACCATCGGCGATGCTTCCACCTCGGAGGGCGCGTTTTGGGAAACCATCAATGCCGCCGGGGTGCTGCAAGTGCCGCTCGCTGTCAGCGTGTGGGACGACGGCTATGGCATCTCCGTGCCCAAAAAATTCCAGACCACCAAAGAGAGCATTTCGGAAGTGCTGGCGGGCTTTGAAGCCGACTCGGAGCGCGACTCCAACGGCATCAATATCTACAAAGGCAAGGCTTGGGACTACCCCGGCCTCTGCCAACTTTACCGCGACGCGGTGGACGAAATGCGCACGACGCACCGCCCCGCAGTGTTTCACATCCAAGAAGTCACGCAGCAACTCGGCCACTCCACCTCTGGCGACCATCGCCGCTACAAAAGCGCCGAGCGGCTCCAATTTGAAGAAGAATTCGACTGCAACCGCCGAATGGCCGAATGGATGATTGACAACGGGCTGGCTACCGCCAAAGAAATCGAGGCCATCAAAGAAGAATCAAAACGCGAAGCCACAGAAGCGGCCCAACGCGCCTACCGGGGCTACCACGACAAGGTGGGGGAATTGAAAAACGAACTGCTGGGCATTTTGGAAAACCTTTCCGCCGATGCGTTCGTGGAGGAATTGAAGCAAAAACGCGAACCGATGCGCTTCGAATTGCTGCAAGTGGCTCGCCGGGCACTTCAAAAAATTCCGGCCCCCACCGAACAATCTGTGAAACAGACTTCCGCGCTACTACAATTTAGGAACCGCGAACGGGTGGAAGGCAACGCTGTCTATTCCGAAAACCTGCTCAGCCAATCCTTCAAATCGCCGATTGACGTGCTGGAGGAAAAGCCGCAGTATTCCGAAGCATCGCCGCTCAAAGACGGCTACGAAATCCTGAACGCCTGCTTCGATGCCAACTTCGCCCGGATGCCCGAACTCTTTGTGTTTGGCGAGGACGTGGGCCACATCGGCGACGTGAATCAAGGGCTGCGCGGGATGCAGCTGAAATACGGCACTGAGCGCGTGTTCGACACCGGCATCCGCGAGTGGACCATCATGGGCCAAGCCATCGGCCTTGCCATGCGCGGCCTGCGCCCCATCGCCGAAATCCAGTACCTCGACTACCTGCTCTACGGCCTTTCGCCGCTCTCCGACGACCTCTGCACCCTGCGCTGGCGCTCTAACAACCAGCAAGTTGCGCCCGCCATTATCCGCACGCGCGGGCACCGGCTCGTGGGGGTGTGGCACTCGGGTTCGCCTATGGGCATGATGCTCGGCTCGCTGCGCGGAATGCACATTTGTGTGCCGCGCAACATGACCCAAGCCGCCGGGATGTACAATACGCTCCTGCGCGGCGACGACCCGGCCATCGTGGTGGAGGTGCTGAACGGCTACCGTTTCAAGGAGCAATTGCCCGACAACATTGGCACATTCACGGTGCCGCTCGGCGAGCCGGAAGTGCTGCGCGAAGGCTCGGACTTGAGCATCATCACCTACGGGGCTTGCGTCCGCGTGGCAGAGGAGGCCGCCGATTTGCTCGCTCAGCACGGCATTTCGGTGGAAATCGTGGACGTTCAGACGCTGCTGCC
>JBJXFT010000187.1:0-4882 GCA_046155725.1 Saprospiraceae bacterium
AATAACCCAATAACCCAATAACCCAATAACCCAATAACCCAATAACCCAATAACCCAATAACCCAATAACCCAATAACCCAATAACCCAATAACCCAATAACCCAATAACCCAATAACCCAATACCTCAGCCTTGCGCTACGAATACAAATACCTCGTCCCTGCGGAAAATTATACTGCCCTGCGCGGTGCGCTGCTGCCATTTTTGCGGATGGACCGATTTGCGGCAGAGCAGCCCAACGGGATGTACACGGTGCGGAGCATCTATTTCGATACGCCGGGTTTTGAGATGTACCACACAAAAATTGAGGGCATCGCGCACCGCATGAAGGTGCGGATGCGGGGCTACAACCGGGGCGACGACGGCAGCCCGGTGTTCATGGAGATAAAGCGGAAATACGAGGGGCCGATATTGAAAAACCGCGCTGACGCGCCATACAGCGTGGTTCGGCAGTTGTTCAAACCCGGCGCAGCGTTCGAGGACTATGCCCAGCAAATCAGAAACCCTGACAATGCGCGGCGTTTTTTTTATCAGATTTTGAGCCGCAACCTGCGCCCCGTGGTGAATGTGATTTATGAGCGTGAGCCGTATTTGGGCAAGAATACCAACCTCGAAAACGACTTCCGGCTCACGTTCGACCTGCATTTGCGGAGCGTGAGTTACCCCTCGACAGATCGGCTTTACGACGAGGCGGGCGCGAACCATGCGTTCCCCGGGTTTTTTATTTTGGAGATAAAATTCAACCAGTTTTGCCCCGACTGGATAAAGCCGATTTTGGAGGATTTTCAGATGCGCAAAGAACCGGCTTCCAAATACGTCGGCACCATCAATTCAAACCCGCACATCAACCCATCCCGGCGCGGAGAAGCCCTGACCAAAAGCGATTTTTCTAACTATGAACGAGGAACGATGAACGATGAACTATGAACGGCCTCTTGTTCATAGTTCATCGTTTATCGTTCCTCGTTCTTCTACCGTTCATAGTTCATCGTTCAAGAAAGTGTTTACAGACTACCAAAATATAGCCGTTTTCCCCACCGCCACTGCGGATGTGCTTGCCAATATGCTCGTGGCGCTCGTGTGCGGGCTGATGCTCAGCGTCGTCTATCGGCTCACCTACCGGGGGCCATCGTACTCCGTCACGTTCGTCAATTCGCTGGTGCTGCTGAGCATCATCGCGGCCATTGTCATCATGGTCATCGGCAACAACATCGCGCGGGCATTCGGGCTGGTGGGGGCCATGAGCATCATCCGTTTCCGCACGGCCATCCGCGACACGATGGACTTGGTGTTTATTTTTCTTTCACTGGCACTTGGCATGGCTTGCGGCGTGGGGCTGAACATTGTGGCGATTGCGGGGACGCTCATGGCGGGGCTGGTGGTCATTGCGCTCACGTTCACCAACTTTGGCGCGCCGCGCAAACGGCACTTTCTGCTCCAAATCATTCACCATTCCTCGGCACAGAATGACGTGACCAAACCGCTTGCGCGGTTTTGCAGCTCCCTGAAATTGGTAAGCCTGAAAAACATCGGCCTCGACGACCTCACAGAGAGCAACTACCACATCACGCTCAAAAACACGCGCAACACGGAGGAAATGGTGCGCACCCTGCGCCAATCGCCCGGCGTACAGCAGGTCAATGTGTTTTTTGACGAGGATGATTTTAACCCGCCGACGATGTAGAAATTTGGGCAGATTTTATAGCGGATTTTTCAGGTTAACTCATAGTTGGTGCTTCTTCCCTCCGAGCCCTCATTTTGCAAAATGCCCTTGCGGAGCAAATCTTGAATATCGCGCAGCGCCGTGTCTTGCGAGCACTTGGCGATTTTTGCCCATTTCGAAGTAGTCAGTTTGCCCTCAAACGCGCCTAAAAGTTTGTTGAGCAGCAGCACTTGCCGTTCGTTGAAGATTGTCTTGGCGTGTTTTTCCCAAAATCGAGCCTTCATCAGAACCCTTCCCAAGGTGATTTCGGTAGCGTGAAGCGCATCTTCGAGACAGCCGAGAAACCACAACAGCCATTCGTTGATGCTCAAATCGCCTCGTTGTGTTTTTTCCAAAATTTCGTAATACTCGTTCCGTCTCAACCTTATCTGAGCCGACATACTGTAAAAGCGCTGTGGGATGCCCTCTGCCTTTGAAAGTTGCATATCGGCAATGGCTCGTGCGATGCGCCCGTTCCCGTCGTCGAATGGATGAATCGTTACAAACCAAAGGTGTGCAATACCCGCTTTCAAAACCGGGTCGAGCATTGGCCCATTATTGAACCAGTCAATAAAAAGCCCCATTTCAGCATCCAACTTTATGGCATCTGGTGCTTGGAAATGAACGCGCTCCTGCCCCATTCCCCCAGAAATGACCTGCATAGGGCCAGTGCCGTCGTCTCTCCATTGCCCTATTTTGATTTTATGAATTCCGCTTCGCCCTGTTGGGAATAGAACTGTGTGCCAGCCATAAAGCCGGTCAAAAGACAGGGGTTTGTCATAGTTGCGAGTAGCGTCGAGCATCATTTCGACCACCCCATCCACAAAGCGGTCGGAGGGAATCAGCCCTTGGATGTCCAAGCCCAATTGGCGAGCGATGGAAGAGCGCACTTGTTCTGGGTGCAAAAAATCGCCCTCGATCTCGGTAGATTTTAAGACATCCAAAATCAGCGTTTCGAGAAAGGCCTCCTGTTTCAAATCGAAACCGAGCGACAGCATTTTGCCTGCAAGTTTGCCTTGGAGATATCTAACTCGAACAAGCAGGGGCAATAGCGCTTCACTATCCCAAGTGAAGTGGGGCCAGTCACTACGTTGATGGATGTAAAGGCTCACTTTGATATGTTTTGGGGGCAAAAATAGGATTTGACTTGGCCAATGTTGATTTTTCACCGCATTTTTTGCGGTGAAAAATGCAAATATTCACCGCATGAAAACAAGCCAATATCTTTTTTGACGAGGACGATTTTAGCAGATTGCCTAAAAAAGCCCGGCAGATTAGGAATTGGATTCCTGATTTGCCGGAAAAAATAAAACCGATTCAGCCTATCGAATTTACATGGGAGTAAGCCAAAATCTTAGCGTCTTTGGTCAAAAGTGGAACATTAAGGTACATGGCAGTAGCCACGATAATCTGATCAGCAGGGTCTTTGTGAAATGTACCGGGAAGTTGAGTAGAAGCGACAATAATTTCTGGGTGAAGGGGAATGACTTGAATTTTTGGGTGAGTCAGCGCGACATTTATCCAATCCAATACGGGCAAGTTGAGAGAAAGTTTTTGGTGTTCCACGAGTTTGGCGATTTCCCAAAGAGAGATAGCGCTAATTGCCACCGCAGAAGCATTTTCGATAGATGCCTTTTGGGTGGCCGAAAGTTTGAGTTCTTGGTTGACCCACCAGACCAAGATATGAGTGTCGAGCAAAATCATGCTAATACCTCCCAATCTTCAACAGCCACAGGCTCGAACGGCTCGGAATAAGCCAAAACGCTGCCCTTGAGACTTTCCCATGTTTTGCCATCCTGCTTTTTGGGCTTCGCCGTTTCGCTCAAAACTTGGATAATGTAGGTCTTGTTTTCAACCGACAGTTTTTCAAAAAAAAGAAGAAACTGGCTGAATTCAGAACCTGCTGTTGGGATGTTTTTCAAATTTGTCATAGCCTAAATTTTTACAAAGGTAGGATTGAAAATTAACCAAATCAAACTTTTGCTTGAGCCACCGCCTCCCGCACCAGCCCCTCCTCCGCCAAATACGGCACCGTAACCCTCAACTCCGGGTAAGCCGCCATCGTGCGCTCCAAAGTGCTGATGGCGTGCGGGTTTCGCGCCCAAGCCCGGCGACTGATGCCATTGTTCACGTCCCAGAAAAGCATGGAGCGCAGCCTGCGCTCCGAGTCTGGCGAACCGTCGAGCACCATGCCGAATCCGCCATTGATGACATCGCCCCAGCCCACGCCGCCGCCGTTGTGCAGGCTGACCCAAGTGGCGCCCCGGAACGAATCGCCGATCACGTTTTGCACCGCCATATCTGCTGTGAAGCGCGAGCCGTCGTAGATGTTGGCCGTTTCGCGGAACGGCGAATCGGTGCCGCTCACGTCGTGGTGGTCGCGGCCAAGCACCACCGGGCCGGCCAATTGGCCGCTCGCAATGGCATCGTTGAATGCTTTTGAAATCCGCATCCTGCCCTCCGAGTCGGCGTACAAGATGCGCGACATGGAGCCAACCACGGGCAGGTTGACCTTCGCATCGCGTATCCAGTTCAGATTGTCGCGGATTTGGCCTTTGATTTCGTCGGGGGCTTCGGCGAGCATTTCTTCCAAAACCTGCGCCGCGATCAGGTCGGTCTTTTCCAAATCGGCCATTTGGCCCGAACAGCACACCCAACGGAAAGGCCCAAAACCATAGTCGAAACAAAGCGGCCCCATGATGTCTTCCACATAGGAAGGGTACTTGAATTGTTGATTGCTGATTGCTGATTGCTGATTGCTAACTGCGAAAACATCGGCGCCTGCTTCGCCGGCTTCTTTCAAAAAAGCATTCCCGTAGTCCCAGAAGTAGGTGCCGCGTTCCGCCATGACATTGATGGCCGCGACATGGCGGCGAAGT
This sequence comes from Saprospiraceae bacterium, assembly GCA_046155725.1. Classification (GTDB taxonomy): domain Bacteria; phylum Bacteroidota; class Bacteroidia; order Chitinophagales; family Saprospiraceae; genus M3007. Next base: position 4,582 of record JBJXFT010000187.1, read on the forward strand.
GTGGCGCGGACTTCTTCCAAAAACTTTTCTTTGTCTTTGATCAGCAGCAGTTTCGCTTCCTCAAAAGTGTAGCCCACGGGGCAGTAGCCCATGTCGTGGATGTTGTGGCAACTGGTTTGGTCGGAGCCGAGTTCTACTTTGATGTTGTCTTTGGCGAAGCGTTCCCAGAGGTCTACGATGTTGCCGTAATACACAAGTGCGATGGCGGTTTTATCGCGGCGGCATTCTTCGAGTCTGCCGATGAGCGCGTCGAGATCGGCGAACACGTTTTCTTTTTTGATGTAGCCATCGGTCAAGCGTT
>JBJXFT010000199.1:0-2953 GCA_046155725.1 Saprospiraceae bacterium
CCCCAATGTGCCGGGGTTTTTGAATTTTTGCGCCTTCAAAAAGCGCTACACCACACCCAGTAGATGTACAAAAACAAAAAAGTAGTCGTCGTGCTCCCGGCCTACAACGCCGCACGCACCTTGGAAAAAACTTACCGCGAAATCCCCTTCGATCTGGTGGACGAGGTCATTCTTTGCGACGACCACAGCAAAGACAATACGGCAGCGCTCGCCCGCTTGCTGGGCATCCAGCACGTCATCGTCCACGAAAAAAACACGGGCTACGGCGGCAACCAAAAAAGCCTTTACAACAAGGCGCTCGAAATCGGCGCGGACATCGTCATCATGCTCCACCCCGACTATCAGTACACGCCAAAACTCATCCCGAGCATGGTCAACATCATCGGCGAAGAACTCTACCCCGTGGTGCTCGGCTCGCGCATCCTCGGCATGGGCGCGCGCAAAGGCGGTATGCCGATGTACAAATACATTGCGAACCGCTTCCTCACCTTCGCGCAAAACACTTTGATCCACTACAAGCTGTCGGAATACCACACGGGCTACCGGGCGTTCAGCCGCGAGGTTTTGCAAGGCATCCATTTCAACCAGAACTCCGACGATTTTGTGTTCGACAACGAGATGCTCTCGCAGATTGTGTACGCCGGTTTCGACATCGGCGAAGTCACCTGCCCCACCAAATACTTTGAGGAAGCATCCAGCATCAATTTCCGCCGGAGCATGAAATATGGCTTTGGCGTGTTGCGCGTGTCGTTTTGCCATTGGCTCCAGCGGATGGGGCTTTGGAAGTTTGCGATGTACCGAAAGTAGTTTTCCAGTTTCAAGTGGCAAGTTTTAAGTGGCAAGTCAACAGCAAAGCCACAATTGCGCTATGTTTGCAAGCCACATCGTGGTGGGCATCCCCAAATCCCCTACCCACCAAATCCACCATCCACATCATGGAAACCCTGTCCCTCCCGCGCACCCAGCCTGAAACGCTCGCCGTCACCCCGCGCCAGCAACGGCTCAGCATCGGCATCCCAAAAGAAACCACCTTGCAGGAAAACCGCGTGGCGCTCGTGCCAAACTCCGTGGCCACTCTCACCGCCTACGGCCACGAAGTGCTGGTGGAATCGGGCGCGGGCGAAAAAGCGCGGTTCAGCGACCTTGATTATTCCGAAGCCGGGGCGCACATTCTGCGCAACGCAGAAGAAGTGTACAAGGCCGAAGTGCTGCTCAAATCAGCCCCGCCCACGCTCTCCGAAATTGAGATGATGCACCCCGGCCAAATCGTGGTGTCGCCCATTCACCTGCCCCTCTTGAGCGCAGAATACCTCCGCCGCTTGCTGCAAAAACGGGTCATTGCCTTGGCCATGGAGTACCTCCGCGACGATGCTTCCGGGGTGTTTCCTATAGTGCACGCCATGAGCGAGATAGCGGGCAACAGTGCCATCCTCATCGCTGCCGACTTGCTCGCCACCACGCGCGGCGGCAAAGGCGTTTTGCTCGGCGGCGTGGCAGGCGTTCCCCCGGCCAAAGTCATCATCCTCGGCGCGGGGGTGGTGGCCGAATTTGCTACCCGCACCGCCCTCGGCCTCGGTGCCGAAGTGCGCATTTTTGACAACAACATCCAAAGGATTATCCATCTGCAGAATCAGGTGGGCCGCCCGCTCCACACCTCGGTCATGAACCCGCAGCACTTGCAAGAGCAAATGCTAAATGCCGACGTGGCCATCGGAGCCGTCCATTCGCCCCATGCCAATGCCCCGATGATTGTGTCGGAAGACATTGTGCGGCGCATGAAACCTGGTTCTGTAATTGTGGACGTGAGCATTGACCAAGGCGGCTGCTTCGAGACTTCGGAAGCCACCACGCACGACCGCCCCACCTACGAGCGGCACGGCGTTATCCATTATTGTGTGCCCAATATGCCCTCCCGCGTGGCGCGAACGGCCTCGGAAGCCATCAGCAACATCCTAACCTCCTTGCTTTTGATGAGCGAAACGGGCGGCATCCTCTCCCTCATCACCGCCCACGCTGGCTTGCGCAACGGCGTGTACGCCTACCGAGGCACACTCACCAACGCCCACCTCGGCGAGCGTTTCCAGATGCGCAGTACGGATTTGGATTTGCTGATTACCTCGGATTTTTGAAAACAGCGAGGCGGGCGAATCCCATGTACCGGCTGCTTTAGCTGCCGGAATACTGGGAGCCACCTACACATCCGGCAGCTAAAGCAGCCGGTACAAGCACCCGAAAACAAATATGTCCAGTAGCATGGGTTCTTTGTTCGTCGCTGGGCTATTGCAGCACAACGGCTGCCTGCTTTTTTTTCCCGTGCAGCGCAATCGCCTTGGCCGCCTTAATCGGGATGGCCACACATTTTTTCTCCATGTAGCCGAGCATCCGATGCACGAGGTCTTGGGCGGCGGGGTCAAGTTGGGCGAATTCTTTCTCAAAAATTTCTTGGATGGCGCGGTCTTTCACCGCCCGCACCTCGTCAGGGATATGGGCGAGCGAGCGCTCCACTTGGCGTTCGTGCCAAAGTTCGCGGAACGCAAGCACGCGCTCTTGGATAAGCCCCTCGGCGCGGTCGCGCTCTTGCTCGCGGTAGGCCAGGTTTTCGCTCGCCGTTTCTTTTAGGCTTTCTATTTCAATGTATTGCATCGGGAAAGCCTGCACGGTTTCGCGTGCTACATTGTGCGGGATGGAGAGGTCAACCACTACGTTTCTCCCGCTTTCGTCCGCCAAAAGGTCCCGGTACAACGTAGGGGAAATGATGGCCTGCGTGGCCCCGGTACAAACCACGAGCGCGTCAAAGCCTTCGGAAAAATAGGGCAGTTCGTCCAGGGGCAATGCCCGCCAGCCATTGGCTTGGGCAAGGGTCTGGGCTTTTTCAAACGTGCGGTTGAACACGGTGACGTGCCGGAATTTGGCTTTTGCCAAAAATTTGGCGAACAGCGCGTTGGTCTCGCCA
>JBJXFT010000212.1:0-17655 GCA_046155725.1 Saprospiraceae bacterium
GCGCACCCGATGCGGCGGGGCGATGCTTTTTACCACCCCCGCGCCAGCCTGAGCAATGCGGAATTGGACACGCTCAGCAATTGGTTTGACCCCGAAACGAACCACGTCGAAATCATCCGGCAAGACAATGCTGTGCGGCCAACGATAGGCGTGGCATTGGCGTTTGAGTTCGACGAAGAAAATGGCGAATACCCTTACACGCCCGCCTACGCCGCCCTGCAACTCAAAGATTTTGGCTGGGGCGGCTTGGAATTCAGCCTGCGCGACACGATGAATTACACGGGGGTTTCCAACAACGTGAGCGACGACCTTTCCATCGAAATCCTTGATTTCCAAAACGACACCATCACCGGGACCTTCTCTGGCCTCTTGCTCAGCGGGGCCGGGCAGATGACCGGTATCGAGGAGGGGCGATTTCGGGTGCGGGTATATCGGCGATAGTGAAGTTGATGAGTTGATGAAGGTTTATGAAGTTGATAAACCTCATAAACCTTCATCAACCTTTTTTTTGCCTACTTTTTCCCGACCTTTACGACCACGAACCACTGTACAGCCAACGCAAAAGTGGTTTTGAAAAACGAACTGCGCTCCAGTATCCCGAATCGAATCAATCGAATCAATCGGATTCAATCGAATCACTCGACCATATTGCTCCCTGAACAATGCGCCCTAATCTTTTGCTTATCGCCATCCTTTGGTTGCTCCTTGCGCGTTGCGCCCGCGAGGTCATCATCGAATTGCCGGAACAAACCCCCAAGATTGTCGCGGTATGCCACTTTACCGATGGGCAACATTTTCGCACAAAAGTCTCGCTCAGCAAGCCAGTGAACGATGAAAGCAAGCCGGATTTCCCCCAGCAAGTGGATGTCACGCTTTCCGTTGACGGTTCGTTTTGGGACCGCCTGAAACCTGACACCACTGAAAAAGGAGAAATAACTTACTGGGAAAGCCACCAATTCAAAACCGCCAAACCGGGAGTCGAATATGCCATTGCGGTGCGCGTGGCGGGCTATCCGCCGGTGCAATCGGTGAGCAAAATCCCGGCCCATGCCGGATTGGAACCTATGGTGCTGGGCATTGGCGACCTCGTGGTGGCGCCTTTGGGCGAGGGCTTGAGCGAACTCCGCGTTCCGCTCGCACTCCGGCTCAAAGCATTGCCCGCCGAAGGCCACTACTTTGCTTTCAACCTGACGCACGAAACAGAGGTATACGAAACCCTCGTGCCGCCTATCCTCGACTTTACGGAAGAAGGCCCCACCAACTTTTTGGCCGACGGGCGCACGTTCTCGCTGCTGCACGACATCCCCGAACCCGTGGTGCTGGTGAACGAAAACTACTGGGCCGACGACCGCCGCACCCTTTACCTCGTGGCCCGCATCCCTTTCGACCCGGCCTCCGAGCGGCCCCGCCGCATTTTTGTGGAATGGCGCACCCTCTCCGAGCAGTTCTACCGCTACCACCTTTCGCTTTCCCGCCAAGGCGGCAACCTGCCGTTCAGCGAACCCGATGCGGTGTTCAACAACATTGAAGGCGGCTATGGCAACTTCTCGGGCTACGCTGTTTCGCTGGATACGGTGGCGATCCCGAATTTTTGAGCAACCCCGCTTCTTTTACATTTTGCGGCTGTGCATTCTACATTTTGCGATTCACCTCGCTACTTTTGCCCGCTAATTTTTCAAACAATTCAAGCCTAAACGAATGAGCAAAATAACCGTAGTGGGCGCCGGCAACGTGGGCGCAACCTGTGCCAATGTGCTGGCACACGCCGACATCGTGAACGAGGTCGTACTCATTGACATACAAGGGAACATGGCCACGGGCAAAGCCCTCGATATGTGGCAGCAGGCGCCCGTGGACGGCTACTCCACCCGCGTCACGGGCGGCGACGACTACGCGCTCACGGCGGGGTCCGACATCGTGATCATCACGGCGGGCATCCCCCGCAAGCCCGGCATGAGCCGCGACGACCTCATCAGCACCAATGCGAAAATCGTCGTTTCCGTCACGCAGAACATCCTCAAGCACACCAAAAACCCCATCATCATCGTCGTCTCCAACCCGCTCGACGTGATGACCTATGCTTGCTGGAAAGCCTCTGGCCTCTCTGACAAGCGCGTGTTGGGCATGGCAGGCGTGCTCGACACCGCCCGCTACCGCGCCTTCCTCTCCGAAGCCCTTGACGTTTCGCCCAAAGACATACAAGCCATGCTGATGGGCGGCCACGGCGACACGATGGTGCCGCTGCCCCGCTACACCACCGTGAGCGGAATCCCCGTGACGGAACTGATCAGGAAAGACAAACTCGAAGCCATCCTCGAGCGCACCAAAACGGGCGGCGGCGAATTGGTGAACCTGATGGGCACTTCGGCTTGGTACGCGCCCGGCGCGGCGGCTGCTCAAATGGCAATCTCCATTTTGAAAGACGAAAAGCGCATTTACCCTTGCTGTGTGCGCCTCAACGGCCAGTACAAACTCAAAGACATTTTTGTGGGCGCGCCGGTGAAATTGGGCAAAAAGGGCATTCTGGAAATCGTGAAACTCCGCCTGAAAAAAGACGAACTGGCTTCGCTGCACAAATCTGCCGCCGCCGTCAAGGAAGTCGCCGACGCGCTCGATGCAATGAAACTCGTATGAGTTTCAAGTCGGCAAGTTCCAAGTTTCAAGTCTGCAAGTTGCCGACTCGCTACTTGGAACTTGCCGACTTGAAACTTGCTAACTTGAAACTAATGGCACCTGCTTTTTGGAATGAAATGGCCTCCGCCAAGGGCGGGGAAACGTTGGCTGAAATGGCCGAAAAGCAGCCAGTGATGCTGGTGTTCCTGCGTTATTTTGGGTGCTCGTTTTGCCGCGAGGCCATCAGCGACATTTCAAAGCGGCGGGCAAAATTTGAGTCTGAGGGCTTCCGGGTGGTCTTTGTCCACATGGCATCCGACGGCGCGACGGCGGAGAAGTTTTTTAAAAAATACAAACTCCATTCCGTTGACCACATCTCCGACCCTGAAAAGCATTTCTATCAAGCATTTGGCTTGAGCCGTGGCACCCCGCAACAACTTTTTGGCCTGATGAACTGGATTCGCGGATTCCAAGCCACGGTGCTCGAAGGTCACGGTGCCGAGCCAGACTTCGAAAACCCCGAACTCGGCGACGGCTTCCAAATGCCCGGCGTGTTTGTGCTTCACAAAGGCGAAATCCTTCGCTCCTACATCCACCGCTATGCGCACGACAGGCCTGACTATGAGGAGATTTGCCAGATTTGAACGAGGCAGATTTGACAACTTTTTAAAAGTTATGCGAATTAGGGTTGAACAAAGCGGCTTGGCCACTGCTTGCGTTCCAATCGAATCAATCGGAGTTAATCTTTAAAAATCGAATCATTCGACTATACCATGGAAAATGATTTTGTCACTATTGCCCAGTTTCAGTTTATCCACGATGCTGGTTTGGAAATGCTGCAGATCAAGTTGGAAGATGCCGGCATTCCATTTGTAACATTCAACCAAAGTATGGGAGGCGTGGCCCCTATGCACAATTGGGCGGCTGGAGGCATTCAAGTGCGTGTGCCAGCAGCCAACAGCCAATTGGCCACCCTACTTTGGGAAGAACTTCAAAAGTCATTGAATTACGCAGACACCGAAGACCCGGAGTTGGCAAAAATGCGGCAAGACGAAGAAGACATCATCCAACGCAACTGGCGCACCTGCCTGGTAATGCTCGTGATATTTGCCGTCATAGCAGCAGCCTACCTGATGTATGTCAACATGTAGCACGCGCTTGCTAAATGCCCGACCAACTTCCCGAAAGTTTAAAACTTTCGGGAAGTTCATTGGGCTCCTTGCCCCCACCTTTCTCTCCGCGCAAATTCCCGATTCCCTGCCTACCGGCAGGCAGGCGCATTCCCCATTCCCCATTCCCCATTCCGTATTCCCAGAGCTGGTCATCCGCGATGTCCGTTTCGAGCGCACAGGCTACACTTTTTGGAAAGCCGATTCGCTCCCGCTGAACGCCGCGCTCTCCCTGTCCGACAGGCTTTTGTGGGAAAATACCCTCGATGTACGCGCCAACGCGCCCGGCACTTTGGCCACTCTTTCTGTGCGCGGCGCAGGGCCGAGCCGTACCCCTGTTTTCTGGAACGGGCTGAACCTCCAAAGCCCGATGAATGGCGTGGTGGACGCCTCGCTGCTGCCGCTCTGGCCGGGCGACCATTTGGAAATCCGCTACGGCGGCCAAAGCGCAGCGCAAAGCAGCGGGGCAATGGGCGGCAGCGTGGTGGTTGAGCAAGGCCAGCAAAAATTTGAAGAAGGGTTTTCGGGTTTTATGAGCGGTGCGGCGGGGAGTTTTGGCCGTTGGGAAGGCGGCGCGGGCGCAGGTTTTTCCGGCAAAAAAATCGCCTCGAAAATCCGTGCCGCTTGGCAGCAGGCCGACAACGATTTCTCGTTTCAAAAGCAGGGCCTCGACGGCCAATTTTACACGGCGCGACAGGTCAATAATTTTTTGAAAAAAATAGACCTGCAACAATTCAACCAACTGAAAGTCAATGAAAAGAACACGCTGAAAACGGCCTTCTGGTTTCAAAACGCTTTTCGGGAAATACCCCCAGCCACCACAGAATCGCCCCGCGAAACTTGGCAGCGCGACCGCGCCCACCGCGCCCTTGCCACTTGGGAACACGCCCCCAATGCCCGCTCACTGTGGACAACCCGCGCCGCTTGGCTCGACGATTTTCTTGCTTTCCACCTCGCGGGCGATACCGACACAAGCCGTTCGCGGCAAGCCCTGCTCAGCACCGAACGTTCGGCTTCGGTGGGCAAAAACCTGGCCTGGCGAGCGGGCGGCACTGCGCTCCGCCAGTGGGCGCAGGTGGACGGCTACTCCGACAGCACCCGATGGTTTGGGCAGACGCGGCTGGCAGGATTTGCGATGGGCGAGTGGCGGCAGGGCAAGTCGCGGTTTTCCGCGCTGCTGCGGCAGGAGTGGGCGGAGGCGCAGGCTGCGCCGTTCACTTGGTCGGTAGGCGGGCAATTTGGGCTGGGCAGGGTAGGGGAGGGGCGGTTTCATGTTTCTCGGAATTTCAACCTGCCCACGCTCAACGACCGCTTCTGGGGAAACCTCGGCAGGCCAGACCTGCGTCCTGAAAAGGGCTATTCTGCGGAATTGGGTTGGGCTTGGTACAGGGAGCGCGGGGTTCAGCCCGCGTCTACTTTACCACGCGGGCTGAACTCCGCGCTCCCTCCCGCGCTCCCTCCCGCGCTCCCTATGCGCCGCTCCCAGTTTTCGGCTGAACTGACTGGCTTTCAACTGATTTTGGACGATTGGATTCTCTGGCAGCCCGATTCGACGGGGCTTTTCAGGCCGGGCAATTTGCGCAAAGTTTGGAGCCGGGGAGCCGAAATGATGGGGAGTTCATCGTTCATCGTTCATCGTTTATCGTTCCTCGTTTCTGGGCGTTTTCAATTTTCCAGAACGACGAATGTAAAGGTGTACGGCGGCTCGGAAAGTATGTTGGGGAAGCAGTTGCCCTACACCCCCAATTGGTCGGGCGGGCTGTCGCTGCGGGTGTCGCGGGGCGCATTCGCGGCGGCGTATTTGCAGCAGTTCACGGGCGGGCGGTTTGACAATGGTGGGCAAAACCTCAAGCCATTTCAAGTGGGGAACCTGTTGGCTTCCTGCTCATTTTGGAAACGCCGCCTCTCGATTGACTTTCGCATCGAAAACCTCTGGAATTCGCGCTACGAAATCATTCGATATAGGCCGATGCCGGGGAGGGGGTGGCGGTTGGGAGTGATGTATCAAATAAAAGGAAGCGATGCTACTCAAAAATAAAGTGTCGCCAGAAAGTAGCGGTCATAACTCGTCAACAATCACCACATTGATTTCTTGCACTCGCTTCAATTTGTAGTCGTTGGTGAAAAAGTGGTCGCATCCGCTGCTTATGGCTGCAGCAAGTTGCAAGGAATCCAGCGCTTTCAAAGCCGGATATTTTGCCCTCAATTTATAGGAGATGATGGCGATTTGCCTTTCGATGGGCAGCATTTCAAACGACGCGATGCGGATCAAGTGTTCGAAATCGGCGATTAGGTCTTGGCGGGTATTTCGTTCAGGGACTACCCCAAATTCTGCAAGGCTCAAGATGCTTGTCACAAAAGAAGCATTATTTGCAGTTGCGTCTATGATAAAATCGTCAACCATTTGCCCATATTTGGGATGGTTTTCGAGCAGGTAGATGAAAGGCGCGGTATCAAAAAATATTTTTCCGATGGTGCTCATCTGTCCTCACGGGATTGGTTGACGAATTCTTGGGCATCTATTTGCCAGACACCTTTTCCAGCCCCTTTGACCTTTTTCAAAGCGGCTTTTACTTTTTTGAGGCGTTCCAATTTTTGCTGAATCTCGCGCACCAAAACCTCCAAATCGCTTTGATGCAGATGACTAATCTCTTGAATGATCAATTCAACTTTTGACATAAGGCTTTGTTTTTGGCAAAAATATGTGAAAATGAACTCCACTTTCTATGCGGACTAAAAACGAGCGGCAAAGATAGTCGCTCCTTTTGGCTTGTTTTTCAAAACGCCCGCACCCCTCTTGGGTTCTTCTCTACATACCCCAAAATAATCCTTCCCGCATCGGGGTCAGGAAATGAGGTCGAAAGGCATTCGAGCAAATCCTCCACCAGCTTGCCGCCGTCGTCCGAACCGACAAAACCATAGCCGAGATAGCGGCCATCCTGTACGCCCACCACGGCCACCTCGCCTTCCGAGCGGCCTTTTTCCACAAAGAAAAAATTGCCAGAAAGCCGCCGCGAGATTTGCGCGATGGCCGCCTCGGCGCGTTCGTTGTACTCTTCGGGCGATTCCTCGCCCACGCAAGCTCCGAAGCATTTTTTGATTTTGTAATGAAAGCAAGCCTGCTCGGACGTGTCCAAATGCGCGAGGCGGTGGCAGAGTTCGTGCTGGTACACGAGGCTTTGCAAATGGTTGCGGGCATGGTCGAGTTTGGGAAATTCGGCCACGAGTTCGAGGTTCTTGGTGTTTTTGGCGGTCTTTTTTCCAAAGACAAGGCATCGGTAGCCCTGCAAATCGGTGTACGCGAAAATGGCTCCGGCGTATTGCCGGGTGCGCTGGGCGCGGTTCACGGCGGGCTGCAAGCGTTTGATTTCCGCGCTCTCGTGCAGCAGCGCCACCAGTTCGCTGCCCGTCACTTCCCAACTGATGTCGGCCACGCCCACGCGGATTTTTTCGCCCTTGGAAGTCTGGTCGGCGAAGTGCTCGAAAAGCCGTTTGCGGATGTTCAGGCTTTTGCCGACGTAGATGACATGGCCGCCCGCGTCGTGGAAATAATACACCCCACATTCTGCCGGCACCGAGTGCAGCCGTTCGAGCGTGATGCTGGGTGGAAGTTTGGTTTCCTTCACGCCGAGGTTCACGAGCGAGCGGATTTGGCCTTTGCCCTCCTGCTCGGCCAGCATTATTTCAAAAAGCCGGGTCGTCGCCAGCGTGTCGTCGAGCGCGCGGTGGCTCTTATCGGCGTGGATTCGGAAGTGCTTTTTAAGGTTGCTGAGGCTGTAACTCGGCAGGCCGGGGAATACTTTTCGCGCCAGCCGGACGGTGCAAAGTTGGCGGCGCTGAAAGTCGTAGCCCAGCCTCAGGAACTCCTCGCGCACAAAGGAATAGTCGAACGAAACGTTGTGCGCCACAAAGATTTTCCCTTCGGTCAGTTGCACGATTTGCTTTGCCACCTCAAAAAACTTGGGCGCGTCGGCCACCATCTCGTCGGTGATGCCGGTGATCTGAGTAATCTGCCACGGGATGCTCCGCTCTGGATTCAGTAACGTCGAAAATTTTTCCACGACCCGCTCCCCATCGTGCAGCACGATGGCTATTTCGGTGATGCGCTCGTAGCGGGCTACGCCGCCGGTGGTTTCAACGTCTATGATGGCGTACATTTAAGTTTCAAGTGAGCAAGTTTCAAGTCAGCAAGTTGCCAACTTGGAACTTGCTGACTTGAAACTTGGAACTACTAAATTTTCCAATCCAGCCGCAGCGTGTAATGGCGGGGGGCTTCCAAGAGCGCGGGGCGGACGGTGTATTCTTCGTTGAGCAGATTCCCGCACAAAGCACTTATTTTCAAGGCTTTTGTCAATTTGTAAGAGGCCCGGAAGTCCACCACGGTGGAGCCGTCGTTGTGCGTTTCGCGGAAATTGTGCACCCCCGGCAAGCCATATTCGAAGATGGCGTCTATGGACTGCATGTGGCTGTTGAACTGTACCGACGCGCCAAATGCCAATCGGGCAAGGCTGTATTCCGCGTCAAATTTGAAGGTGTTTTTGAAGCGGTATTTTAGCACGTTCGTGGTATCAGATGCTTTGTAAACATTGAGCCGAAGCGAGTCGCTGAATTCTTTGTACTGCGGGTTGGTGTGTGTGAAGCCTGTGAGCAGAGAGAGTGTGCCTGCTCCCAACTTGCCTTGCCCGAGCAAGGAGACCTCCCAACCCGTCACGCGCGTATCGCCTGTGTTTTGCGATTGAAAACGAGCGGCAATGGCCGGAGGAGATACATTGAAGTCAAAATAAATGCTGTCCAGCACGAACTCCATCATTTTCTGGTACTCAGACACAAAGCCAGTGAGGTCCATGTAACCTTGCCAACTGCCCAACCGAAAGCCTTGCTTCAGGCCCAACTCGGCAGTCCAGCCCGTTTCAGAAACAAGGTTGGGATTGGGGGCCACGGAGTTGCCCACGCCAAAACCCGTGCTGACAAATTTTTCGGCAATGGTGGGGTAGCGATAGCCCTGCCCCCAAGATGCCCGCAAATAGGTGGCTTGCGCGATTTGAAAATTTGCCCCAAAACGATACACGGGCTTGGCTTCTTTGGTAACGCCGTCTGGGATTACGCCCAGCAACTCCGTGCGCAGAAAGATGCTGTCGGGGCTGTGCTGCACATTTTGCTCATAGCGAAGCCCGGCAGAAAGGTTGAGCCGGTCGAACGGTTTGTAATCCGCTTGGAGGTAGCCCGCCAAGTTGCGCGCGCGGTAGGAGGCATTGCTGTAAATCTCAGCGTCCACGGTATGGTACATCCCCACCACGCCGAGCGTAGTCACCAAGCCGATGCGCTCCATCGAGCGTTGGAATTGATATTCCCCGTAGTACAGCCGACTGTCGTTGCTCTGGTTGCCGGAGTTGTTGTTGTGGATATAAAAATAGCGGCTCAGGATTTTGTGGCGGTTGCCGCTTTTGTCAAAATACTGGAGCGAAGGGTCAATATTGAAGCGCAAACGGCCTTTTGTGTAGGAAGCCGACCCCGTGCCCGCTTGGTGCGCCAAAGTGCTGTCGCCGCCCCAAATAAAAAAACTGCCGCTGCGCCCGAAGTTGAAATTGGTGTTCAGGCCAAGGCTGAGGCGGTCGTTCACGCGGTAGCGGACATTGGGCGTGACGCGCCCGTAGCGGCTGTACGTGTCGCGGTTGTAACTGTCGCGGTAAAGGCTGTATGCCCCCAGCACAAAATCCAAGCGCTTGTGTTTTCTGCGGTGGACAAAACTGAACCCTGTTTCTACGGGCTGTGTGATGCCAGAAGAATCGGCGCCCCACCATTTTTTGCCCTTGTCGTGCGGGTCGCCCCAGGTTTTCCCAAACACCGCTACCTCCGTTTCGGGCTTGTCTTTTGCATATCCCGTGCGTATGTTGATGATGCCGTTCATGGCCGAAGAGCCGTAAAGCGCAGATGCCGCGCCTTTCAGCACTTCTATCTGCGAGATGTTTTCTACCGGGAAATCGTCCCAGTTGGGCAAGCCCGCGTCGGGCTGCAAAGCAGGCACATCGTCTACTAAAAGGAGCACCCGCGTGCCAGCGCCATAAGAAAAGCCCGCCCCGCCCCGAATGCTGGCCTGACCGTCCACGATGCTGAGGCCCGGCACTTTAATCAGCACCTCGTCAACAGAAGTCGTGTTGGTGCTTTCGATGAGTTGAGGTTTCAGCACATCAAGCGAAACGGTGACTTCTCCGAGGGGTTTCTCGAATTTTCCGGCAGTCACGGTAGCCGTTTGCAGGAGGTTGTCGGCGTTGTCGAGTTTTACCTGCAAGTCGCGGGTTTCGCCAGCGGCGAGGCGCAGGGTGAGGGTTTTGGGCGTGTAGCCGATGTAAGAAATGCTGACTTCGTGGCTGCCCGGCGCAAGCGAGAGCGAGAAACCGCCCCCTGCATCGGCAGAAGTGCCTGTTCCGCCAGTCCGAACGGTCGCGCCCAAGAGTGCCTCTCCCGTGAGGGCATCGGTTACTTTGCCGCGCAGGGTGGCGTTTTGGGCAGAGGCGTTTTGAGAAATGGAAAGAAGAAGGAGAAAGAGGAATGGAGACAGATAAGTAAGGTTAATTCTCATGGTATGATTTCGGTAAAAAAAGTTGAAACAGAAAGGGCGGTAAAAATAGAGAAAATTGCTGCCGCGAAAATTTTTCTCTGATGAAGCAAATCCTTTACTGCCTGCTTGCCTGCTCCCTTCTTTTGGGCTGCGCCCCATCTTCAAAAACAACTCAAGCCATGACCGTCCATGCCCTCCGGCTTCGTCCCGGCCAAGATTTGAAACGCGAACTGGATGCTTTCGCCAAAGCGCAAAACCTGCAAGCGGGCTTCGTCGTCACTTGTGTGGGCAGCAAAGCCGTCATCCGCCCTGCCGACCAAAAAGAACCGCTTGTGCGGGAACAGAAATTTGAGATCGTGTCGCTCGTTGGCACGCTCTCCCCTGATGGCTCGCACCTGCACATTTCGCTTTCCGACAGCACGGGCGCGACCATCGGCGGGCATCTGCTGGAGGGGAACGAGATTTACACGACTGCTGAAATCGTGATTGGCGAAGCGGAGCATCTCAAGTTTCGCCGCGAAGTGGATGCCGCGACGACGTTTAAGGAGTTGACAGTCAAGAAAAGGGAATGATTCAGTCGGCGAATACCTCTTTCAAAGGAATATCTACGCCGGACAAGATGGGTGTGGTCAGGTCGTCGTCTTCGGTAAAAGGCTGGATGCCGTAATACCTGCCCTGCTCGTTCAGCCGGAACACCTGGATGGCCTTTTCGATGGGGGAAACAATCCAGTATTCAAGCACACCGCTTTCTTCGTAAAGGAGGAATTTGTCCTTCATTTCGCACTCGCTAAGGTAAACTTGCAGTTCGGCGAAACGCTCCTTTTCTCTGAAAAGAAACCCTCGGTACACGCCTTCAAAAGAGCGAGGTTTCTTACCTTCGCGCACCGTTTTGATGTAAAAAGCAAACAAATTTCCATGCAGCAATACTTTTTGCGTCTCGACCGCAGCATCGTCACCGTCAGTACGCTCACAGAGCAAGACCCACGGGAAGAAACGCGGTACTGGCTCACCAAACCACCCGTAGAGCGGCTTGTTGCGCTCGAATTGCTCCGATTACGCTCCGCCAATTATGTTGACACTTCCGCCCGACTTCAACGATTTTATACAGTTGCTCAACTCATACCAAGTTGAGTACCTCCTGATTGGAGGCTATGCTGTTGCCCTGCACGGCCATGTTCGCTTCACGCAAGACATGGATGTTTGGGTTTGCACTAATCCAGAAAATGCGAAGAAGGTGGTTCATGTGCTGAAGGATTTTGGGCTGACTCAAGCAGACGAACTCTTGGACATCCTGCAAAAAGAAAATCGCGTGGTGGGTATGGGCGTGCCGCCCATAAAAATCGAAGTCGTGACCACTATCTCTGGGGTTGCATTTGAAGAATGCTACCAGAATCGGCGAGTGGTTGATATTGACGGGCTGTCCATCAACTATCTCTCTTTGGATGACTTGCGGAAAAACAAATTGGCCAGTGGCAGGCCGAAAGACTTGGCTGATTTGGACTCTCTTCCTGAGGAAGAATGAGGGCGTAAAACCCTTAAAACTCCCTGCCCGCTTCGTACCTTCGCCCACCGTTTTTAGGCAGACCGCCATCTAATTCAACACAAACAAACTTCGCATGAAACTGAAATATGCTTTGCTGATTTTTCTGGCTGGCTTTATCCTGATCGTGCTCGGTATGCTTTTCAAATTGGAAAGTTGGGAATTTGCCAGCGAACTGCTGATTGCAGGTTTGATTCTGAAATTTATCGGCGGAATATTGCTGATATACAAACTACTGACGCACCCAAAAGTGAAAGAGTTTTTGAATCAATGACAGGCACTTTTCAAAAACACACCAACACAAAAACACCCTTCCGATAAGATTCGCCCATGCAAGATTCGAGAATCATTTCCATCAACATTGAAGACGAACTCAAGGTCGCGTACATTGACTATTCAATGTCCGTCATCGTCAGCCGCGCACTGCCCGATGTGCGCGACGGCCTCAAACCCGTCCACCGCCGCGTCCTCTATGGGATGCTCGACCTGGGGCTTGGCTACAACAAGCCCTACAAAAAATCCGCCCGTATCGTCGGTGAAGTGATGGGCAAATACCACCCCCACGGCGACGCTTCCGTTTACGACGCGATGGTGCGCATGGCCCAAGAGTGGAGCCTGCGCTACCCCCTCGTGGACGGCCAAGGGAACTTCGGCTCCATGGACGGCGACAACCCGGCGGCCATGCGATACACCGAAGCGCGGTTCCGCCGCGTGGCCGACGAGATTGTGGGCGATTTGGACAAGGACACGGTTGATTTCAAACTCAATTTCGATGATTCGCTCGAAGAGCCGAGCGTGATGCCCACCAAATTCCCCAACCTCTTGGTCAATGGCGCGAGCGGCATCGCCGTCGGCATGGCCACCAACATGATGCCCCACAACCTCACCGAAGTCTGCAACGCCATCATAGCTGCTGTGGACAAGCCAGAAATAGACGTGGAGGAATTGATGGAGTACGTGAAAGCGCCTGATTTCCCCACCGGCGGCATCATTTACGGAATGTCGGGGGTAAGAGAAGGCTTCCGCACAGGTCGTGGCCGCGTGGTCGTTCGGGCCAAAACCGAAATTGAAACCGACTCGAAAGGCCGTGAGAGCATCATCGTCACCGAAGTCCCGTACCAGGTCAACAAGGCGATGTTGATTTCAAAAATCGCCGATTTGGTCAATGAAAAGAAAATCTTGGGCATCTCCGATGTGGGCGACCAATCAAACCGCGAAGGCGTGCGCATCGTGATCGAAATCAAGCGCGACGCAGCGGCCAACGTCATCCTGAGCCAACTTTTCAAACTCACGCCGCTTCAAACCAGTTACGGCATCAACAACGTGACGCTCGTGAACGGTCGTCCGCGCCTGCTGAATTTGAAGGAGATGGTGGACGAGTTCATCAAGTTCCGCCTCGACGTGATCGTGCGCCGCACCAAGTACGAACTGCGCAAAGCCGAAGAACGGGCGCACATTTTGGAAGGTCTACTCATCGCGCTCGACCACTTGGATGAGGTGATCAAACTCATCCGCGCCTCCAAAGATGCCGAAGAAGCTCGCGAAGGTTTGATGTCCACATTCGGCCTTTCAGAACTTCAAGCGAAAGCCATCCTCGCCATGCGTTTGCAGCAACTCACGGGCTTGGAGCGCGACAAGGTGAAAAACGAGTACGAAGAGCTGCAAAAGAAAATCGCAGAATTGAAAGCCATTCTGGCCGACGAAGGCTTGCGGCGCGACATCGTGAAAGCCGAAACGACCGACATCAAAGACCGATTCGGCGACGCGCGGCGCACCAGCATCGAGATCAACGAGGCCGACATCAGCATGGAGGATTTGATCGAAGATGAGGAAGTGGTCATCACCATCAGCCACACCGGGTACATCAAGCGCACCGCCATTTCAGAGTACCGGGCGCAAGGGCGCGGCGGGCGCGGGGCACAAGGCGTGCGTACCCGTGGCGAAGATTTTGTGGAACACATGTTCACCGCCACCACGCACCAAACCTTGCTGCTCTTCACCGAGAGCGGGCGTTGCTTCTGGCTGAAAGTGTATGAAATTCCCGAAGGAGCGAAAGCCACCGCGGGCCGCGTGATCCAGAACCTACTCAATATTCCGAAGGACGATAAAGTCCGCGCATTCATCATTGTGCGCAGGCTCGACGACCAGGAATTCCTCAACCAGCACTATATCACGTTCTGCACCCGTCGGGGGAACATTAAGAAAACCCCCCTCGAAGCCTACTCGCGCCCGCGACAAGGCGGCATCAACGCCATCGAAATCAGAGAGGGCGACGCGCTCATCGAGGCCAAACTGACCAACGGCAAAAACGAAATCATCCTCGCCATTGAGAGCGGAAAAGCCATCCGATTCAACGAGCGAGACGTGCGCTCCATGGGCCGCACTGCTGCCGGCGTGCGCGGCATCCGCGTGAACGACGAGGGCGGCGACGCGGTGGTGGGCATGGTGTGCATTGACCCCGACGACACGACGACCTCGATCCTCGTGGTCTCGTCCAATGGCATGGGCAAACGCTCCGCGCTCGAAGACTACCGTGTGCAGAGCCGTGGGGGCAAAGGCTCAAAGACCATCAACGTCACCGCCAAAACAGGCCACCTCGTCGCCATCAAATCCGTCACGGACAACGACGACCTGATGATCACGACCACTTCGGGCGTGACCATCCGCACCGCTGCCGACGACCTTCGCGTGATGGGTCGCGCCACGCAAGGCGTGAAGCTCATCCGCCTCGACGAGGACGACCACATCGCCGACGTGACGGTGGTGGGGCAAGCAGAAGAAATAAAAATGGAAATGCCGGAGGGCGGCGAAGAGGTGGTGGGAGATTTGGGCGAAGCGACTCAAGGCGAATGAAAAGTGCCGGGGCGACTTCAAGCAGCCCCCGCACCGCACTCTTATACTGCTTCACTAAACAGGAACAAATTAGGCGCGCACCCTCGGCAGGTTTTTATACTTTTGTAATCTTAAATCAAAGATTATGCACCAACCAAAATCATCAGGCGCAGCCGTAAAAGAGGGGATGCCAGCGCAAACCCTTCAACCGGAAAAAGGAGTCAACGGACACCGCTTTCAATTCAATGAACGGGTTTTGCCGTTGCTGGATGAATTTAAAACTTTGAAAGAAAACTGGGACGAGGAAGGCGCACTGCCGCCCAGCCCTGCGGTGATTCGTCGGGCAGAGGAATTGGTGCGGTCGCTGCAAATCACCGGACAAAAAATTTTTCACGTTGCACCTGGCCCGAACGGAGAAATCATGGTTGACCTTCGGGAAAATGAAAAATCGATTGAGATTCTTTTTTATCCCAACAAAGCAAGATTCGTTCAATTCCCCGCCGTCGGCCAACCAACAACGGGCGATTTCAACGATGACCAATTGCCCAAAATCTTGAAATGGTTAAATGACTGAGCAAAGACCTCCCGTTGACCCATCCGAATGGCTGTACCGCCGCGGTCATTCTTCGCCCGAAAAAAAATACATGAACCCCGACGGAACAGCCACTTCCCGGGTATTCAAACTCCGCGAAAAAGACCATGGAGAATTGTCGGTGGATGTGAGAAGCATGACCACACCAAAGATTTCGGTAGGCGATGATTCAAAATTTATGTTGTTTGAAATTGCAAATCAAGACGTACTGAATGTAGGCTTGCGCACTTTTCACGACCCTTGTACTGTTGCAAGTCACGGCTTTGACAATCCCGCCCATGCCGCACTTGTGGGCATGGATATGGAAGACGATGTTTTGCCGGGTATGTTGGCTCGAAAATCAAGACGAGTCAATTTTGAGTGATTTTGCTCGCCAAGCCACTGCCCCGCTCCCCTGATTCTCACACCTTTTTTCAACAGCAAAACACGCCCGCGAAATTTAACAAGGCATTGTAAGCCCATCTACACGCGGGCTGAACCCCGCGCTCCCCCATTTAACAAGGCGTTGTAAACCAACAGTGGGTATTCTGCGTCTGTATCGCGTTTTTCAAACTATAAAAACTTTTGTCCAAGACATGAAAAAAGTCCTTTTCGCCCTTGCGGCTTTCGTTCTCATAACCGCTACGGCCTCCGCGCAAGACGATGGCGCGAAACTCGCCAAATCGGCGGGCAAAGCCCTTGCCGCCTACAACCAAGACCCGGCGGGCAACGGCTCAAAACTCGCCGAAGCAAAAACCAAAATTGACCAAGCGCTCCAAGCTCCCGAAGCACAGGCACTCACTTCGGCCTGGATCATCAAAGGCGATGTGTACAGCACCCGAATCATCAACGAATCGGCCATGCGGCAGATAAACCCAAAGGCAACTTTGAGCGGCGACAACGACGCGCTCGAAGCCCTCAATGCCTACAAAACGGCTTACGAAAAACCCGAAGCCAAAAAATACGAGAAAGAACAAGCGGTGGACGGAATCGTGTCCGTACAGGGGCACCTCATAAATATGGGCGTAATAAAGTACAATGCAAAGGAGTACGATAAAGCCTTCTTTTCGTTCAAAGCCGCGCTCGAATCGCACGATATTTTGAAAGCCAACAAGAAAAAGAGCGCGCTCGACGACCCTAAGGACTATGACGAACAGGTGTTTTTCACCGGGTTCATGGCCATTTTGGCAAACCGCTGCAACGACGTGGTGTCTTACTATGAAATACTCTACAAAAAAGGCACTGACAGCGTGACCGTGTACGATGGGCTTTTTTCCTGCAAAATGGAACTGAAGGACGAGGCTGGGGCGGTCAAAATCTTGGAAGAAGGCCGCAAAAAATTCCCAGAAGCATCCTCCTTGCTTTTCTCCGAAATCAACTATTACCTCGGCAAAGGCCGCCTCAGCGAATTGACGGGCCGCCTTGAACAAGCCATCAAAAAAGAACCGGGAAATGTGAGCCTCTACCGCACCCTCGGCGATGTGTACAATAACCTCTTCACGGCCCTGTTGGAAGACTCGACCAAGACCCAAGAGCAAAAATTGCCGAAACTGAAAGAGTATGCCGATCTGGCAAAGACAAATTTCAAAATCGCGGTGGCAAAAGAACCCAACAACGCGGATGCCAACTACTCGCTCGGCGCACTGCTCTACAACGAGACCAACATACTTGCCCAAGACATGAACGCCACCGACTTTAATACGGCAGCGGGCAAAAAGCGCTACCAAGAACTGAAAGTACAAATGCTGGCCGGCGTGGACGAAGCACTCAAATATTTCCAAACAGCCGAGAGCCTCGCCCCAAACGATCAAAGCACGCTCGCCGCACTCGTGCAAGCGTACGGCCGCAAAGAGGATGAAACCCTCTACATGGAGTTCAAAAAACGGCTGGACGTGCTGAAAAAAGGTGGGACGAATGCGGCATCTTACTTTAAAAACTAAGTCCTGACAGGGAAAATAGCGTTCAAAAATTTGTGCCATGCCGGGCTAATCCGGCATGGCATTTTTAATTTCAAGCGCATCCAATTGAATAGATGACATTACGCAGCTCGGTGTCCGCTTTTTTCATGCTGCTGCACAGCAAGGCAACAAACACCCCGAAACGGATACATTTGCCCGAACAAAAAGCGGCCTACGCGGTGGAGGGCGCGTTCATGCAAAAGGTGCGGCTCATCTACAAGGACGTGTCGCATCTCTCGAAGTCGTTTCAGGAGATGTGAGTGCTTTGTGTTTCGCTTTTTATCAATCGCCTGATTTGTCCGAAAAGGCTCCCTTTCAACCGGCCTCAACCGATAAAACCCGCGCGTTGGGCAGTCACTCACAAACTTGTCCTACACCCGGCCCGCAGGCTACTGGGTGGTTTCCCACAGCCG
>JBJXFT010000282.1:0-13940 GCA_046155725.1 Saprospiraceae bacterium
GGTTTGATGGTGTCGTGCGACACCATCAAACCCCTCTCCACTTTTCTAAACCCCTCTAAACCCTATTCCCTACTCAAGCACCAACTCGAACTCTACGCGGCGGTTCTGTTCGCGGCCTTCGGCAGTGCTGTTGCTGGCGATTGGCCGCGCTTCTCCAAAGCCGACGTAGCGAATCCGCTGGGCTTTGATGCCCCGGAAAATGAGGTAGTCGTAGCAAGCCTTCACGCGGTCTTGCGAAAGGGCGAGGTTGCGCTCGTCGTCGCCCACATCGTCGGTGTAGCCGCTGATGGAGAGTGTGTGGGCTTGGTTTTCGCGCATGATGGCCACCACTTGGTCGAGCACATCGTAAGATTCGTTTTTCAAAATCGCCTTTGCGCTTTCAAACTGCACGGCACGGGCGGCGGTGTTCAAGCGCTCTTTCACTTCCTTTTTTACCTCCGGGCAGCCAAAGTTGGTGGTGGGGCCAGCGGTGGTGGGGCATTTGTCCACATTGTCGGCCACACCGTCGCCGTCAGAGTCGGGGCATCCGCCGAAGTTGCCCGCTTTGTTGGGGCAAGGGTCTTCGTCATCGGCCACACCGTCGCGGTCTTTGTCTTTCACATCTGGGCAGCCTTTGTTTTTGGCAGTCCCTGCCACGTCGGGGCATTTGTCCTGAGTGTCTGCCACGCCGTCGCCGTCGGAGTCTTTTGGTTCTGGGCAGCCTTTGTTTTTTGCAGTCCCTGCTTCGGTCGGGCATTTATCCTCCTTGTCTGCAATGCCGTCGCCGTCGGAGTCTTTTGGCTCTGGGCAGCCTTTGTTTTTTGTTGTCCCTGCGTCGTTGGGGCATTTGTCTTGGCTGTCGGGGATGCCGTCGCCGTCCGTGTCTTTCACTTCTGGGCAGCCGTTGTTTTTTGCGGTGCCTGCCGTGTCGGGGCATTTGTCCACATTGTCGGCCACGCCATCTTCGTCCGAATCGGGGCAGCCGCCGAGCGTGCCAGCCTTGTCTGGGCAAGGGTCGTCGTTGTCGGCCACGCCATCGCTGTCAGAGTCTTTGGGTTCTGGGCAGCCGTTGTTTTTTACAGTGCCGGCTTCCTCTGGGCAATTGTCATAGTTGTCGGCAATGCCGTCATTGTCGGTATCGGGGCAGCCTCGATTGGCGCCCGCCTTGTCGGGGCAAAGGTCTTGGTCGTTGGGGGTGCCGTCTCCATCGCTGTCGCTCGTTTCGGGGCAACCGTTGCTGCCCGTCGGCCCGGCTTCGTCGGGGCATTTGTCATCCTTGTCTGGCACGCCGTCGAAGTCTGCGTCGGGGCAACCTTTCCAAGGGCCCGCCACGGTGGGGCAATCGTCGGACTTGTCGGCAAAGCCGTCACCATCATAGTCTGGGCAGCCGCCCGTTTCGATGGAGCCTGGGTCGGTCGGGCAGCCATCTTCTTTGTCACCGAGGCCATCGTTGTCGGCATCGGGGCAGCCGAGCGCGGTGGGCGGGCCGGCGAGCGTGGGGCACACATCCAAAGAATCGGGCGTGCCGTCGCGGTCTCGGTCTCTGGCGAGGGGCTTTCTGGCGGCAGGCCTTTTCTCTGAGTGATGGAGGATGTAGGCATAGCCGATGCCGATTTGGAGGTTGTCGCGGTTGTCCACCAAAGCCTTTCGGAATTCGCCTTGCAAGTTGACGAATGCATAAGGCGAGAGGCGGAAATGTATCCCTGCGCCAAAGGGCAGTTGGGCGTGGTTGTTGTCTTTTTCCAACACATAGCCCGCTCCGGCAAAAGCGAATGGGATCACTTTGGCCTCGCTTTTCATGTTTTCGAGGCGGCAGAGGATGTCGGCACTGGCTGTCACGGTGTTTTCGGAACCTCCCTCGATGCTGCTGGGGAGTTTGGCCAGCCCTACTTTGAGCGGCACACCGAGGTTGAGGGCGGGCGCGACGTTTCGGAAATAGGCGAATTCAAAACCTTCCCCCATTTTTAGGCCGTCGCCGGAAAGCAGGCCGTAGTCAATGAAGTTCAGTTTGGCATGGATGGCATTTGGGAAGGCCCGGTTTTGGGAAATTGCGGGCGCAATTTGCAGGCAAAAAGCCGCGAAAAGGAGTAAAGTAAATTTTCTCATTGCGATTCAAAAATATGTTTGGCGGGAGAAAACAAAAGAAGTGCCAATAACTAAATCGGGGTAGCGCCGGGAAGCCGGGCGCGCCCTATTTTCGCCCAAAATTATGTTGGTTTTGAAACACCTGTTCTTGCTCAATTTTCTCATTCTCAATTGTTTGATGGTGCCTAATGCCGCTCACGCAGCCTACATGGACACGCTGGAAATATTCAGTGCCTCCATGCGGAAAAACATAAAATGTCTTGTGGTTGCACCCGAAAATTACCGTGCTACCGCCGAACCCTACCCGGTGCTGTACCTCCTCCACGGCTGGAGCGGCAACTTTGCGGGCTGGCTCACCGACGCGCCCCAACTCCGCCAACACGCCGACACTTACCAGATGCTCATCGTCTGCCCCGACGGGGGCTATGACAGCTGGTATCTGGACAGCCCGATGGACTCTACGGTGCGCTACGACACTTACATTTCGAAGGAAGTGGTGGGCTTTGTGGACTACTACTACAACACGCGCCGCGAACGCGCCGGGCGCGCCATCGCCGGCCTGAGCATGGGCGGGCATGGGGCTATCACGCTGGCCATCAAACATCCTGAAATCTTTGGCGCGGCCGGCAGCATGGCCGGAGGCTTGGATTTGAGGCCGTTCAAGAAAAACGACTGGGACTTGAAGGCGGTGCTCGGCGACCCGCGCGCGAACTGGGCAAATTGGGAAGCGGCTTCCGCCGTCAACCTCGTGCCGCGCCTCAAAGGGCACGACCTGCCGTTTATCATTGACTGCGGGCTGGGCGATTTTTTCCTCGAAACCAACCGCGAGATGCACCGCCGATTGCTGGAAGCCAACATCCCGCATGAGTACACGGAACGCCCCGGCGAGCACAACAGCGAATATTGGGGCAGCGCGGTGGATTTTCAGGTGCTGTTTTTTCATAAGTTTTTTGAGGGGTGAGGGAGCGCGGGGTTCAGCCCGCGTCATCTTTTGTCTCGGACTGAACCTCGCGCTCCCTCATCTCGCCACCACTTTTGTGTTTACTATAGTTTGAAGGTGTTTCATTGTCCTTTCCTCCGATCAGCATGGCAAAACGACTCCCCCCCGATTCTCCTCCCCTGCAAGCCCTCCTCCCCGTCCGCCCACGGCTCAATGTTCTGATTTTGTATGCCTGCGGCCAATTGGGCTGGTCGCTGGCGAGTTTCGCCGTCGGCAATTTGCTGGTGTATTTCTATATGCCGCCGGAGCAGGGCGCGCCCATTTTCCCTTCGTTCCTTTTTCAGGGCGCGGTGCTGGGGGTGCTGACGCTGATTGGAATCCTCAGCGCGGGCGGGCGTGTTTTGGACGGCATAGTGGACCCGCTGGTGGCGAATTGGAGCGACCGAAAAGTCTCGCATTTCGGAAAGCGGCGTTGGTTCATGCTCTTGGGCGCAGTGCCTTTCGCGTTGTTTGCCACGCTGGTTTTCCTGCCGCCCGATGCTTCTGAGAGCGCGGCGAACCTCCTTTGGCTGGCCGTCGCCATCGCGCTGTACTACTTCTTTTTTGCTTTCTACGTCATTCCCTACAACGCGCTCATGGCCGAACTCGGCCACACGTCGCAAGACCGAATGCTCATCAGCACACTCGTGTCGGTCAGTTGGGCTTTAGGTTTTGTGCTGGGCAACAGTGCCTACGCGCTGCAGGGCGTGTTCGAGGGCATGGGCCACACGCCCGTGCGGGCATTCCAAATCACAGTGGCGTTGCTCCATGTGCTGGCCTTGGTTTTTATGCTTTTGCCCGCCATTTTTTTGAACGAACGCCGCTACGCCCGCCAAGCACCGAGTGAGCACACGCTGCGCCAATCCTTGTCCGCCGTGTTTGGCAACCGCAACTTTCGCTGGTTCCTGGCTTCGTTCCTGCTATATTGGCTCGCGCTCACGTTCATCCAGTTGGGCATCGGGTTTTACACCACGCTGCTGCTGGGCTTGGACAAAAGCATGGCGTTCACGTTCTCGCTCTTGAGTTTCCTCACGAGTTTCCTCCTTTATTTCCCCCTGAACTTGTTGGTGAAAAAATGGGGCAAACGCCGCACCATGCTGGCGGCCTACCTGCTGTTCGGGGCACTTTTCGGCGTAGTGGCTTTTGTCAAAAACATCCCCTTGCCAAAAGAGTGGCTGCTCTACGGGCTGGCCGTGGCGGCTGCCGCGCCCTTGGCGACCTTCGGGATTTTGCCCAACGCCGTTATCGGCGACGAGGTGGAGCGCGAGGAACGGGAGAGCGGCAAGCAACTGGCCGGGATGTTTTTTGGCGTGAGCGCATTCACGATGAAGGTGGGCATTTCGCTCGCCAATCTCATTTTCCCTTCGCTCCTGCTGTTGGGCAAAAGCACTGAAAACCCCTTCGGGGTGCAATGCACCGCGCTGGCCGCCGTAGTGTTTTGCTTGGCAGGCTGGTGGGCATTCGGGAAATACCGGGAGTAGGGGAGGGGCTACACCACGGCTTGCCCCAAAATCGTCAGCCTCATTTTTTCAGCGTCCAGACTTGCTTTTATCCCGTAGGGAAATGTGGCTTGATGCGGCACATGGCCAAAAGGAATGCCGTACACCACGGGAATGCCCAGCCCGCCCAAACGGTCGCGCAGCGCATCGGGCAGCGAGAGCGACGGGCTGTCCTGCTTGGGCTGGCAATCGGCAAAAACGCCGAGCGCGATGCCTGCCGCCTGCGCCAAATCGGTGGCTTGCAGCAATTGCGTCAGCATCCGGTCGAGACGGTAGGGCTGCTCGCCCACGTCTTCGATGAACACGATTTTTTTCGTGAAAATCGGGGCGAACGCCGTGCCGGCCAAAGACGAGAGCAAGGCCAAGTTGCCCCCCGTCAGGGCCCCAACCGCTTGGCCGGGCGCAATCACGAAAGGGTGAAATTCGGGTGCTTCGGTTTCAGCGCCCTCCATTGGGGCGGCAATTTCGTAGGGAAAAACGGGCGACATCAGCATCGAGCGGAAATGCCGCAGCGTATCTTCCGGATAATCAGAGGCTGCCACCGGGCCATGGAAAGTCACCAGCCCCGTGCGCTGATGAATGGCGAGGTGCAAAGCCGTCACGTCGCTGTACCCGATGAAGGGTTTTGGGTTTCGGCGGATGAGTTTGTAGTCAATGTCCGGCAACAAACGCGCAGCCCCGTAGCCCCCGCGGATGCACCACACGGCCTCGATTTCGGGGGTTTTGAACGCCTCGTGCAAGTCGGCCAGCCGTTCGGCATCGGTGCCGGCGAGGTAGCCGTGGCGGGCGCGGAGGCTTTTTCCTTCCACGATTTTGAACCCTAATTGGGTCAGGTTGGCGATGCCTTTCACCAACTTTTCCTCCGAAGGCGGGCTGCTGGGCGCGATGAGCGCCACCGTCGCGCCCTCGCTCAAGCGGGCGGGGCGCAGTACCGAGCGCTCGGGACTGTTTTCAGGATTTTCGGCCATGATGTTGGATACTGGAAACCCGGCAGCCAGTGCGGCCAAGCCGGTAGTTTTGAAAAAGTTGCGGCGCAGCATTTTTGTGTTTTGTAGATGAATGCAGGGTTCGGAATGTTTGCGGACAAATGTAGAGCAGGTAAAGGGATATGCGGGGAGGAAGGTATCTTGCTATTGCGGAACGGCTTTTGGAAGTTAATTTCGCGGCGTGATTTTTCACGAACTACTTCCAAGCAAATATTCACAGCACAACTACTTCCATCCGCATGAACAAACTCCGGCTTCTCCTCCCGATCGCACTCTTGCTGTCGCAATTTTCCCTTGCTCAAGGCCTCGTGTGGGCCAAACGAATGGGCGGCACCAGTTTAGACGAAGCACATTCCATTGCCGTGGACAAAGACGGCAACGTGATTTCCACGGGGCGCTTCCAAGGCACCGTTGATTTTGACCCAGGGCCTTTGGTCTTCAACCTTACTGCCCCGACCGGGAACAGGGAGGGCTATATCCAGAAACTGAATTCAAACGGAGATTTGGTCTGGGCGGTCAGGATCGGCGGGCAAGACAATGACTTCGGTGTGTCCGTTACCACAGATTTGAGCGGCAATATCTACACGGTGGGAAGCTTCAACGATGTGGTAGATTTTGACCCTGGGCCCGGAACGGCCATTGTTGAAAACCAATCATTGGCCGTGTTCATCCTGAAACTGGACGCTGCCGGCAATTTTGTGTGGGTAAAAACCTTGACCGCTCACTTTTTCAGCCCCAATACCGATTATAGTTTTGGCGACTGCATCAAATTGGACCAAAGCGGAAATATCTACATCACCGCAGGTTTTATTGATATCGTGGACTTTGACCCCGGCCCTGACACTTACAACCTCAGTGCTGCGGACCCCAATTTTTGGGATGCCTTTATCCTGAAATTGAATCCCGCCGGGGAATTCCTGTGGGCAACGCGACTCGGCGCAGATAGTTATGACAGTGGTATGTCCATTGATGTGGACCAAAACGGCAACGTCTATTCCACAGGCTATTTTTCCCACACCGCCGACTTTGACCCCGGCCCGGATGTTTTCAATTTGACCTCGCTGGGCGGCAACGACATCTATGTCCAAAAATTAGACGCATCGGGCAACTTCCTTTGGGCCAAACAATTGGGCGAGCTGCTCTACGACGAGTTTGGGAATGGCTTGGCCGTTGACGCAGCAGGGAACGTGTATGTAACGGGGAATTACAACAGCTACCAAATGGATTTTGACCCCGGCCCTGGCGTATTCAAGATGAGCGCTCCCTTCAACGACAACATTTTTATCCTGAAATTGAACACCGCCGGAGATTTCGTGTGGGCAAAACAAATGGGTGGGGAGGTTGGCAACGAGCGCTCCAGAACAATCCGAGTAGACCATGCAGGAAACATCTACAATATTGGCGAGTTCGGCCAGACGGCAGATTTTGACCCTGGCCCAGATACGGTTGCATTAACTGATTTTGGCCAACGTGATATTTATATCCAAAAACTGGATTCCTCCGGCAACCATCTCTGGGTCAAACAGATGGGGGGCACCCAAGCAGACCGGGGCAGCGCCATCGCCTTGGATCAAAATGGTGACGTGTACGCGACGGGGAGTTTCAGAGGCACGGCGGACTTTGACCCCAATGCACCCACGTTCAACCTGATCTCCGCAGGGATGCCGGATATTTTCGTCTGTAGGTTGAGCCAATACTGGGATTTCCATGGAACCGTCTTTAAAGACAAAAACGGGAACGGCATCCGAGAGGCCGACGAACCTGGCCTCCCAAATGTTATAATAGAAGCGCGTGACAAAGGGCTGTTTGCTACTACGATTTCTACGGGTGATTACCACATTTACAACAACGTTATTGGCGATACGGTGCGCGCTATAGTGCCCACTCGCTTTTGGTATTGGTCTGTCGCGCCCGCATTTGCCGTTCCCAATGCCCCGGGAGATTCCGCCCATTTTGCCATCACCGTCCCGCCGGGCATCCTTGACGTAGCGATCACTTCAGTGGAAATAACGCGCTTCCGGCCAGGTTTTCAAACAGAAGTAATCGTGCAAGTGGACAATTACGGCTCAGTGCCTGCGGCATCCGTTTGGGTGGTTTTCGATATTGTCAACCTCCCCAGCCCCTTGGAATATTTATCTGCTGTGCCTGCTCCTACCCTTGTGTCGGGCGATTCGATAGTGTGGTTCGTTGATTCGTTGGATGTGGGGGAAACGATCAAGATGCGTCTTCAATTCCGCACTTTGCCCACAACACCTATCAATAGCATCATCAGTTCCTGGGCCAAAGCCCTGCTCAACAACGATCTCAACTTGCCCAACAACTTTTTCGCAAGCAGGTCTACCGTGGTAGGTGCTGTGGATCCAAATGACAAGCAGGTGATGCCGGAGAAACTTCCTATCCAGGAACTGGATTCTACAGACCTGCGCTACGTCGTCCGTTTTCAGAACACCGGGAATTTCCCCGCCGATTTTGTGGTCATCCGCGACACACTTCCATGGGAATTGGAAGCCTCCAGCCTCCAAATAATCAGCGCCAGCCATCCCTACACTTGGCGGCTCTTCGACGAGCGCGTCTTGGAAGTGCGCTTCGACCCGATTTTTCTGCCCGACAGCCTGAGCAATGAGCCTGCCAGCCACGGGTTTGTGGCCTTCACCGTGCGGCCCAAAAGCAATCTGGTGATCGGCAATTTGATCTCCAACTGGGCTGCGATCTACTTTGATTTCAACCCGCCCATCATCACCAATTATGCCGTCACCAAGGTCACTGCCACGTCGAATGTCAGCGAGGCTGGCAAAAAGGACTGGCTTGAGTTTGGCTTGACCCCCAACCCCGTGTCCCGACATTCGGTGGTTACCGTTGATTTGCCCCAGCATATCACCTCTACAGCAGAAATCAGGGTTTTCGATGTGCAGGGGAAATTGATACAGCAAACATCGGCTCCGGCAGGCAATCGGCAGGTGCCTTTGAATAGGCTGCCTTCGGGCACCTATTGGGTGCAAGTAAGGGTGGGGAATTTGTCTGGAGGGAAGTTGCTGATTGTGGAATGAGGCGTTCACGATACTACTGGACATTTTTCACACAACGCCACAACGTCACAACGGAGCAAAGTCCAAAGCATTTAAAATCAGTTCGTTGTGTCGTCGTGGCGTTGTGTGAAATAAAAATGTCCAGTAGTAGTGGGCGTTCACTTACAATGCCTCTCAAATCGAATCATTCGGCCACACCCCTCAAAACTGAAAATAAATAAACGCCTGCACCTCCGCTGATTTCACCTGCATCACCAGCGCGATGATTCCCGTAAGCAAGAGGGCTTTGCCGAGGAGCGGGAGCGCGGTGGCAAAACGCTGAGCGGTCAATTCTATAGACTTGGGCAAGAAGTGCAAGCCAAAGCCGAGCAACATCCAGAACAGCACGGCGCCGTAACCCGCCAAAAAATCCGGGAAGAATTCTGGTCGGAATTCAAATGCGATTTGGTGGAGCATCTGCCCTGCTTTTTCCAGCCCATCGGCGCGAAAAAATATCCAGCAAAAACAGACAAAGTGGAAAGTCCAGATGCCGCCCATTGCTTGGCGGAATGCGCTTGGTGTGCCCGGGAAGATGTTTTTTACCCATTTTTCCACCGCCAGCGCAAGGCCGTGCAATGCCCCCCAAATGATAAAGCGCGACGCCGCGCCGTGCCAAAGCCCGCCCAAAAGCATGGTGGCAAACAGGTTGAAATTCGTGGACAAAGCCTGCGCGTCCCGCCGCCACATAGCGGGCAAAACCACAACGGCAGTCACCAATGCCCACAGCGCGAGCCACCACCATTCGCCGTTCAAGGCCCAATAGGCCGACATCCCGAGCGTGAGTGCGAAGAACCCGCCCGTCACCATCCAAGTGCCCACGCTGCCGCCCCGGTTTCCGCCGAGCGGGATGTAGAGATAGTCACGCAGCCAAGTGGAAAGCGAAATATGCCATCGTCGCCAAAACTCCGTGATGCTCAGGGACTGGTAGGGCGAGTCAAAATTGATCGGGAATTTGAAGCCCATCAGCAGGGCGAGGCCGATGGCCATGTCAGAGTAGCCGGAAAAATCGCAGTAAATCTGCATCGCGTAGCCGTACACGCCGAAGAGGTTTTCCAGCCCCGTGTATTGCTGCGGCGACTCGAACACGCGGTCCACAAAATTGACGCTGATGTAATCCGAGATGACCGCCTTCTTGAACAATCCCGTGCAAATCAGGAAAAAACCGCGTCCAAAATCTTCCCTCGAAACAAACACCGGCATACGGATTTGGGGCAAAAAATCAGCCGCCCGCACAATCGGCCCTGCCACCATTTGGGGGAAAAACGTGACGTAGAAGGCATAGTCGAGCATACTGTCCTGTGCCTTCAACTGGCCCCGGTACACGTCAATGGTGTAACTCAGCGATTGAAAAGTGAAGAACGAAATGCCCGCCGGAAGGAAAAGGTAGCAGGGGTCGAAAGGCTTGTCGAGCACTTCGCAGAACAGTGCGGAATAGAGGTTGTACTTGAAATACACCAACATCCCCAAGTTCACGGCGAGGCTGACGATGAGCAGCGCGGTTTTCCCGCCCCGGGTTTTTGACTGATCCATCCACCGCGCAAGGCTGAAATCCACGACCACAATGAGCACGTGGAGCAGCCAGAAAATGCCCGCACATTTGAAATAGAAAAAAAGCGAGAACAGCGTCACCCATGCAATGCGCAGGCGGTTGTGCCGCATCAGCAATTGGTAGACCGCATAGAATCCCAGGAACAGGAACAAAAAAAGCCCAGAGCTGAAGAGCAAGGGCGACACGGTCTCGAACTGTTCGCACTCGTTTCGGACGAGCGGGCTTTTGATCAGTTCTTCCAGTATTTTGGCGAGATCGAATTCAAACACGGCGCGAAGGTAGCGATAAGGGAGGGCGTTGAGGGGGTGCGGGGTTCAGCCCGCGACAAAAAAGAAAACGGGCAGCCTGGCGTGATGCGGGGTTGCCCGTTTTTGGTTTTAGGGATCGCTGGGTTCAGCCCGTGACAAAATAGAATTGCCTTCTTCCTCAAACCTATCCAACTCCTTCCGCACTTCTGCCAGCAATTGCTGCTCGGTAGGCAGGTGCAACTGGTACTTCGAGGCAAAAATCTGCTGATTGCTTTCGGGCAAAGAGTATCGCACCACCAAGTCGTTCTTGTCGGCGCAGAGCAAAACGCCGATGGTCAGGTTTTCAAAATCAGTCTTCACGTCGCGGTCGTAGTAGTTGACGTACATCTGCAATTGCCCCAAGTCCTGATGCGTGATTTTGTCAATCTTGATGTCGAACAACACAAAGCACTGTAGCATCCGGTTGTAAAACACGAGGTCAATCTTGAATTCGTCGCCATCCAAAATGATTCGTTTTTGCCGCGCCACGAATGAAAAGCCATTGCCCAGTTCGAGCAGGAACTCCTGCAAGTGCGTGATGATGGCCTCTTCAAAATCTTTTTCGTAGTAAGATGCCTGCGGTTTGAGGCCCAAAAATTCCAGCACCGTCGGGTCTTTGATGATTTGGTGCGGCAGCATGGGCTGCGCCTCTCCTTTTGCTACGGCCAGTACACTTTCCTTATCCTGGCTCATCAGAAGCCGTTCGTACAGCAGGCTGTTGATTTGCCGCTCCATCTGCCGCACCGACCAAGCGTTTTTGGTGGATTCGGCAATGTAGAAGTCGCGTTTATCGGGGTCATCAAGCCGGATGAGTGCTCGGTAATGCGTCCATGTCAATTCTCTACTCACTGCGTAGAGAATTGGAAACGTCAGGTAGAACTGGCGCATAAACCAAAGATTTGGGGCAGAAAAGCCGCTTCCAAATTCTGTGGCCAAAGTGCTGGACAGTTCCTTGACGAGGTACTTGCCATAGTCGGCCCGCTCCCGGCCCTGTTGCTCTTCCTCCACGATGCGCCGACCGATGTGCCAGTAGGCCACCGTCAGTTCGTGGTTGATGGAGCGAGCCACGCGCTCGCGGGCTATTGCGATGATGTCGCGGATGTCGGAGAGGAGGTGTTGCATGGTGGTGTGGTGTGGTTTGGTGAGTGGTTACTCTTTGGCCCACTTGCGGGCCATAGCCATCTCCGGGCAGGTGATGCCCGCCGCTTCAAGCTCGTCCCAGTCTTTGGCGAGAGCCTTTTTTGCTTCGGCGGGGTCGGCTTCGTTTTTCAGGTATTCTTCGTACACCGCTTTGGCTTTGGGCCAATCGCCGCGCAGGAGGTGGCTGTGGCCGAGGTTGGTGCGCACCAAGTTTTTGGCGGGGTTGAGGGCGAGTACTCGAACCGTTGCCTTTTCCGCTTCTGCATATTTTTTTACAAAAAGATAGAACCAAGAAAGGTTGCCCAGAGTCCCCGCCAAATCCGACTCGAATTGCGCAGGGTTGGACTTCGCCAAACGCTCAAAGATCTCCAGCGAACGGAGGAGCATCTTTTCAGATTCCCCCATTTTTTGAACGTCGGAGTAAAAAAGGCCCAAGTTCATCGCCGTCTTCGCCAAATCCGGCTCGAACTGCTCGGGGTTGGACTGCGCCAAGCGCTCATAGATTTCCAGCGAACGGAGGTGCATCTTTTCGGCATCCCCCATTTTTTGAACGGTGTAGTAAAAAAGGCCCAAGTTCATCGCCGTTTTCGCCAAATTCGGCTCGAACTGCTCGGGGTTGGACTGCGCCAAGCGCTCATAGATTTCCAGCGAACGGAGGTACATCTTTTCGGCATCCCCCATTTTTTGAACGGTGTAGTAAAAAACGCCCAAGTTCATCACCGTCGCCGCCAAATCCTGCTCGAACTGCGCGGGGTTGGCCTTTGCCAACCGCTCTCTGATGTCGAGCGAGCGGAGGTACATTTTTTCCGCATCCCCCATTTTTTGAACGTCGGCGTAAAAATTGCCCAAGTTCATCGCAGTCGTCGCCAAATCCGGCTCGAACTGCGCGGGGGTGGACTTCGCCAACCGCTCCCTGATGTCGAGCGAGCGGAGGTACATTTTTCCCGATTCATCCATTTTTTGAACGTCAAAGTAAAAAACGCCCAAGTTCATCGCCGTCGCCGCCAATTCCGGCTCGAACTGCGCGGGGTTGGACTTCGCCAATCGCTCACAGATGTCCAGCGAGCGGAGGTACATCTTTTCGGCATCCCCCATTTTTTTGTTCGTGTGGTAAAAACTGCCCAAGTTTCTCGTCAACGCTGCTTCCTCACTTTCAGTAAAAGGCAATTGCAAGGCTCTTTCTCCATAGAAAATGGCAAGCGGGGTTTGGTTGTCCTTCCAAAGTAAGATAGAAAAAGATTGAAGGTTCTCCACCGTCTCCGCATACTTCCGCGACTGCTCGAAGTAAACCTGGGCGGAATCGTAGCGCAGCGAGTCGGCGTAGTCGGTGGCTTTGAGCCGCGCCTTGAGCGCAAACTCGTCGGCCTTGATGCGCAGCAGACTATCGGTGCGCTGGAGTTTTTCCTGCTCGCGGGCCTTTTCGGCCAGCAGGGCATCGCCTTCCTGCTTCATCTCGCGGGCGTTCAGCACATGGTCGGCTTCGCGGATTTTGCCTTCGTCGAAGAGCGACTTGGCGAGGCGCAGCCTTTCGCTGTTCAGTTCCATTTTGGAGAAACTCTCCGCCAACCGAACCACATCCTCCCGGAAGCGGGTCTCGATTTTCTGCACCGAGTCGCGGCGGGCATTCAGGGCAATCAGCTCGCTTCGGCAGCCGTCACGGTACTCTGCGGGCAAGTTGTCCTTTGCCATTTTTTCGCAGGTCGCGGCCTTCTTTTGGATCTCGGCTTCGAGGGTGGCGAGGGCGTTTTTGAGTTCGGCGTATTCGGGGCTTTTGCCAAATATCTGGGTGGTGTTGATGGTGTTGCCCGTGCCGGTGACGATCACGCCGACTTTGGCATCGTCTTGCACAGTGACTTGGGCAGCAAGTGCGGCAGAGAAGAAGGGGAGAAGAAAGGTGATTTTTTTCATGGTGTGGGCAGTTGTTTGATTCTTTATGTACGACATGACAAATCGCGTGGGGAGTTTGCGCTCGATTACTCCCGCGCCCACTCCCGAGCCATAGCCATCTCCGGGCAGGTGATGCCCGCCGCTTCGAGATCGTCCCATTCTTTGGCAAGGGCTTTTTTTTCGGCGGCGGGGTCAGTTTCGTTTTTCAGGTATTCTTCGTACACCGCTTTGGCTTTGGGCCAGTCGCCGCGTAGGAGGTGGGCGTGGCCGAGGTAGGAACGTACCCAATTTTGGGCGGGGTCGAGGGTGAGGGCGCGTAAAGCGGCGGACTGGGCTTCGGGGTACTTGTTTACTAATAGATAGAACGAAGAGAGATTTCCCAGCGTCAACGCCAAACCCGGCTCGAACTGCGCGGGGTTGGCCTTCGCCAGTCGCTCTCTGATTTCCAGCGAGCGGAGGTACATCTTTTCGGCGTCCCCCATTT